>JAJRUH010000007.1 GCA_024277895.1 Bacteroidota bacterium | reverse complement strand
TATTGTAATGTCTTCAAAATTATCATCCGGGGAAGTATTATCATCAATTTGATTTTGAGTATTAGAAATCGTGTTTGTAATTACAGTTCCGCCTGTTCCTGCATCAACAGAGGCTACAATTATTAAAGTGTCCGCAGTTTTGCTGTTTAATGTATCGACTGTCCAATTCGGTGCCGACCATGTTCCTGATGTCGTATTTGTACTTACAAATATTAAACCGGCAGGTAAAGTATCTGTTACTACCAAGTTTTGTGCCTGTGCCGGTCCGTTATTCTTTACAATTACAGTATATGTTATGGTTTGACCTTCATCAGGTGTATTATCATCAACTGTTTTTGTTAATGCAATATCAGCTTCATTATTAACTGTTATAGCTATTGTATCACTATCTTTCGTAGTATTATCATCTGTTTCGTATTGGGTATTACTTACTGTATTGGTAATCACGTCTCCGCTTGTGCCGGCATTAACTTTAGCTGTAATTGTTAATGTTTTACTTTCTGTATTGTTTAGGGTTCCTACAGACCAATCGGGATCAAGCCAAGTTGTTCCCACAGGAGGAGTTGCACTTACAAGTGTTAAACTCGCAGGTAAAATATCAGTAACAATTAAATTAGTTACATTTTCAACAGGATCGTTATTAGTTACAGTAACAGTATATGTAATTGTTTGACCTTCATCGGGAGTATTGTCATCAACTGTTTTTTCTAAGAAAATGTCTCTGTTACATGCAAGAACAGTTACTGTTTCATCGTCAAGAATTCTTACAGTACATCCGACTCCGTCATTAACTTCAATGTAAAAAGTTTCATCTGTCGTTAAAGTTCCTGTTGTTACTGAATGTACAGTTCCGTCTCCGATAAAAGCTGTTCCGATATCAGCATTATCGGAACTTCGTTTTACCTGATACGAATATCCGTCGTTGTCTGTTGTAACATTTATATTTGTTGAATTATTTTGGCATAATGTATTGTTATCGACAGTTACGTTTTGGTTAATATTAGGTCCGTTAACCGTAATTTTTACGGTATTATCCAGTTCAACCGAACAATTTGTAGGATAAGTATTATCTGTTGCAATAACTTTTATTGTGATAGTTGTATCAAGAAGTCCTGTAGGAATTATTAAATTGTTTATTCCGTCTCCTACAGCAGAAGAACCTATATTTATATTATCGGCAGCGTTTTGCAGTTGATATGTAATTCCGTTTTCGGCATTTGTTATTGTTATATCAACAGAATTACCGCGACATATTGATACGGCAGCAGGGGAAACAGCTAATGTTTTATCGGGCAGAGGATTTATTTGTAAGGAAGTATCATTTGTATTAAAAACTATACAATCAATTCCGCAAGGTTTTTCTGCTTTTACTGTAATATTATAAGTGCCGGATAATAAAAAAGGGTATGTTGTGAGAGTTAAATCATTTCCGGTTCCTAATTCGGAATAACCAATAACAGTACTGTCAGAGCGTAAAACAGGTGTGTAAATTATACCGTTTTCGGAAGACTTTACAATTATTTCAGCATTATCATTTTCGCAATATTCAGATTGAACTGCAGTTATCAGACGATTATCAAGAGGAGCCTTACACTGAACAATTACTGCGGGAGCAGAATAATCACTTTCACACATACCTGTAGAATCTATTGTAACAGTAAGAGCTCCGCCTGCATAAAGTGTTGTTTCTAGACCGCTGACAGACCAACTGCCGCTTATATAATCTGAGCCGATTAATACATCATCTTGGTATAAATATACAAATCGACCATCTGTACTGCCGCTTCCTGATACAGAGCCGTCTCCCTCATAATATGTTCCGATAATAAAAGCATCGTTTGTAAAAGTTTTTTTTACTATAACAGCATCTGAGACAGCACTTTTTGAAAGACAAGCCGGTCCGCTTATGACTTGGGCTGTAATGGTATCTCCGATATTAATTGAAAGACCGGTAAGCTCCCAAGTTGCGTTTGCTTGTACAGTTGAAGTCCCGACAGAACTGCTGTTAACAAAAATCTCAATTACGGAATTTTCTTCTTCGACGGAAGTTCCTGTAATTGTAGAAACAGTTGTTGCTGCAAGAACGCAATAATCGCCTGTTATAATCGGTTTGTGAAATTGAATTGTATCAATAACAGTTATCGGTAATGATAAATTTGAACGGCATTTATTAGCTTCAACTTGACTTGCAGTAATTTCAGAACATATTGTTAATGGTTTTACAGGAGAAATTGACCAATCTCCGCTGCCGTTAACAGTTCCGGTGCCAATATGTGAATTGTTTTGATAAAGGATTATTGCAGATCCGGGAATACCGGTACCTGTTATCGGGTTTGTATTTATTTTAATCGGGTTTGATGAAATAATCGGAACAGTTGAAGATACCCCGTTATAGCAAATTCCTACAGGTACTGATTCGCAAGAACCGGGAATTTGTTGTGTAACTTCATACCATCCGATATCCATACAATTTACTCCGGAACCGGTACAGTCAAGGTTTCCTGCACACGAAAATGCCCAATTTCCGCTGCCTTTATCTGTAAACAGGCTGTCACCGCCTTGAAGGATTTCAGTACCGTTTAGATAAACTCTAAAAACAGCACCTGAAATATAATTTGTTCCGCATATTCCTTTTCCTCCGACAGAAGTAATAGTCAAAGCAGGTGAGCATTCAACAATTTTAATATTACAATCATTAAACGACACATATCTTGTTCCGTCTTTTGCTGTTGCGGTAATTGTATCACCGCTGATTAATGTCGAATTAATATTTATTAATGACCAATTTCCTGTTCCGTCAACATTTGTAGTTCCGATTGTGGTTCCGTTTTTAAAAACGTTAATTTCCGCTCCGATAATTCCTGTTCCGGATACAGTTGTTGCTCCGTCTTCAATAACACCGTCTATTGACGGGCAAGATGTTCGACAATCAGTATTTGCCGTACTTATTTCCGATATTTTAATCGGCGGAATGCAATCAAATATATCGCCGAAACAGAACTCGTTTGTACCGGCTATATCTGAAGCACCGGGACTTCCGATAAATGCTGAAGTATCCGTAACGGTTGTACCTGTAAAACGGAGAAGGGTATTTTGGTCAATGCCGAAAGCTGCATTCAGATCTGCCATTGAAACATAAAAATCGTAGAAATAATCCGGAGTATTACAATTTGTAGTAAGAGCTATTGATTTTTGAGCATAACTTGCATAAGGTCTTTGAGTTGCAGCATTACCTATCTCAGTTGCATAATTTTTACCGTTAACATCATAAAGAGCGATTCCTCTTTTTGTTTCGAGAACAATTTCAAATTCGAAACCCGGGTTTCCGACGACTGCATCAGGATCTGCTTCACTTCCCGTAAAACCGAATTTTTGGTCTGAATCAACCATAATTGAATAGCCTTTTGCATTTGATGCTGTTCCGCTTAATCTGAACCGAAACAAAATATTTGTACCGTCGTAATATGCATACAAAGCATTTTTTATCCCGTTATCAACTATATCAGTATATGAACAATAAGGTCCGACTCTTTGATCTGAATCGGGTTCAAATTCAAGAACGGGTAATGCTGCATATTGAATTTCACTTTCTGTTTGATCGTTTGCAGAGAAGCCAGATGTAGTTTGAGATACATATCCGTCTCCGTTAGGGTCGAGAACAGAAATACCCGGATTCTCATATATTAATCCGGGAGTTTGGGCTGTTATTTCTTGGTTGCTAAGAATCATTAAGAATAAAATAATACTCAATAGGAAAGTATTTTTCAGTTTCATAATGTTGTTTTTAGAATATGAATTAGTTGAAGAGATTTTGTCGGTTATTTTTTTTATAGTAATGTATCCGCAGCTAAGATTGATGTTGTTTGCTGTAATCTTATTTCCCGACATTATTTTCTGCTTAATTGATAAAAGATTTCAGAATATAATGAACAATAATTTTTAGAATAGCCGTTATATTCTGTTTTAAAGTTCTGCGATGTTTTCAAAACTTCTAATTTATATATTAATTTAATAAACAAAAAATTTATTTTATGATGACTTTAAAGTTTTTATCGGAACTCAAATTGATATTTAAAACAACTCTTTATACTCTGCTGAATTTAAGTTCTGTAAATCCCGAAAAGTTTTTGGCGATTGTGTAAACTGTTGAACCGTGCAATCGGGTATCATTCCGCCTTGTGCAGCAAAAATGGGAAATAATAGTGTTCATCAATAACTTTCAACTTTTATAAATTCATGAAATGGTATTATTATTTTTCACATCATTATTTATTATTTTTTCTTAAATGGAATTTTTACTTTTTTGTCAGCACCGGCAAAAATATCGGCTATAACTTTTGTTCCGGGGAATTGTTCAAATATAATTTTGAAAAATACAGTTATCGGTATTGACATAATTAAACCCGGAACACCCCAAATATAGCCCCAAAGCATCAACATTATTAATATAGTTATGATATTTACGGAAAATGATTTTCCCATAAAAATCGGTTCTAATATACTACCCATTATTAATTGAACAGCCGTTATTGTCAATATAAAAAATAACAATATTACTGTCGGGTCAAGCTCAACAAATGCAAACAAGCTCAACAATATTACTGAAATTAAAGAACCTATCATTTGAACAAAATTGACAGCAAAGGCAAATAATCCCCAAAAAATCGGAAAACTGACATTAAAAAACAGACAGGCAAGCCCGATACCAACACCTGTAAAAAAGCTTATTATAAATTTTACTTTAACAAACTTAATTAAGTCTTTCTCAATTTTAACAAAAACTTTTACAGAAGAATATTTTTGATTAAGTATTGTTTTATTCAATAATTGTTGGAAATTAATTGATCCTGAAAGCCAAAGAACTACAAAAAAAGCAGTCATTAAAATCATAGAAAGAGTATCGCCTATAAAACCCAAAGTAGAGCCGAAACTTCTGATAATATTATTTTTCTGTATGAAATGAGCTAAAACTTTTTTTCCTTCAATTCGCTCAATACCGAAAAATTCTTCTGTCATTAATAATAAATTTAAAATCTTTACTTCTGCTTTTTTAAAAAAAGCATTATCAGCAGCTAATATTTCTTTACTTGAAAGTTGAATTAACTCGCCTCCGATTTTAAATATTCCGGCAATTATTAAGATAATAATAATAATACTTATAAACTTAGGCACTTTTTTCTTATTAAGCCATCTCATCAGAGGCAAAAATAATACTGCAATAAACATAGAAAGAAAAAGCGGGACAAAAATAAAAGATAATATTTTCAATAAATAAAAAATCAGAGGTATAACAATTATCAATAACAGAATATTTGTTGTTTTGGTTTCTTTCATAATGTAATTTTTAAAATATTTACGTAAGATAATATTAATATTGTTTTAATGAGGCAGAGTATAGTATATTTCTGCACCCGGACCGAGTGGTAAACCCAAAGCCAGCCAAGCTGCTAAAAGCAAAATCCATAAAATAAGAAAAACAAACGAATAAGGTATCATTGTTGCAATGATGGTACCGATACCTGCTTTCGGATCGTATTTTTGCACAAAAGCAATAATAAGAGCAAAGAAACTCATCATCGGAGATATCACATTGGTAACACTGTCTCCGATACGATACACAACCTGAGATAATTCCGGCGAATATCCCATTATCATAAACATAGGGATAAAAACAGGAGCGAGGACAGCCCATTTTGCCGAGGCACTTCCCATCAGCATATTAACGGCAGCAGAAAGAAGTATGAAAAGAATCATCAACGGAATAAGTCCGATATCAACAGATGTTAAAATTTCGGCTCCTTTAACTGCCAAAATTATTCCGAGATTGCTCCACTTAAAATAAGCTACAAACTGAGCTGCAAAAAACACCAGAACAAGATACACAGCAAGTGTTTTCATAGAGGAAGCCATACCTGCCGTAACATCTTCATCATTTTTAAAAGTTCCTGTGGTATAACCATAAGCAAGTCCCATAGCTCCGGTTGTAATAAATAACATAGCTACTACTCCTCGAATAATGGGAGAACTGAGTATTCCTCCGTCACTTCCGCGAAAGAAGCCGTCTGCAGGAATAATCCCGATTAAGGTAATTATTATAATTCCGATTAAAGTCAGCAAGGCTGTAAATAATCCCTTTTTTTCTTTTTTAGAAAGCTTATCAAAAGAATTTTCTGTTTTACAGATATTTCCGGTATATTTTCCTAACCTCGGTTCCACAATTTTTTCAGTAACAAATGTACCTGCAAATGCAATAACAAAGGTTGAAACTGCCATAAAATAATAATTTGCTGCGGAGTTAACTATATATGAAGGATCAAGTATGCGAGCAGCTTCCTGAGATAGTCCGGCTAATAAAGGATCGACTGTTCCTAAAACCAAATTAGCACTGAATCCTCCGGATACTCCGGCAAATGCGGCAGCCATACCGGCAACAGGATGCCTGCCTACAGAAAGAAAGATAATACCTGAAAGCGGAATTAATAAAACGTATCCGACATCTGAAGCAAGATTTGATAATATTCCTGTAAAAACAATTACAAATGTCAAAATACGTTTGTGTGAATTTAATACCAACAGACGAATAACGGCATTTATCAATCCGCTTTTTTCCGAAATACCTATACCGAGCATTGCTACCAACACTATTCCCAGCGGAGCAAATCCCGTAAAATTATCAACCATTTCGAGTATAATCCGGTGAATACCCTTATTTGACAAAAGATTAACCGGCCTGACAATTTCTTTGGTTCCGGGATGAATAACTTCCCATCCTAAAGCATGTCCGATTGCAGAAACAACCAATACGGTAAGGGCAAATAATGCAAACAATGTTGCCGGATGGGGTAATGCATTTCCTGTTCGTTCTGTCCAATTCAACATCCGCTGAAAAATCCCCGTTTTTTTTGGTACTTTATTCATAAATATTGTAAATTATTTTATTGAAACAGGCTTTTAATTAATGCCGGCAATATGTTATAAATGAAACAATACTTAAAAAGCTTTGTATTACAAAAAAGGTTCTTCAGAGAATCGCAAAGGGCTCTTTAAAAAAATTGCTTGTAATGCCTTATTCAAATATTTCAGCAATGTTTATCCTTAATGTCCGATTTCTTCTTTATTTTCAATATTTCATATGTCTCGAACTTGAACATTCCGAATCAAATACCGATTTTACGGTTACAATCCTGCACTTATCAGAAATGCAGCAGCAAAGGCTATAATTGCGTATAATTCCGGGAATACGGCAAGGACCATTGTTTTTCCGAATATATCATATCCGGAACCGATGCCGGCGATACCGTTTGCACAAACCGAACCTTGTTTTATTCCGGACATCAATCCTACAAAACCCAAGGCTAATCCGGCAGCAAAAACAGCAACTCCCTGATACATAGTTAGTACCATTACACCATCAACAATAAAAGTTGATAGTTTTGCATTGATAATAAAAAATCCGGCAAATCCGTAAAGTCCTTGTGTTCCGGGTAATGCACTTAATAACATATATTTTCCGAAAGCTTCATCATTTTTTTTTAATGCACCTATTGAAGCATTTCCGCCCGATGAAACACCTATTGCACTTCCGATGCCTGCTAAAGCAATCATTAAAGCTATTCCTGTGTATGCAAGTATTACAGCTGTACTCATAATTTTCTTTTTTAGATTATTAAAATTTAATTTATGATTTAATATTTTGTTTTTCAAAAGGTTTGTATTCTTTTCCTCCTCCGACAAAACCTGCATTTTTATAAAATTCTACGAAAGTTAAGCGCATAGGGTGCACAAAAGAACCGAGTGATGCTATCAGAATATTTAATGTATGCCCGAATAATAAAAACACTACAAAAAATATATGTCTTGTTACAGATGCTGACCCAAGAATTTGTATTGCAATATCATTTATAACAAATCCGAGAACAGCACTTGACAGTCCGAGTGCGAAAAGACGAATATATGATAATAAATCACCGAAAATTCCTGTTACAGTGGAATACATATCCCAAAGTCCTTTTCCGATTCTTGCAAAAACATTTATTTTTGGGTCGCTGAAGATTAAGATAAAAAAGCTGCCGAGAGACAGAATTGCATATAAAATAATATTCGTATTAAGAATTTCTTTCATACTTAATACTGTAAAAATTGCAGTTCCAGCAAAAATAATCAACCAACCCACAGTAGCCAGAGAATATTTAAAACCGAATTGTTTTATTCGGTTGATCATTTTAATAAGCATTCCGAAAATAATTTGGACGGCTCCCAGAACTAATGCCAAATTAAACATGTTGTCAGGATTCAAGAATAATGTTTTTATATCGGCAAAAAGTTTTATATCTGTTTGAATTAAATTAATTCCGAAGAATGTTCCGGAAATTGCCCCGAAAATTATTGTGGCTAAACCGAGAAATTGCACTAAAGACAACAGAGGTTTTATGTTATCTTCAGCTTTTAGTTTGAATAAACCGGCTCCTGTTAAAAATAACAGACCGTAGCCGGCATCACCGAGACAAAACCCGAAAAATAACATAAAAAACGGTGCAAAACAGGCTGTCAAATCAAGTTCGGAATAAGTCGGTAAAGAAAACAGTTTACCGATGGGTTCAAATAAACGGCTGAATTTGTTATTTTTAAGCAAAACCGGAATATTATCTTTTAAAGTCGGATTTTCTTTTACATATAAAGTCGGATTTTCATTTAAAAACTCTGTCAATTTTTTTTCTTTATTTTCAGGAACATAAGCCTCAAGAAGCATAACTGTGTCTTCGAATTTTCCGGAAGTGTTTAAAACAGCTTTATTAAAGTCCGAATTTTCGGCTATTGTATTTTTAACAGATTTTAATGCCGGAATTGAAGTTTTTGCGTAATTATCTATATCTTCATTGATGTTTTTTATTTCTTCTTCGATTTTAAGAATATTTTGAGCTATTGCGGGAAACGGTCTTTCGGGCAACTGAATTTCTTCTGCATCAATATCTATTTTCTCGCCGGTTTGTTCTGTTAATACAAAATAAATCGTTCTTTTATTTTTGCTGATTATCTCGGTAATGAATTTTGAAGTTCGGTCGGAATAAAAGTTCTTTTTTGAAGTGATAAAAAATCTGATAAAAATATTTTCTTTTTTTAATTTTTCAATTATTTGATTTGAGAAGTTACCCCAAGGTTCAGCTTTTTGTAATTCTTTATTTTCTGAGATTAATTTTTGCTTTAATTTTTCTTCTTCTTTTTGTTTTTTAATAATCTCATTAAAAATTAATGTTCCGTCAATATCAGATTTTGGCTTTTCGATTTACTGTTTGCGTTTTTCTAAAAATTTTAAAACGTTACCATAACTGTTTAATAATTTGTATTGTTCTTTAATTTTGTGAGTAATTTCAATATTTTTTTCAATAATATGAATAACTCCGATTTTTTGAATATTTTCAAGAAAAGAATTATATTCTTTATGAAAAATAAGGAACGAATATTTCTGCATCGGTACTACCATTGACTTTCCTCCTCCTGTTTTTGACGACGATTTTTTACAATTTTTTGTGCCGATTTTGATAAGTTTTCCTCGTCTTCTAAAAATCGTTTAATTTTTCTTATCGCATTTTCATATCCGGGTATTTGAACTTTTTCGTACAAATTTACTTTCTGTGTTGTTTTTTTTCTTGCATGGTCAAGCGATATCATTTTTTGTTGAAAGATTTCTTTTTCAGTTGCGATTTTTGCTAATTCTTTTACTATAAAAATTCCCTGCGGAAACCATTTTGGTTTATTAAACAAACTAAATTCCTTTTGATGAAAAACAACGTCTTGAAAAATCTTTATTGGTATACCGGCTATTTTTTTTGTAGTTGTAATAACTTTATCAATTTTTATCAGGTCAGGATTAAATTCATTCCAAATACCGGATTCAGCATTAAAAATATCTGTCTTCTGATCTAACTTTTGCTGCAATTCTTTTGTTTTATCTTTTGCATTTTTAACTTCCGTACGTAATGCTGCTTCCTTATTTTTAATTGTAGGCAAAGCTTTAAGTCTTATTTGCAATTGCTTGTCTAAGTTTTGTAGTGCAATCTTATTATATTGGAATTTTATGTTCATATTTCAGAATATCATTTCTTGTTTTTATTTTCAAATAAATTATACTGAATATTTACTTCGCTGTAATTTTCTCGGAGCATTTGATTTAATTTTATAAATTTCCGTATTTTTCATAAATTTCGTCTTTAATTCCTATTTCTGATTTTGTAAAATATTTATTAAATAGTTTCCATCCTGTATTAATCATTTCTTCAATTTCGATATTTATATCAACAGCAAGAAGTTGATTAGAATATTCTTTAGCAAATTTCAGAGTTCTTTGGTCATAGTCAGTCAGGTCAAAACCATTTTCTGACTTTGTTTTAGCATTTGCTGCATCGGCAAAAAGTCTGACAGCCGTGTTCATAACTTGCGGGTGGTCCTCTCCGGTTTTTTTGCCTATTACGAGCTGCTTTAACCTTGACAAACTTCTGAAGGGGTCAATAATTACTTTTCCTATATCAGAATCTTTTCTTAAGAACAGTTGCCCTTCAGTTATATAACCTGTATTATCGGGAATTGCATGAGTAATATCTCCGCCGGATAATGTTGTAACTGCAATAATTGTAACAGAACCTCCGGTCGGAAACTGTACAGCTTTTTCGTAAAGTCTTGCCAAATCGCTGTACAGTGAACCCGGCATACTGTCTTTAGAAGGTATCTGATCCATACGATTTGATACAATACTTAAAGCATCGGCATAAAGTGTCATATCTGTTAACAGAACTAAAACATTTTGATTTTTTTCTGTTGCAAAATATTCTGCTGCCGTAAGAGCCATATCCGGAACAAGTAATCTTTCAACCGGCGGATCTTCGGTTGTGTTAACAAAGCTTACAATTCTGTCTGTTGCACCTGCATTTTCAAACACATTTTTAAAGAACAAATAATCATCGTCTGTAAGTCCCATACCTCCAAGTATTATTTTATCAGCTTTAGCTCTGAGTGCCACCATTGCCATTATCTGATTATAAGGTTGGTCGGGGTCGGCGAAAAACGGTATTTTTTGTCCTGTAACAAGTGTATTATTCAGGTCGATTCCGGCTATTCCGGTAGCAATAAGTTCAGACGGCTGTTTTCTTCTTACCGGATTTACGGAAGGACCTCCGATTTCAACAGGTTTTCCGTCAATTTCCGGACCTCCGTCAATAGGCTGTCCGTGAGCATTGAAAAACCGTCCGCTTAATTCATCACTTACCGATAATATCGGTGCATGTCCTGAAAATATTACTTCTGCATTTGTGGGGATACCTTCTGTTCCGGAAAATATTTGCAGAGTTATCAAATTACCTTGAATCTTAACTACTTGTGCCAATTTGCCGTTTACAGTTGCTGTTTCTTCATAACCTACGCCGTCGGCATGTAACGAGCAAGTTGCTTTTGTAATATTATTTATTTTTGTATAAATTTTTTGAAAAGCTGATGTTTGCATATTGTTTTAATTAGCGATTTATGTTCGTTCTTGAATAATTTCTTCTAATTCTGTTTCAAATATTTTAAATTTTTTTGATTTATATTTCGAATAATTCATTTGCTTACAAGTATTAATTATTCTTTTAAAATAGGGGTTTACTTCTTCGAAAGATTCAAATTTGAAATTCAGACGATAAATATTGAGTACTTTTTCCATCATATACTGTTGCCTCTCAATAGGAGTTGAAGCATCAACAGTGTCAAAAGCATCTTGTTGAAGTATTACGAAGTCAACAACTTCTGATTTCCAAAATTGTTGATGATAATCAACAGGTACACTGTCATTACCGAGTATATTAATTTGCTCGTAAGTTTCTTTTCCTCTGATTAATATGTTTTTAGCAAGCATAATATTATCGACCCATTTCTCCGAAATATTTTCTTTTATATATTTTTGTAATTCAGGATATTCTATGTATTTGGAATAACTGTCAACAGCTTCAATTGCGGGGTATCTTTTACTGTCGGCTCGTTCTTGCGATAATGCGTAAAAACAACGTGCAACTTTTTTGGTTGATTCGGTAACAGGTTCTTTTAAGTTGCCGCCTGCGGGCGAAACCGTTCCGATAAAAGTAACAGAACCGGATTTTCCGTTATTAAGATAAACAAAACCTGCCCGTGCATAAAAGTTAGATATAATTGCCGGTAAATCCATCGGGAATGCGTCAGGTCCCGGCAATTCTTCCATTCTGTTCGACATTTCTCGAAGTGCTTGTGCCCACCTTGAAGTTGAATCGGCAAGTAAAAGAATTTTCAGCCCCATCGACCTGTAATATTCTGCAATTGTCATAGCTGTATAAACAGATGCTTCACGAGCTGCGACCGGCATGTTCGAGGTATTAGCAATTATAGTTGTTCTTTCCGTTAGTTTTCGTCCGGTTCTGGGGTCGTCTAATTTCGGAAACTCGGCAAATATTTCCACTACTTCATTTGCTCGTTCACCACAGGCTGCTATTATAATCATATCGGCTTCGGCTTGTTTTGACAAGGCGTGTTGCAATACCGTTTTCCCGGTTCCGAAAGGTCCGGGAATAAATCCGGTTCCTCCTTCAACAATAGGATTTAAGCTGTCAATTACTCTTATGCCTGTTTCCATTAGTTTGAACGGGCGCGGTTTTTTTTTGTATGCTTTTATCGGAATTTTTACGGGCCATTTCTGAACCATGGTTATCGGTATTTCATTTTTGTTGCTGTCGTACAGAACGGCAATAGTATCATTAATTGAATATTTGCCGGCTGCTGCAATACTTTTAACTGAATATTTGCCTTGGAATTTAAAAGGGACCATAATTTTATGAGGCATCCAATTTTCTTTTACCTCGCCCAACCAAGAACCCGGAATAACAATATCTCCTATGTCAGAAATCGGTTTAAACTCCCAAAGTTTATCATCTTCGAGTGCCGGTGCGTAATCACCTTTTTTAAGGAAAATACCTTCCATTTTGTCAAGATCGTGTTGTAATCCGTCAAAATTTTTCGACAAAATACCCGGTCCGAGAGTTGCTTCTAACATATGTCCCGTAAATTCAACAATTGTATTTACTTTTAAACCTCTTGTACTTTCAAATACTTGTATATAAGCATTATTACCTGTAATTTTAATTACTTCAGCCATTAATTTTACATCGTACATAATAATATAACAAATTTCGTTTTGCGAAACCGGTCCGTCGGCTTCTACAATTACGAGGTTTGCAATAATTCCTTTTACTTTTCCTTTTGTATTCATTTTTATCTTGTTAAATTTTGATTTTCTTACTGACATTCAAGAAAATTTATACGATGTTAAAACGTCCGACAGGATTTTTGAATATTTTATTTATAAATCATAATATTATCAATCAGCAATTGAAAATTAAATTTATTTTTGCCGGTTTTATTATCAAACTGTAACCATCTTTCAGCGATATTCAATACGATAATAAATGCTAATATTTTTTCGATATTAAAATATTTAAAAAATGTAAATTCTTCAAGAAACTTCAATTTCAGCATATCTGTTGCGTTTTCTTTTCGTGTTAAACTTTCGTCTGATTCAGCTATTTTCAAAACTTGTTCGGCATAGATAACTTGGTCTGAAAGTAAATCCGGCTTGGGTATTTCTTTAATAAGATTTTCATAAACTTCATTTCCGCTCTTTATTTTAATAAGCTGATTTTTAATATTATAGTTGTATTTGCGACAATTAATAGCTGTTAAAATATTTTTTATATTCATATCAAATTCAAACCACTTTTTCAAGAACTCGTTTTTTGTTTGCATAACAAAATCAAAAAACAAAGTTTGTAATTTGTTTTCTCGATTAAAATCCGGAACTTGTGTCTTTTCTGTTTTAAATTCGGTAATAAACTGTTTTAGATAATCAACAATATATGTAGGCTCTTCTATTTGCTCTTCGAGTTCTTCTTGTGTATATTTTCCGAGAAGATTAAAGGGTTCATTTTTTTTATGAATAATATTTAACAAATTTTCGTTATCATATTTAAAATACAGCATTTCTGCTAATTTATAATCATCAGGTTTTAATTGCTCGGAAAGTTCAAGTTTAAATTCTTGACACGAAACAAGTGATTTTGTTTCAGGAATAATTATGTCCGGTAATCCTGCAATCAGACAAAAATAATTTGTTTTTAACATTGTTTTTTAATTGACTGTTTATGATTGATTCTTTATTGCTTATAATTCAAACAGTATTTGTTTTGTTTTCCTTTTGATGTAATTTTTGAAATAATTTTCAAAATCTTTATCAGTAAAATTTATAATATAGTTTCCGTTTTTCGGTCCTATTCTAAACCCGCTTTTGATATTTGTATCAAAATTAATTTCAAACCCTGAGTTTAAGTTTTGTTTCATATTATTTTCAAAAAAACTTTCAAATTTTTTTTTATCCTTTTGCGGAAGTAACAAGTTGATATCTAATTCTTCGGGTTTTTGCGGATTCCAATTTTTTATAAGTGTATGAATTAAATTTTTTACAAATTCGGTATCTTTAAAAGCATTTTTAACAGGAGCTTCAACTTGTTTGTTTATAACGAGTTCGGTAATTTGTTGTTTTAAATTGCTTATTGCTTGTTTTGCTGATAATTTCATTTCTGCTTCCGAATTCCTTTTTATTTCTAATGCTTTCTTTTCAGCATTTTCAATTATCTCTTTTTCTTTATTATTTGCTTTATTAACAATTTCAGAAGCTTTAATTTCGGCATCAGAAATAATTCTTTCAGCTTCATTTATTGCTTTTACAACGCCTTCTTTGTATATTTTTTCTGTTAATTCAAGAACTTTTGATGTCATAATAATTTCTTTAATATTTTATCGTATCCTCTGATTCTCTTTAAATCTTTATGTTAAGACGATTTTTTCTGTTTATTCAACACTTTTTTTCAATTCCGCAATTATTTTTTGCTTTTCCTGTGTTAATTCAGAATTTATAAGATTTGCGAATTTCAGCTTCAATTTTCCTGTTTAATGTTATCTTCAGGACATCATCAGCCATATTTTTATATTTTTCTGCTTTCTCCGGATTATCTGATTTTTTATAAATTTTTGAAATTGCTATCAATGACGGTATATGCATATGGTTAATATTCAGACAAATTTTATACTCATTAATTGCCTCTTTAAAAAACCCGTCATTTACAAGTTGACCTGCAATATTAAAATGGCTTTCAATATCTTGAATTTCATTTTCTAATTGCAAATCAATAATATTTTCAGATTTAAGTGTGATAAATGAGCAGCGGACTTCTCTTATAACTTTTTCGGTTACACTGCCCATAATCATTTTGCTTAAACCTGATTTTCCTGTTGATCCCATTATGAGCAAATCAATTTTGTATTTTGAAATTGCTTTTAGTATTTCTGTTGCCGGATCACCTCTTCGGATTTCTTTACGCCGGTTTAAATCAGTTAAAGTAAAATCTTTTAAGAACGAATCTAACATTTTTACATGTGTTGACATTACTCTTTCATTTTCTTTATCCAAATTAAAATTTAGTTTAAGCGGGACAACGGATACATCTTTGGCAACATTAAAAATAATGAGCTTTGCATTAAACCTGCGAGCTATTGTAATCGCATTTTTAAGAGCTCGTTTAGAATGACGTGAAAAATCAACAGGACAAAGAATATTTTTTACGGTTAAAGGAATATCTTCCTTTATTACCCATACAGGCTTGTCACTTTTTCTGATAATTTTTTCGGCAGTTATACCCAATTTAAAAACATCACCTTTTAATTTTTCAGCCGATCCGATAATTATGATATTAGCATTTATATTATCTGCAGTTTTACTTATTTTTTCATAGAAACTGCCGAATTCCAAAATGGGTTCGCCGGTTTTAATGCCTTCACTTTCAATTTTATTTTTAATAATTTTCAATCGCTTTATAACTGCTTCGTTGAGTAATAATTTAATTTTTTTGTCTTGAATATCGTCATCTAAAACATGAATAAGAATAATTTCAGATGAAAATACTCTTCCTATTCTTATTGCATTATCCACAATATTATCAGATGAATTTCTAAAATCGACTGCTAATAAAATTTTGTTAAGTAGTTTCATATTTTTATTTTTTATAGTAAATTAAGTTCAATCTAAAGCATTCTGTTTTTATATATTAAAGGTTTATTTTCATGTAATTTCCATTTAATCATTGCCAAGCCGGAGTCTATCGAGGTATTTTCAATAATTATATTATCCGGAGCAGAAAGCGGAGTTCCGGAGAAATTCCAAATCGCTTTCACACCACTTTTAATCATTAAATCGGCTATTTTTTGTGCTTGGTCTGCAGGAACAACTATTATTCCGATATCGACAGGTGTTTCATTAATCTTTTCTTGAAACTGATCTATATGAAATAGTTTTAAATTATTTGTTTTAGTATTTATTATCTCGGGATTAATATCAAAACCTGCTGTAATCTCCATTCCTTCATTGTGAAATCTGTGATACTTTATTAGTGCTGAACCAAGATTCCCGATACCTACTATGAAAGCTTTTCTTGAAATATGATAGCCCAAAAATTCCTCTAAGATTTTTATTAAAACAGATGTTACATAACCAACTTTTGTTTTTCCTTTTACATTTAGATATGAAAAATCTTTTATTATTTGAGTCGGATCAATCTGCAGTTCATTTGCAATATCCGGTGCCGAAATATATTTCCTTTCCTTATTTTTTATAGTTAATAAAAAAGAATGATACAATGGTAACCGCCTTATTGTCGGTACAGGTATTCCTGATGCTTTATTATCTTTAGTATTTTTCATATAAAGAAATATTTCTCTAATTAATTTTATACAAATATAAGCTATTTTTCTTAATAAAGAAATATTTCTTTATTAAAACTTATTTGCGTACTTATCAAACAATATAACAGGTTGAATATTCTAAAGTTGAAAAACACATCTTTTTAGGAAAGTTTTTTTTGATCAAAAAAATTATTACCGCACATTTTACCGTTTTTTAAATTAAAGATAAGAAACTGATTTTTGATATTTTTTCCTGCAAAAACATTTAAAGAGGCGTATAGTCATTTGATTATCAGGCTTAGGGAGTTCTTAATTTGTAATTCCCAATATTCTTTATTATAAATTACTCAATTATTCAGAAATAATTTTTCCTGTTGAAGAACATTAAATCATCATACTAAAATATATCCCTGATTATCTTTAGATTACAGAAGAAAAAATAAAAGAACTCCAATTTTTGATAAAACATATAGCTATTTAACTAAACTTATTCTAAATTTGCAGATTAAAAATAATTTTGAATTTTATTAAAACTTAAATATTATGGCAGAAAAAAAATTCATTACCTGTGAAGGTAATCAGGCAGCAGCTCATGTTGCATATTTATTCAGCGAAGTAGCTGCTATATACCCGATTACTCCGTCATCGGACATGGCAGAATATGTTGATACATGGTCAGCTCACGGCAGAAAAAATTTATTCGGACAAACCGTTTCCGTTACGGAAATGCAATCTGAAGGAGGAGCTTCAGGTGCTGTTCACGGTGCATTGCAAGGCGGTGCATTAACTTCCACATTTACGGCATCTCAAGGGTTACTATTAATGATTCCTAATATGTATAAAATTGCCGGTGAATTATTACCTGCTGTTTTTCATGTAGCAGCAAGAAGTATTGCAGCTCAAGCACTGTCAATTTTCGGAGACCACAGTGATGTTATGGCAGTAAGACAAACAGGATTTGCTATGCTTGCAACAGGAAGTGCGCAACAAATTATGGACATAGCACCTATAGCTCATTTGGCAGCTATTAAAACTCGAATCCCCTTTGTACATTTCTTTGACGGTTTCAGAACTTCACACGAAATTTCAAAAGTTGAACTGCCTAATGAAGATGAACTTAGTAAATTAATCGATACAAAAGCATTACAAAAATTCAGAAATAATGCTTTAACTTCAACAGCTCCTGTTACAAGAGGATCTGCTCAAAATCCTGATATTTTCTTCCAAGCACGTGAAGCATCAAGTATTTTTTACGACCCGATTGCCGATGTCGTAGCCGATTATATGAAAGAGATTACACGCATTACAGGAAGACCTTATGCTCCTTTTAATTATTTCGGAGCTGAGGATGCAGAACATATTATTATTGCAATGGGTTCTGTAACTCAAACAATAAAAGAAGTTGTTGAACATTTGAATGCACAAGGTAAAAAAGTCGGCGTTATGGTTGTTCATTTATACAGACCATTCTCAGCTAAATACTTTATGAACGCATTACCGAAATCAGTTAAAAAAATTACTGTTCTTGACAGAACAAAAGAACCCGGTGCAAACGGAGAACCTCTTTATCTTGATGTTGTTGAATTATTTAAAAATGATAAAAATGCCCCTGAAATTGTAGGCGGACGCTACGGTTTAAGCTCAAAAGATACAACTCCGGCAATGATGATTTCCGTATATGAAAATATGGAAAGAAACGAACCTAAACATCAATTTACAGTCGGGATTGTTGATGATATTAAATTTTCAAATCTTCCTATTTTACCTGAAATCAGCACAGTACATAAAGGAACATTTGAAGGAAAATTTTACGGATTAGGTGCTGACGGAACTGTCGGAGCAAATAAAAATTCCATTAAAATTATCGGAGATTCTACCGATAAATATGTGCAGGGATATTTTGCCTATGATTCAAAAAAATCAGGCGGTATCACAATTTCGCACTTACGTTTCGGAGACAATATTATTCGTTCAACCTATCTTGTAAAACAACCCGATTTTGTTGCCTGTTCAACTCCTGCATATCTTTATAAATATGATATGCTCGAAGGTATTAAAAAGGGAGGTTCGTTCTTATTAAACTCTACCTGGAGTGTCGAAGAAACAAAAAACAGATTGCCGGAGAGTTACAAAAAAGTAATGGCTGAAAAAAATATTAATTTCTATATAATTAATGCCACAAAAATTGCTCACGAAATAGGACTCGGAAACAGAACCAATACAATTATGCAATCTGCATTCTTTAAAGTTTCCGAGGTTATTCCTTACGATTTTGCTGTAGAACAAATGAAAGCCGCAATTAAAAAATCATACGGTAAAAAAGGCGATAAAATCGTAAATATGAATTATGAAGCTGTTGACCAAGGCGGCAATGCAATTACAAAAATTGAAGTTCCTTCTGAATGGAAATCGTTGAAAGGAGAAGCAAAATACGGAATTGAAAGAGGCGATGATGTTCCCGATTACATTAAAAATATTATGGATCCGATTAATGCACTTAAAGGAGACGAACTTCCCGTGAGTGTTTTTAAAGGGATTGAAGACGGAACAATGCCGGCAGGAACAGCACAATATGAAAAACGCGGTGTTGCAACAGAAGTTCCGAAATGGATTGCTCAAAACTGTATTCAATGTAACCAATGTGCTTATGTTTGCCCGCATGCTTGTATCCGTCCGTTCCTTGCCGATGATGAAGAAGTAAAAAATGCTCCGGAAGGAACAGAATTTATTAAAGGCATAGGCAAAACAAAAGAATACAATTACAGAATTCAGGTAAGTACGCTTGATTGCACAGGTTGCGGTTCTTGTGTTGATGTTTGTCCTTCAAAAGAAAAATCTTTAGTTATGGTTGCTCTTGATGACGAACAACGTGCGGAAGATATCAAATGGAATTATCTGCATCATAAAGTCGGATACAAAGATACGGTTGTTGAAAAAGAAAAAACAATTAAGAATTCTCAATTTGCTCAACCGTTGTTTGAATTTTCGGGAGCTTGTGCCGGTTGTGGGGAAACACCTTATATCAAGTTAGTTACTCAACTTTACGGAGACTCAATGACCATTGCAAATGCCACGGGATGTTCATCAATTTACGGAGCATCTGCCCCTGCAACACCATATACAACCAACAATTTAGGAGAAGGTCCTGCTTGGGCAAATTCATTATTTGAAGACAATGCCGAGTTTGGTTTAGGAATAGCTCTTGCCAATAAAAAACAAAGAGAAATTATTACCAATATGATGAATGTTGCTGTTGAAAAAGGTATTGCACCCGAAACTAAAGCTGCATTTGAAGAATGGATTTCGGTAAAAGATAAATCTCAGGAATCTAAAACCGTTGCTCCGAAAGTTATTGAAGCATTAGAAAAAGAAAAATGTGATTGTGTAAAAGATATTCTCGGGTTAAAGAAATATCTCGTAAATCAATCGATGTGGATTGTCGGTGGTGACGGATGGGCATACGATATCGGCTACGGAGGTCTTGACCATGTCTTGGCTTCGGGCGAAAACGTAAATGTTTTGGTTTTGGATACCGAGGTTTATTCAAACACGGGAGGTCAATCATCGAAAGCAACACCTACCGCAGCAATTGCAAAATTTGCTGCTTCGGGTAAGAAAATTCGAAAAAAAGATCTCGGAGCCATTTCAATGACTTACGGTTATATTTATGTGGCTCAAATTTCGATGGGTGCAAACCAATCTCAAACTTTTAAAGCAATTAAAGAAGCCGAAGCATATCCCGGACCCTCGTTGATTATTGCGTATTCTCCTTGTATTGCTCATGGTTTAAAAGCCGGAATGAACAGGGTAATGAATGAAGAAAAAATGGCTGTTGAATCGGGATATTGGAATTTATACCGTTTTAATCCGCAATTGGAAGCAGAAGGTAAAAATCCTTTTATATTAGATTCTAAGCCTCCGAAATATGAATTATTTAAAGAATTTTTACTCGGAGAAGTCAGATTTAATTCATTGTATAAATTATTCCCGGAACATGCCGATGAATTATTTGCTGCTGCGGAAGAAAATGCAAAATGGCGTTTCAATTATTACAAACGTTTAGCAGAAATGGAATATTAATATTTTTCATTTGCTATAAAAAATCCCGACACAAATTGTCGGGATTTTTTTATTTCTATTTAGTAAAATATCATTATTTTTGAACATTGTTCACTCAAAAACACTAATAATTAAATAAAATGACTAAATATTTGACTTTAACAATAAGTATGCTTTTTGTATCTTGTGTCAGTTTCTCACAAACATTTTTTAAAATTAAAGCCGGAGTGAACTTATCAAAAGCTGTGTACTTAAATAAAAATAATGATAATTTAATAAAGCCTGTCAGACGATTAAAACCGGGAATTGTAACAGGTCTTGTATTTCAGCAGTTTTTCAATAAAATTCTTTCTGTTCAGGCAGAAATTTTATATTCACAAAAAGGATTAAAGACAACACAAATTCCGTATAATACAACGTTTAATACAATGAATTATATCGAAATACCTGTTTCCGGACAATATTCATTAATGAAAACAAGACATTCTTTCTTCAACATTTATATCGGTGGTTACGGTGCTTTTTGGACCGACGGAAAATATAAACGTAAAGATTATTATACCGGAGAAATTACTTCAGTAAAAGTAGATTTTCATAATCCGGATTATACATACAGTCGAATTGATGCAGGAATTTTTACGGGAATTCTGTATAATATTAATAATATTGATTTTTTTCTCAGATATACCCGCAGCATGACCGGCAGTTCCGAATTAAATGCAGATGCTTTAACAACCAGAATATTTTCTTTCGGAATTAATTATACAATTTTATAATAAGTTTCTTTATTTTTCGTATATTTGGTAATTGTAAATTTTAAATACAAAAAACATGAAAAAAATTATCTTATTGTCAATAAGCACTTTACTTGTTTTATCGCTGCAAGCACAGAAATTTGGTTTTAAAGTCGGATTAAATTTATCAGGTGTTAATTCCAGCACAAATCTTGCAGATTATCAAACTGCCGAATTTGCAAAAGGACTTAACGGCGGTTTTGTTTTTGAATTCAATCCCGTTAAAGTTATCGGAATAAGAGCCGAAGCATTATTCTCTCAAAAAGGATATACCGTAAACAGTGATGTTACTGTTGACGGAACCGATGCCGTAATAAAAAGTTCTCTTAATATGAATTATCTTGAAATTCCGCTTTTACTGAAAATTAAATTAGGTCCCGCATATTTCACGGCAGGTCCGTATTTTTCGTATGCAGTAAGCGGAAAAGATATTGTTACAATTACGGTTGACGGACAAAAACTTGCAGCGGATCAATATAGTAATTACGGGCAAGTCCCTTCTAATGATGTGTTTAAAGACGGTGAATTTAACGGAGATAACATTAAATTCAGCAGAACAGATATGGGCTTAAGTGCAGGAGCCGGAATTCAATTTCTGAAATTTTTTGCAGAAGCGCGATATAATGCAGGATTAACAAATATTGAAAATTACAGCGGTATGCCTGTTGACGAATTTATAAAAAATTACACTTTAAGTCTTTCTGTAGGGATTTTATTCGGCAAATAATAATATAGCACTAATCAACTTAACTATGCAAATATTTTTATATTAAGATATTTTTTTTAATTTTGACCTAACAATATTGTTTAATTAAAATATATAATTATGAAAAAATTATTGGTATTATCAGCAGCAATTTTATTTGCTTTTACAATGAATGCACAAAAATTCGGTGTTAAAGCCGGATATAATATGTCAGGTTATTTAATTAACTTTTATTCTCCGGACGGTTCTAAAATGAGTACGGGTTTCAATTTCGGTTTAGTAGGTGAAATGCCTGTAAATGATATGATGAGTTTAAGAGCTGACGTTACTTTTAATCAATTAGGTTCTGATTATGACTCAAAAGATGAAACTGATGCAAATTGGCCATACAGAGCTTTGGGAATGGAATACAAGTACAATCAAAACATTAATTATTTGCAAATCGGTATTTCTCCTAAGTTCAGTTTCGGACCGGCTTATGCTTTTGTAGGACCTTATTTTGCTTATGCTCTGAGCGCTTCTCAAAAAGGAACTTGGGAAGGGACTTCTCCTGTAGGTTATCCTGTTGCAGGTACCGGAACTGTTGATCTTTTCAGTGATCCTAAAATATATAATCCTGCTGAAGCTTATTCAGACACTAATAATGCAGGCGGAACAGGTGATTTAATTAATAAAATGGATGTCGGTTTAAATTTAGGTGTCGGAGCTGACTTCTCGGGTGTATTTGTTGAATTAAATGCAGGTATGGGTTTATTGAATTTTATCAATACCGGCAGCACATATTACAGTGCAACAAATTATGCAACCAAAGATGATAAAACTGTTGCAATTACAGGCGATGCTTCTCAAAAAAATATATATTTCGGATTATCCGTAGGATATTTGTTGGGAGGGAAATAATTTAATATTAAAAAAATAAAAACCTTCGAGATTTCTCGGAGGTTTTTTTATACTACCTTAAATCCGCAAGTCATCGTATCAATGTGTCAGCAAACAACCTGTTAGATTTAAACCTGTTTCACTTAAATTGAAATAGTGATACGATGACTATCTATCAATACTTTATATATCAGACTTGCAGATTTAAGACACCAATACTTTAACTGAACTCTCGGGTTTCAATGTCATTTTTTCAAAATCAAACTTTGTAATTAAATTCAGTCCGGGGGTTTTCCCTGTTTCAATACTGCCGTATTTATTTTGAATTTTCAATGCTTTTGCCCCGTTTATTGTTGCAGATTTGATTAATTGTTCAAATGGTATTTCAGGATAATTCTCAATTATTACTTTCATCTCACTTAAAATTGAAAGTTCCGTATTTGAGGCATAACTGTCGGTTCCTATGCAGGTTTTTACGTTTTTTTTAAAAAATACGGGCAAATTCGGTAAAGTTTTTTCAATATATAAGTTTGAAAGCGGACAAAATACCCAATAAATATTATCGGAGAAATTTTCTGCCGTTTCAATATCTTTTTCTTTGCTGAATGTATTATGTATCAATAATATATTATCTTTTTTGT
The DNA here is from genome assembly GCA_024277895.1 of Bacteroidota bacterium. Classification (GTDB taxonomy): domain Bacteria; phylum Bacteroidota; class Bacteroidia; order Bacteroidales; family JAADGE01; genus JAADGE01. Next base: position 46,906 of record JAJRUH010000007.1, on the reverse strand, counting down.
TCAGATAGTATAAATTAGTTTCTAATGCGGAATTCCCCGGATAAGAAAAATCTTTTAATTGAAATCCTTTTTTTATCAGAACTTCAGCCAAAGTTCCGGTTTTATTTTTTATCAGTTCATCTTCACCTGGTGTTTCTTGATTATGCACCGAAATAATTTTTGATGTTTCATTTTTGTATTTTGAAATCATCTCATACAAATTGTGAGGGACAGTATAAGCAGCATGAGGAACAATAGTTCCCGATAAATTTAATTTCTTTAGTTTATAATAATTATTTGCAGCCTGTTCAAATGTTTCAATAACTTTTTCATTGCTTACAGTAAATGCTTCAATAAATGTTTGATAATAAATTGAACTGTTTTTCTTAATCGTAAAACTGTCATCGGTATTTGAAATATCTCCGACAGCAACAATTCCTTTCATTTGCATTTCTTTATCGGCTTTTTCAATATAATCTTGTAAATTATCGGGAAAGTTTCGTTTGGAAATAATTTCATCAATAAAACCGGGCAAACCTTTTACTGTTGTATTTTTAATCATTCCTTTCATATGCGACAGTTCAAGATGACAATGTGCGTTCACAAAACCGGGAACAATTACTCCGTTGTAAAATTCTAAAGATTGCTGTTCCGAAATTTTACCTCCGGTATCTGTTACTTTTGTAATTTCTCCATTTGAATTAAGTTCTATAATTCCTCTTTTCAGAATTTTTTTTCCGGTAAAAATATATTCGGCAGATATACGTTTCATAACGAAATTATTTATTTTTATAAAAATACCCCTTAATTATTAAGGGGCAAAAATTAATTTACATATATTCAAATTAAATATTAGCTGTTAAGAAGTTTATGTTTTTGAAGAGCAAATTCGATATTTAATTCTAAACTGTTTTTATATACCGGTTTTGTCATATAACCGTATGTATTTCTTAATACTGATCCTTTAACTGTAGTAACATTATTGTCTCCCGAAATATAGATAATAGGAATATTATATTTTTCCAGAACTTGTTTTGCAGTTTCAATACCGTCAACAGAACCCTTTAAATGAATATCCATCAAAATTAAATCCGGCATTTTATTTTCAATATGTATTAGTGCATCTTCACCTGATGCCACTGTACCGCAATGTTCATATCCTAATTCTTCAAGAAACATTTCAAAAACAGTACACAACATACTATCGTCCTCTACTATAAGAATTTTACCTCTGTTCATTTGATTAAAAAATTATTTTAATATGTAAATGTAAAATTAAATCTTAAAATCACAAAATCTTTTTATCTCATATCCGTAACTTCAATATCTGACGGATATTTTGATTTATCAAAAACAAACAAATTTTGCGGCATTTTTATATCCGTTTTATATTCCGAAACTTTAAAAGTGTAATCTACCCCGGATTTACCCGATGTTTTTATTGAATATATCTCTTTAGTATTTTTATTAATTTTAATTCTGATAATTGAATAAGGACTTTTTTGACTATCTTCGGGATATAAATCAATGACGTAATATTTTACATTATTAATTGTTTCTTCTCCGATTAATAAATATTTAAATCCTTGTTTATATGCAGTAAACAGTTTTGTTGGATTAAAAATTGAAACATCAGAAGTATCTGTATCAGAAATTGTTACCTCCTTATCTTCTTTCATGTAGGTCCATACGGTTGAACCGTTTGATATAATTTCAATTTTAGGGATTATCACTTTAAATTGTTGACCTTTCAAAAAAACATAACCTTTTTGAGTGTCGCGGAAATCAGTTTGCCGGTTGTCGGTAGTATATGTAAATTTAATCCGAATCCCTTTATCTTGAGAAACTTTTTTTGAAACAGCATCCAATATTTTTTTAGCTGCCGGATCTTTCGTCAGTTCAACTTGTGCAGAGATAAAAGAAGAAGATAAAAAAAAGACTAATATTAATAAATGCAGTTTTTTCATAGTTTAGGGTTTTAATTAAAACAGAACAAAAAGCATACCGACCATTAAAACGGAAAAAATATTAATCCGATACTTTTAAGGTAATGAGTTTAACAAATCCTTAAGAGAATATTCATCTGTAATAAATACATCACGCACTTTGCTTCCTTTCGACGGTCCTACAATTCCTGCAGCTTCCAACTGATCAATTATTCTTCCTGCACGGTTATATCCGATAGATAATTTTCTTTGAACCAAAGAAGTTGATCCTTGTTGATTCATCACAATTATTCTTGCGGCATCTTCAAATAATTCATCTCTGTGTCCCAAATCCACAGCTCCCGGAATATCTTCGTCATCTGTTTCCGGTTCAGGTAACAGAAAAGGCATTCCGTAAGATTGTTGATGTTCAATATATTCAGTTATTTTTTCTAATTCGGGTGTATCAATAAACGCACATTGCAAACGAATTAAATCACTGCCTTGAGTTATCAGCATATCTCCGCGTCCGATAAGTCGATTTGCTCCGGGACTGTCCAAAATGGTTCTGGAGTCAATCATTGAAGCTACTCTGAATGCTACTCTTGCAGGAAAATTTGCTTTTATTGTACCTGTAATAATATTTGTAGAAGGTCTTTGGGTAGCAACAATTAAATGAATTCCTACAGCACGTGCTAATTGAGCCAGCCTGGCAATAGGCAATTCAATTTCTTTCCCTGCTGTCATAATCAAATCGGCAAATTCATCAATTACCAAGACAATGTAAGGCATATATTTATGCCCTTTTTCGGGATTTAATTGCCGTGAAATGAATTTCTTATTGTATTCTTTAATGTTTTTACATTTGGCTTTTTTCAATAATTGATATCGGTTATCCATTTCAATGTTTAAAGAGTTAACCGTATGTATTACTTTTTGATTATCTGTAATAATCGGTTCTTCGGCATCGGGCAAGGTTGCAAGATAATGGTTTTCCAAACGTTCATACATCGTAAGTTCAACTTTTTTCGGATCGACCATAACAAGTTTAAGCTGAGCGGGATGTTTTTTATAAAGTAATGAAGCAATCATTGCATTCAGCCCTACGGATTTACCTTGTCCGGTAGCACCGGCAACAAGAATATGCGGCATTTTAGCCAAATCAAAAACGAAAGATTCATTCGAAATTGTTTTACCTAAAGCAATAGGTAATTCCATGTTTGATTCTTGAAAAGCTGCTGACTTAATTACAGATTTAAATGAAACAATATCCGGCTTCTCATTCGGCACTTCAATACCGATAGTCCCTCTTCCGGGCATTGGTGCAATAATTCGAATACCATGAGCCGCCAAACTTAAAGCTATATCATCTTCCAGATTTTTTATTTTTGAAATTCTGACTCCGGGTGCCGGCACAATTTCGTATAATGTTAATGTAGGACCGATTGTTGCTTTTATTTTGATAATCTCAATTTTATATTGTTTTAGAGTTTCAACAATTCGGTTTTTATTATTCAGTAATTCTTCTTTCGTAACTTCAGGATTTCCGGCTTTGTGATCTTCTAATAAATCAATCGGCGGAAGTGTAAAGTTTTCTAAATCTAAAGTCGGATCATAATTAACGTTGGGTTTATCCGATATCTTTTGAGAAATAATATCCTTGTTTGCGGTAACATCCAGAGCCAATTCCCCAACTTCAATTTTGTCAAATTCTTTTTCTGTGTATTCTTTTATATTTTTGGTTTTATCACCTGTAATATTTTCGTTATTAACAGATTTAGTATGTTCAACCTCAAATCCGTAATCGTTTTCAATTTCTCTTCCGTCATCCGTAAGTTTATAATTTCGTTTTTCGGTAACTTTAATTTTCCCTTTTCCGTTATCTTCATTCAAATCAAAAATTATTGATTTATCATCTCTTTTGTGTATATTTTGTTTATCTGAATTCCCCCTTATTTCTGATTTAAAGTTATCGTCATCTTCAAAAACAGTATCTTGTTCTTTATTTACCCTCGCATTATCAGTATTGAATTTCGGAAATCTGAAATTTTTAATATTAATACTTTCAATAATCGTATCAACTATTAATTTTAATTTACTGTTAAACCCTTCAATTGTCAACATTAAAAAACCAATTCCCGTAACAATTATTAAACTTGATTCGCCTACAATTCCGAGAAATGATTTCAGCCAAATATGAATACCGTAGCCAAACTTACCTCCGAGAACAGGATTTTGATTTCCGAAAATTAAAGAAATACTTACAGAAAGCCACAATATTGAAAATAAAGAATTTTTAAAGAGATACAAAAAACTTCTTTTATAATAATGTAATAATTTCAAACCAAAAACAAAAAAGATGATGACAAAAAGATAAGATGCAATTCCAAACCATTGGTATACAAATATATCAGAAAAGAATAAACCGACTTTCCCAACGGCATTTTCGGTATTAACGGAAGTATTGAAGATGTAATCAAACCAACCCAAATCAAGAATATCCTGATCCTGTTCCCAAGTTTTTAAAAATGAAGAAAACGATATTAATAACAAAACAGATAAAAGAATAAAAAACATTCCCCACCAAGTTCTGAACTTTCGATCATTTAATTTCGTTTGAAATTTTTTATTGACAGATGCTTTTTTCGATTTTGTCGATTTTCTTTTTGTTTTAGCCATTAATTATAATTTCACTTATCGTTTTATAGAACATACAAAGATAAAGTTTTTTATTAAAAAGATATAATATTAATATAGCCTAAATTCAAATACAACATTAAAAAAATTTAATTTTAAATAAATATAACTATTTTTGTGTATTAAACAGTAAAATTATAACATTATGGGATTATTTCCATTTACAAAAAGTGCCGGAAAAAAACCGGAAGGTGTTTCAGATGCAGAAAAAGCAAAATTTATGGAAAGCATTATCAAACGCTTTAATTTAAATGTTGAAGGTTTGAAAATAGAAGTTTCGGGAGATAAAGTTTCTGTTTGGGGAAAAGTAAAAGACCCGGCAGTAAAAGAAAAAGTTATTATGGGTTTGGGGAATATTGACGGAGTAGCCGAAGTTGAAGATTTTATTGCAGTTTCAACTGCCGAAGGAAAGATTATTGACGAAAGTACACCTGAATTCTATACAGTCAAAAAAGGAGATTCTTTAAGTAAAATTGCAAAGGCAATATATGGTAACCCTATGAAATACAAGGAATTATTTGAAGCTAACAAACCGATGCTTAAAGACCCGAATTTAATTTATCCCGGACAAGCTCTAAGAATTCCTAAATTATAAAAATGGGGTTTTTAAAGAAACTGAAAGGTGCCGTAAGCAAAATTACAGGCGGCGGAGCAAACGTAAGCGTTTTCGTAAACGGAAATGATATCAGCGAAACGCTTAATATTACAGTTAATGTTGAAGTTAAAGATAGTCCTCTGAAAGTTCAAAAAGTGTATCTTTGGGTAAAAAGTGTCGAAAAAATTACCATCCCTAAAGATTCATTACCTCAATATCTCAGAGAACAGGCAAATTTAGGATTATCTCTTTCAACCGATCGTTTTCCTAAAAAAGAATTTATTGTTGCGGAAACTCAAACTTTGGAAGCAAAACAATCTTATACCTGGAATATTGACATTAAATTAAATTCCGGTGCAGTCCCTTCTTACAACGGACATTTTGCTAATCACGAATGGTTATTTTATGCCGGCTTGGATGTGAAAGGTAATGACCCGGATTCGGGTTGGCAAAAATTTGATTTGATATAATTATCTTACAAAATAAAAAAAGATGCACTCATTAATTGAATGCATCTTTTTTTTATATTAATTTTTATCAGAATTTTAAAACAATTCCTGCTTTTAAATAAGATATTCCGTATCCGAGTTCACCAAAAAATCCGAATTTATCGTTTTTCATCCATCTTGCCCCTACGAAAACATCATCTACAAGATAAGAATTGTTATAATCGTAATAATTATCATTATAATTCCAACTTGTAAAACCAATACCTACTTGAGCTCCGGCATACAAATCGAAATCTCCGGTATCAAAAAACTGAAAATGGAAAACACCGCGACCTGCAACAATTGTATTAGTATAAACACCTCCTGTATATGGTGAAAATCTGAAACCGCCAAAACCGCCTACACCAATTACCCCTACATTAGGGATATCAACAATACCTGCTTCAAAACTTGCATTAAAAGAAGGAATAGGAGAAAGCGAAGTCACATAGCTTGACCATCCCAAACCGATACCAACATTAAGAGCTTTATCCCCTTTTGCAAAATTTTGTGAAAAAACGCTTGATGCAAAAAAGATAATTGCAACAGCTAAAAATAGTTTCTTAATCATAATTTTTGTGTTTTATGTTAATAAATAAATTTCAGTACAAATGTAAAAAATTTGATTTTAAAATAACTAAAAAATTTATAAAATATTTGAATATAATTTCCTGAAAACACATATCTGTCAAGTTTGAAAGCAATAAAAAAATAGTAACTTTGCAAAATTATAACATTATAAATTTATTAATATGAAAGCATTTCACGCATACGACATAAGAGGCGTTTACAACGAAGATTTTAATAAAGAGGATGCATATAAAGTCGGATACTTTTTGCCTAAACTGTTAAAAACAAATAAAATACTCGTAGGCAGGGACGTAAGAGTTTCTTCTCCCGAAATTTTTGAATACCTGAGCAAAGGCATAAACGATGCCGGAGCCGATGTGTATAATCTCGGGCTTTCAACTACGCCTATGGTCTATTACCTTACGGCAAAACACGGCTTCGATGCTTCGGTTATGATTACGGCTTCGCATAACGCAAAGCAATACAACGGTATGAAAATTTCACGAACGAATGCCTTGCCGGTAGGATACGACAGCGGTTTAAAAGATTTGGAAACAATGATGAAAACCGAAAAAATTACGATTCCGGAAAACAGAGGTAAAATTATTGAATACAACCAAAAACAAGAATATATTGATTTCTTAAAAAAATACGTTCCGGATATTTCAAATCTTAAAGTTGCGACAGATTGCTCTAACGGAATGGCTGCATTGCTTATCAAAGACTTGCTCGGCGACAAACCGGCTTATATTTTTGACGAACTTGACGGAACTTTTCCTAACCACGAAGCAAATCCGCTTATACCGGAAAATATTATAGATTTACAAAATTTGGTAAAGAAAGAAAATGCAGATATAGGTGTTATTTTTGACGGCGATGCCGACCGTGTTATGTTTGTTGACGAAAACGCAAAATTTATTTCGCCCGATTTAATGATTGCCGTTTTAGCCGATTATTATAAAAACGAAAAAGGCAAATTTTTACAGGATATACGAACTTCAAAAGCCGTTGCCGAATACGTAGGCGACCGTTTTGAGATGAATATGTGGCGAGTGGGACGTGCCTATGCCGCATTAAAATTACGGGAAATTGACGGTGTTTTCGGAGGCGAACTTGCAGGGCATTATTATTTTCGTGATTTTTACTATTCCGATTCCGGACTTTTGGCAAGTTTAATATTTTTAGACGTAATTTCAGAAAAGAAAAAACAGGGAATAAGCGTTTCGGAGATGATTTCAAAAATTGCGGCTTACGAAAATTCCGGCGAAATAAATTTCAAACTCGAAAAGAAAAAAGAAGCAATGGATGCCGTAAAAGATTTTTACCTGAACAAAGAAAAACCTGCGGCTTTTTACGATTTTGACGGATACAGAATAGAATATGCCGATTGGTGGTTTAATATTCGCCCTTCAAATACGGAACCTTATTTAAGAATGTTGATTGAAGCAAAATCAAAAAAACTTCTTGACGAAAAAGTTGCGGAAATAACCGGAATTATTAAACAATTTGATTAATTATCGAATGCAGACTCGGCAGGTTTTAAAAACCTGCCGAGTCTTAAAAGTTTCACGCAAAATATATGCTTGTATTATACATTTTAATATTACTGTTGTCGTTTTATGTTCTTGCAAAAGTTGTTGACGACTATTTTGTAGAATCGTTAGACAGAATTGCCGAAAAATTAAAAATGTCGCACGATGCTGCCGGAGCTACGCTTATGGCTGTAGGTTCCAGCGCTCCGGAATTATTCGTAGCTTTATTTGCCGTTTTTCGTCCCGGAGACCACGAAGGAATAGGAATCGGGAATATTGTCGGCTCAGCACTATTTAATCTGCTTGCCATAATAGGAGCATCTGCAATTGTAAGAAAAGCCGTAATTGCAAAACAAGCCGTTTTGCGCGATTTGTTTTTTTATGCCCTTGCCGTTATCCTTCTCCTTCTTACTTTAATTGACGGAAAAGTTACTTATTTTGAAGCAGGGTTAATGATTATCGTATATCTTATTTATGTGTTTGTTGTAGTAAAATGGAGAAAAATTTTCAAATACAAAGATCCGGATGACGAAGCAAAATTCAGCAATAATAAACCTCTTGCCGAAAAGAAAACACTGCTTAAAAAAATTACGACACCTGTTGATTATCTAATTAACCTTATTTTTCCTCCTTTGAAATATAATTTTGCCGTATTTGTTATTTCAATTTTTATTATTGCGGGAATCAGTTGGTTGCTTGTTGAAAGTGCCGTACAAATTGCCCGTATTGCCGAAATTTCGGAAACCGTAATTGCTTTAACAATTTTGGCTGCCGGAACATCTGTTCCCGATTTGGTTTCTTCGCTTATTGTATCAAAACAAGGCAGAGGCGGAATGGCTGTCAGCAATGCCGTAGGTTCAAATATTTTTGATATTTTGATAGGTTTGGGGTTGCCGTTTTTACTTTTTATTTTTGCTTCCGGCGGAACGATAAGCATTTATTCCGGAAATCTTAAAAAATCGGTTTATTTTCTTTTGGCTTCAATTCTTATAGTTCTGTTCTTTTTTCTTATAAACAAATGGAAAGTCGGAAAAACATTCGGTTATTTCTTAATATTTCTGTATGCGGCGTATATTGTTTGGACTGTATTTAACTAAAAAAGAGTGCCGTATCAAATCTGACAGCACTCTTATCGTATTTTTCAAAGAAATTTTATTTTACCGAAACAACTAAATATTTTGACATTTTCCAAAACTCTTCAGGATTAGTAACGACCAATTTGTCATACCGTCCTTTAGAAGTTTTATCAAATCTGTACGAACCCTCCGGATGATCGGTAATCAACTGAACCTTTTTGGCATCATTTAAAGAAAATTCCGTTACTTCTCTGATATCAATTTGTTTAAATTCGGCTTCTTTAAGTTTAACTTTTGTATTTGCACCAATTCCGATAAATCCTCCGTCGGATTCTAAAATTCCTTTTTCTTTTAAATTCCGTTTACTGTCAATAATATAAAATGCAGTATTCAATTGAGTTTCTTGCGAATCAATTATAACATTTTTGCTTTCGTTATCCAAAGTTAATTCATTAAAACTTTTGTTAATTGAATCTATCTGTGCATTTAACTTGGTAATGTCGATATTTTTATTTTTTAATTGTGTTCTTAAATCGTCTAATTCAATATCCTTTTGAGCAACATTTTGATTTAAAAGTTTAATGGTTCTCGCCAGTTCCGAATTTTTTGAATTTGATTTATTCAATTTATTCCGCAAATAACTTAATTTCTTTTTATTATCTTGCATCATTTCGTAAATTGCCAAAATATCATTGTTAATTGACTCTACATCAGTATCTTCCAATTCGTTATCGCCGACAGTTTTAGTTGTAATAATATTTTCTTTTTCTTTAATTGTATTAATATTTTCCTGAATTTCATTAAATGTTTTCAAATACTCATTAATTGATTCTTTGTCGCCGGAAGTAATTGTCTGCAAACTGTCAACTTTGTTTTCGAGTCTGATTTCTTCTTTACTTTTTCCGCAAGCGAAAAACAAAGGAATTAAGAATAAAATAAGGTACTTTTTCATGATTTTGTGTTTTAAATTTATAAGAAAAATAATAAGGTATATCCGAAGATTAAACCTGCAATAAAATTAATTAATTTCACAACTATAAAACTTTTCCCCGATTCCGCTAATAACGGAATAGAACCGTGTCCGTCCTGCACAATTGAATTTGTTAATAATACAGGGAACGGAATTAGTCCTGCGGCAAACATACTTATAAAAATAATATGCGGACCGCTTTCGGGAATTATTCCTATTAAAGCTGCAATAAATAAAACAATATACACATTTCCTGCTATAAGCTCTTTAATGTTAACATATTCGTTTAAGAATCGGAGAACAAAAAATGTTGCAAAAGTCCATAATAATAACTTCAAAAAGTGTTTTTTTATTATGTGAGCCCACAAATGTTTTTTCAAAAAATGATCAGTAACAGTAAGGGCAATAAAAAGCCCGATACAAGTAACAATAAAAAAGATAATTCGTTCCCAACCCCATTTACCGATTTCGGAATCTTGCCCTGAATTTTCAATAATATGAATTCCATGTTCAGGAGCATCTCCGAAAAAAATTAAAATGGTTAAAAAAACCAGCCCGAATAATAAAATTACTGCTCTTTGCCATATAATATGTCTTAATTGCTTCGGTAAAATTTTAAAATTATGTGAGCGACATTGCGGTTCTTGTGTATGAATAAATTGATGGTTTGCTGATTTTCCTTCAAACATTTTTCCTTTGAAAATAAAATGAGTAATGATACCGACTATTAATGCAACAATAAAAATTATGATCATTAATTTTACGGCTGTTTCCGGTATCATCGAAAACATGATAAATGCTTCATCACCGGACGTTGCAATAAAAGCTGCCGTTAGTGCCGCAAAACTTACCGATCCGTGAATGTATAAAGATACAACAGCATAAGTTCCCAAACAACCGGGAATTAACCCCATAAAAACAGCAAATAAAATTTGCATAAACGGATTTGACGGTGTTTTTTTTTCGGTTTTTCCTTTGTGCCGAATTGTAATATATTCAATAACAATCATCATCACTAACACAAAAATTGTAATTGTAACAGCCTGTTGCAGAATGGTTAATAAAAACATATTTATTTTTTAAACTGTTCTAAATGTGCATTTTTTAATAAAAAAACAGATAGTGCATTTCTTTTGTTATTAATTTGAAAAATACCTCTGACTTTTATTAAAGTATCATTCGGCAGAGTATCAAACAATATTTTTTGTTCTGCACCGGGAATTAATTGTATCATATTATAATGTGTATCATGATCACAAGCAAAACAAACTTCCGTAACTGTTTCTGTCAATATATATTCAGCACCTGTTTTATGTGCTTCTTTTTTGAAAAATCCTTCAATGATAATTTCTTTTTTGTTTAACTTTTTAATTTCATCATTCAGTTTATATACGGGGGCAAAAGAAAAGGAATGAGAATCAAATTTATTTGTTTTAACTGCAGATTTTAAGATATTCCAAGTAATATTTTCGGCACGAAAAATTGGAATATTTTTTGTCCAGGGAAAAATAAACAAAAAAAATACTGCAGCAAATAATAACAACAAACGGTTAATCTTAATTTTTTGGTTCGGTTTCATCATTATATTTTCCCAAATCAATGGTGTTTACTTTAATTTTATGCATTCCTTTAGGCAGAACCGGGTCATATCCTGATGTTCCCCAAGGATGACAGTGTGAAATTCTTACTGCAGCCATCCAAAAACCTTTTAATCCGTGAATACGAATTGCCTCAACGGCATACTCCGAACAAGTGGGTATATGACGACAAGAAGATGGTGTATAAGGTGAAATTGCAAAACGATAAAATTTAATCGGTGCAACAGCTATCTGAAAAAATATTTTCCTTAAAATATTCATATTTTTATTTTAATTATTGTCATTAACCGATTAATAAAAGCCAAATGTTTTATTTAGGGCTTGCTGAAAAACGCTAATGTATTTGTGTTTCAGTTACGTATAAGGTTATTTTCATATATAAGTGCAAGGTTTTTAATTCATTTAACCCTATTTCCTTGCACTTGTGTAAAATATTTTAGCTGCCCACAGGCACATCATCTGTCAAATTTCTCTTATTTCGCAGTATTTATATACGACTTCAAACGAGAAACTTGAAATCTTATGCACCTGTGAGCTTTTCAGCAAGCCCTATTTAATTTGCAAAGTTATACTTTAATTTAATCCTTTTTATAAAAACATTTTGATTTTTTGTATTATTTAAAATATATTTACGCTTTTTCGGATTGTTGAAGTAAATTTTAATTATTCGATTTATAATTAAATATGAAACATTTCATTTTCTATACCCTTTTAATTTTATCAAGTTTTTTTATTTTTTCGGGATTTTTGTATAAAAGTATCAACACTGTTAATCAAAAAATAAGAGTTCCGAATACAAATGAAAAAATTAAAAAGGACACATCTTTAAATAAACTTCCGGAAGGTTATCCTTATATTACCAATTTTACTTTATCGAAACAAAAAAAAATTAAATCAATTTGTTCCGACAGTATAGGAGTAATGGTATTTGCTGATAATTCGGGCGTTACTTTTTTTGACGGTGCAACAGAAAAACATTTAAAAATTTCAGACTCCCCCGTTGAAATAAAAAAAGACAAAAAATATAATCGGTTTTATGTTGCCTGTAAAAAAGGTTTCGGTATTATTTCAAAAAACAATACAGGAAATTACATATATCATTCCCTTACAAAAGAAAGTCGAGAATTTCAATCTTATAATAATATAATTGTTAAAGATTATGAAGTTATTTTTTCGGGATATGATATTATATATAAATATGATTTAAAAACTAAACAACTTAAAAAAATTTTTGATAACAAAAATAAAGCAATAACAGGAATTTTTGCTTTTAATAATACTCTTTATATAAATTTTTTAAATGAAGGCTTACAAACTCTTACAAATAACAAATTAACCGGTATTATAACGGATTCACTTTTTTCATTTTCTAAAATTATTTTTAATGTACCGTTTGAAAAAAATCTAATTATCGGATTGTCAAACAGTCGCTTATATATTTTTGACGGAAGAAATTACAGCCCTTATAAAAATAACTCTTCAAAATATATTGAAGAAAGTATAATAAACGGAGGCGGAAATTTCAATAAAACCCAATTTGTGGTTACGAGCATAAACGGCGGTGCTGTTATTTTGGATAAAAAAACAGGTACAATATTAAATACCTTAAATTATATAACAGGTCTTCCGGATGACGAAATTTATGCTTTTGCTGTTGATCAAACCGGAGGACTTTGGTTAGCTCATGAATACGGAATAAGCAGAATTGCATTTGATATTCCTGTTAAAAATTTCAGTCGTTTCCCCGGCTTGCAAGGAAATATTAATACCGTAAAATTTTATGACAGTACTTTATATGTTGCCACCGGGGAAGGTTTATTCAGATTGTCAGAAATTAAAAGTTATGAAGAAGTAGAAGTTGCAGAAAATAAGCGTGTTAAATATTTAAAAAAAATAAACTTATCACAAAATAATTCACAGTCAAAGAATATTTCGGATAATAATTCAGAAACACAAATAAACGAAAGCGATAAAGAATCCGATTCTAATTCAAATTTTTTTAAACGCTGGAAAAGAAGACGTGAGAAAAAAAGAACAGAAACAAAAAATATTTCTGATGATTCCGAAAGAAATGCTGCTTCTGATAATATGAAAATTCAAAATAATAAAAACAAATATTTTTATAAAAAAAGCTATAAAACAATAACGGAATACAAAAAAATATATGAATTACATTCAGTAAAATATCTTTATAAAAAAATTGACGGAATAAACAGTAAGTGTAAAACAATAACAGAATTTAACAACGGTATTTTAATCGGTTCAAACTCCGGCTTATATTACATTAAAAATAATAATTTAACAGTCGTCATTCCGGAAGTTTACATTTATACTTTAAGTTGTAACAATAACAGTAATACGTTTTTTGTCAGCACGTCAAAAGGACTCTACAAAATAAATTTTTCACACAATCAATTTTATCCGAAAACAGTAAACTCAAAAAGCCTTTCTAAAATTAAAATCAAATCGCTTCTTACAGTAAATGATTCAACGGTATGGGCATCCGGAAATAACAAAATATATTTATTCCTAATTCCCGGAACCGATATATTATCAACTGAACAATTTGATATTAATACAGATATTGACGAAAAAATAATTATCACAAAAGAGAAAAACAAATTTTTCTTTTTAACAAAATCCGGAGCATATTATTATGATAATAAACACAATAATATATTTGAAGACACAAAATTAACAAACATCTTAAGCGACAACAACCAAATTTATATCTTAAGCGACAGCAGTTTTACGATTAATTCCGGGAGTCATATTCTTTATAAAGGAAATATAAGAGATTCTTTAAATCAACTTAAATATGCTTGGATTTTTGATAATGTAAAAAATATTACAATTGATAATAAAAATGATATTTGGCTGATTTCAGGGAATAATGAAATTTACAAAATCGGGAATAAAATTACTTCAGAGAAAACCCTGTTTAAATTATATATAACAAATATTAAAGACTTTAACGGAAATTCGTTTCCCGTAACATCCTATTTAAAGCTAAACAGTAACTATAAATACATCAATATTTTTCTTTCGGCACCGGGCTATTTGAAAAAAGATTTTGCAAGCTACTTTTACGGAATTGACATTTCAAATAATAATGAATATTCCGAAACCGGGAAACAGTTTCTTACAATACCGGAACTTACTCCGGGTAAACATATTTTATCAATGTATGCTCTCAACTCCTTGGATGAGAAAAGTCAAACCATTAAAATTATTATTGAAATAAAACCTCCTCTGTGGAAAAGATCATGGTTTATTATCAGTGTTTTTACAGCCTTTTTAATACTGGTTTCATTAATAATATCTGCATTTTACAGAAAAAAACAACGGAAAATAAAAGAGTATAATGACATATTAGAACTAAAAGTTAAAGAACGAACTGCTGAAATTGAAAAACAAAGCAAGTTAATTCAAAACCAAAATATAGAAATTTACGAACAATATCAAAAAATAGATTATCAAAATAAAGAAATAACAGGAAGTATCAGGTATGCCGGAAAAATTCAAAAAGCTGCACTTTCAGATATCGGTATTTATTCAAAATATTTAACAGATTTTTTCATACTTTTTAAACCCCGAGATATTGTAAGCGGAGACTTTTATTGGATAAGCGAATCTAAAAACAAACTTCTTATTGCAGCAGTTGATTGCACAGGTCACGGAGTTCCGGGAGGCTTTTTAAGTATGCTCGGCATTTCTTTTTTAAATGAAATTGTAAAAGAGTTCAGTAAAACCGAAAAAGAAATAAAAGCTGCCGATATATTAATTTCACTCAGAAAAAAGATAATAACGGCACTCAGGTCACACGGTGAAGAGGAGCGAAAAGACGGTATGGATATGTCTTTGGCTGTTATAGACAAAAAAAACATGCAATTAAACTTTGCCGGTGCAAATAATCCTGCATATATTATCAGAAATGAAAAATTAGCAAAATTAGAAGCTGACAGAATGCCCGTCGGTAATAATAAAAAATTAAATAACATTCCGTTTAAAAATAAATATGTCAGCTTAAAACCAAACGATTGTTTATATTTGTTTTCAGATGGTTATGCAGACCAATTCGGCGGTATAAAACAAAAAAAATTTAACATAAGACGTTTCAGAGAAATGCTTATACATATTCATCATTTACCTATGAGTAAACAAAAAGAAATGTCAGAAAAAATCCTTAATAAATGGATGGGCGATACTGAACAAATTGATGATATTTTATTAATCGGAATCAAATTATAAATAATAAAATGGACACAAATCCTAAACCGTCAAAGGCAAGAGAATTACTGTGGCTTGCAGTAGCAATATTAAGTCTGAGTGCCGGAATACATAAAACAATATTCTTTTCATTCAAAGAAAGTTGGTATTTTTATTTATTCTTTCTTATTTCATTAATTTTATATAAAATACATCATAATTTGAGGAAAAAAGAAGAATAAAATAAGGCTTTTATTAACTATTTTCGATATAAAAAACTATCTATTTTTTGGATATTAAAAAAAATATCTATATTTGCATCCGCAAAACAAAAAGGTACCATAGCTCAGTTGGTAGAGCAACGGACTGAAAATCCGTGTGTCCCTGGTTCAATTCCGGGTGGTACCACTCAAAAAGCCTGATTTTTTCGGGCTTTTTTATTTAAAAAAATAACTTTCAGGCTATTTCCATACCTTTCTTATAATTAACAGTTATTGTTTTTTTGAATGATGTTTTATTACCCTTATCTTTACGGCAATATTTTCTGAAAATATGAAAAAAATTCAAAATATTGTTATCGGTTTAGACATTGGCGGAACTAATACCAAATTCGGATTGGTTGCTCAGGAAGGAAAGATACTTGCAAAATCAACTGTATCTACAAAAGGATATGAAAATATAAATCAGTTTATTGAGACATTACATAATGAAATAAATAAACTGATTAAAAACTTACCTGAAAAAATGTCAATAAAAGGTATCGGAATAGGTGCACCTAACGGAAATATTTTCAAAGGAACAATTGAAAATGCCGCAAATTTGGATTGGAAAGGGATTATACCGATTGGTGCATTGATGCAGGAAGAATTTAATGTGCCGGTAAAGGTTACGAATGATGCAAATGCAGCAGCATTAGGAGAGAAATTATTCGGTAAAGGGAAAAATATTTCAAATTTTATGATGATAACTTTAGGAACCGGATTGGGCGGCGGAATTATTGCCGGAAACAATTTGTTGTACGGATACAGCGGTTTTGCCGGTGAAGCAGGTCATGTTATTGTAAAAGAAAACGGAAGACTTTGCGGTTGCGGAAGAAAAGGATGTTTGGAAACTTATGTTTCAGCAAACGGATTATTAAAAACAGTTAAAGAAATGCTGTCGGAAACCGAAGAAGAAAGTATGTTACGTAATGTTAAATTTGACACATTAACATCAAAAAATATTTATGAATATGCCAAAAACGGCGACTTTATTGCACTGAAAGCATTTAATTTTACTGCTGAAATTCTCGGAAAAGCATTAGCAAACTTTACGGCTTTATTAAGTCCCGAAAAAATATTCTTATTCGGAGGACTTGCAGAAGCCGGTGATTTGCTGGTAAAACCAACTGAAAAATATATGAACAATAATTTATTGAGTGTTTGTAAAAATACCGTAAGTATTGAAAAATCAGGATTAAAATCCGGTGATGCCGCTATTTTGGGGGCAAGTGCTTTAATTTGGCAACTATGCTGAATTGTAAAATTAATTCTTCTCTCTGATTTTTTTAATTTTCCAATCTTGTTTTGCCTTAAAATAAAGAGATTCAAAGTCTTCCGAGGGTCCGGGTGCGGAGATTACAGACAATCTTCCTGCAGGACTGATTAAATAATAAGTAGGGAAAGCTCGTACATCATATTCTTCAATTATTTTGTTGCTGTCGTCGCCGTGTAAAAATATAATATCATCAGTTTTAACATCTTTAAGAAAAGTTTTTATTGTCTGAATATTATTTTCTTTAAAAACAATTATTATTTTGAGCATTTTCATTTTCTTCTCAGCTAACGATTTTAAAAGCAAAATATCTTTTTTGCAAGTATAACTTTCTGTTGAAAAAAAACCTAAATAAACAAACTTACCCCTGTAATCAGACAAACTGTGCATATATGTATTTAAGTCCGACAAGCGAAAATCCAAACTTTTATTACCTGTAATTAAATTCGAAGAGTTTTCTAAAAAATTATTTACGGCATTTAAAGTATGCGGATTTTTAATGTATTTCTTAGCAGAATATAATACGTCAATAATTTTATTCTTAAATATTGTATTTTTATAAAATTCGTTATATAAATTTATAAATAAAAAATATTCTCTGAAATCTTGATTCTGACATAAATCTGTATTTGCCAGCATTCTTGAAATCATATTCCACCCGACATCAGCTGCCAGGAGTTTAAAAATTGTATCACCTTGTGTCTCAAATAAAATATTCCCGAAATCCTCTTTCAAAAGTTTATTATATGCCGGATTATCGAATAAAATATCTGAATTTGAAAAGTTTTTTCTGATAACGGCTTTTTTATTTTTATAAACAGCATCACATCGTAATTTAAGGAGTCTGTATTTTTTATAATTTTTAAAAAATTGATTATTACAATATGAAGTACTGTCTTTAATTTTTTGAATTTCTTTTTCGGTTAAACCGGGATTAATATGATTCGGAGTTTTGAATATTATTTTTGAAGCATTTTCATATAAAGCATCAAATTTTTTCATAGCTTGTGTTACCGTATTATCATCATTCATTATTCGAATATAAAATTCAAAAGGTTTAAAAAAAGGATTCATTATATCCTCATGCCTTCGAATAGTTTTTTTCGGAAGAACAATTTTAAATTCTTTACCGGGTTCAACAATTATGTATCCGACAAAAACGTCTAAATCAATAAATGCCTCAAAGCTTTTGTTACATTCGACAATAAAAGTAAAATATCCTTCATTATCAACCAAACTTTCGGCAATCACTTTTTTTGTTAATGTTATATAGTCTGAATAGGTGTACAGCTTAATCGTTTCGCCGGCATAGGTTCCGGCATTACCGAAAATTTTGCAGGTATTTGCCTCTGTTACAAAAAAAAGAGAAAGAAATATTACAATACTCAAAATTGTTTTCATAAAAAAAACTTTTTTAGGTTCTTTTAATCTTCATTGCTGTAAGAATAACTTTTTGAATTTCAGCATTTTTTTCTTTAACCGGAATATATTGTTCTGCCGTTTCTTCTGTCCTTTTTTCATTAAAAAATCTGTTGTATTGTATTTCCCCTTTAAGAACTTTGTTAAATAAATCTGAGAATTTATGATTTTCCGTAAAAATATCTTTTCCGTTTTTATTCAAAATATCTTCTTTTTTAATATTGTATAATTTTTCGGCTGCTTTATTTATCTTTTTTATAATACCTTTCGAATCAAAAATAATCGAAGGAACAGTCATATTTATTAACTCAATATCTTCAGATATTATTTTGTATTTGTTGGTAATAAGTTCTTTTTCTTTTATGAGTTCTGTAATTTTATCTTCTGCTTTTTTCTCCTCCAAAGAAAGTTCTTCCGACTGTTTTTTATAATCTTCGGCAAGCTTTGCTCTGAGTTTTTTGGAATTTATATTTGAAATTTCGGCAGCAATTCGTTCAGCTATAATATTCAGAAAATTAATTTTGTAATCAGGAAGTTTTTTAAGAGACGCAATTTCAAGAACACCAAACAATTTCTTTTCATACATCAATGGGCTTAGAATGAGCGATTTAGGAGTGTCTTCTCCTAATCCGGAACTAATGTACGTGTAGCCTTCAGGCAAATCATCAATACGAATAAGTTTTTGTTCTTTTGCACATTTTCCGACTAAACTTTCTCCTATTTCAATTTCCGTATCTAAAAGCTTTTTCTTGTCATAAGCATATGCAGCTTCTAAAATCAACAGTTCTTTTTCTTCTTTTTTTTGTAAAATAAAAATACCTATTTGATCAATGCCGAGATGTTCCGCCAAATTTCTTATTACAGGATAAGCCATTTCTTCTGTACTTTTAAAATCCTGCTGTAATAACAGTGTAAAAGCCGTAACTCCCGACTGATACCAATTATTTCTTTCAAGTTCTTTCAGATTATATTTTTTTTCTTTTTCATAAGTCAACAGATTTTCTTTAAGTTCAATCAATGCTGCTCCGAAAGACTCTTTATCGGCATTTTTTAATTCAGCATCGAAATTTCCGCTTATTAATTCTTCGGTAAATTTTTTATAAGTATTGTAAGTAGCCTGCAAATTAATAAGTTCACTGAAAACTACTCCGAACTCATCTGTTCTTCCGGAAAATGAAGAAATCTTTTCAGGAATGTTTTTGTCAGTAAAAAATTTATGGAAAATCAGAGAAAGAAGTTTTAATTTTTTGGAAATTCCTGTGCTTATAATAAAACTTAAAATTAAGGGAAATATAAAAATAATTAAACAGGCAAAAATCAACAGTAAAGGATATTTTGAAAAATCAAATTTCAAAATTTCAAGATAATAAAAT
The DNA here is from genome assembly GCA_024277895.1 of Bacteroidota bacterium. GTDB lineage: Bacteria > Bacteroidota > Bacteroidia > Bacteroidales > JAADGE01 > JAADGE01. The sequence goes on along the minus strand of JAJRUH010000007.1, from coordinate 26,942 downwards.
ACAAATATTGTTCCTGCTGCGAGAACTAAAAAAATAAGATAAAACAGAAGAACTTTAGAATTAATTTTCACAATATATTATTTTTCAGTTAAGCAAATATAAGGTTTTTTTATCATTTTTTCTGAAAGTTTTAAGACTTCGGTTTTTTTGTATTGAATCCCTCCGCAATAATTACTATTTCACCCTTAATTGTTTTATTCTCAAAATAAGAAATTACTTCTCTTAAACTGCCTCTGATATTTTCTTCATAAATTTTGGTCAGTTCTCTTGAAACCGAAACTTGTCTTTCTTCTCCGAATAATTCTGAAAATTGTATTAAAGTTTTCACAAGGCGGTAAGGCGATTCGTAAAAAATCATTGTTCTTTTTTCTTCGGATAATTCTTTTAAGCGTTTTTGTCTCCCTTTTTTCGGCGGAAGAAATCCTTCAAAACAAAATCGCTCACACGGTAAACCGGAATTTACCAACGCCGGGACAAATGCCGTTGCACCGGGCAATGTTTCAACGGGTATTTTATTTTTTATACATTCTCTGACAATTAAAAAACCCGGATCTGAAATTCCGGGAGTGCCGGCATCAGAGACTAACGCAACTGTTAAACCGCTTTGTAATTTATCAATAATAGTTTGTATCTGCCTGTGTTCGTTAAATTTATGAAATGCCGAAAGCATATTTCTAATTTCATAATGTTTCAATAAAACAGCTGTAGTTCGGGTATCTTCAGCTAAAATTAAGTCAACTTCTTTCAGAACTTCAACCGCCCTGAAAGTGATGTCTTTCAAATTTCCTACGGGTGTCGGTACAAGTATTAATTTTGACATTTTAATAAATTTATGCAAAGATAAAATGTTTAACGGAATGATTTTATCAAGTTTTTATAAAATGCCGGAAATAAAAAATTATTTAACTTCTGACAAAAAACATACATCTTTGCATAAAAAACAATGGATACAGAATTTAAGAAAGAAAATTTTAAAAACAGAGTACAAATACACGTAAGATATGATGACCTCGATACTTTAGGACATGTAAATAATAAAACGTATTTAAGTTACCTCGAAGAAAGCAGAATTAACTATCTCGCCGAAGTTTTAAATTTAAAAAAGAATTCCTTAGACTTTGATGTTGTTGTAGGAAGAATTGACATTAAATATTTATTACCCATATTTTTAAGTGATATTGTTTATGTTTATACTCGAATATCAAGAATAGGAGAAAGAAGCTACGATTTTGAATGTTATGTGGTTAAAAATAATAACAATAAAATTCAAACATGTGCTTTTGCTTCGGTTACATTAGTGTCCGTAGATTTAAAAACAGGAAAAACAAAATTAAATAATCCTAAAATGATTGATTTAATTCAAAAGTACGAAGTAATTAAACCTATTTTTCAAACAAACAGAATTTAACCGTAAAAATATGTTTTAAAACGAGTCAAATTATTTTTCTAATCACATTTCAATATCTATATTTGCACATATTTTAAAAAATTATTAACTAATTAAAAATCAATAGGTTATGTTTATATTAATGGTTGTAATCTTTATTGTGGGCTATACAATGATAGCATTGGAGCACCCTTTAAAGATTGATAAAGCAGCTTCTGCTTTACTTATGGGAACTGTATTATGGGCTTTATATGCTTTAAACGGGCAAGAAATTCTTAATTTAGGATACAGCAGAGCTTGGCTTCATTTCAGCGAATTAAATCCGAGTTTATCAAAAACAGCAGAGGGTGTTCGTGAATTTATTGTACATCATGATGTAATGGATCATTTGGCTAATATTTCTACAATTTTATTCTTTCTGTTAGGAGCAATGACGATTGTGGAAATTGTTGACCAACACGAAGGTTTTAAAATTATTACCGATAAAATTAAAACCACCAATAAAACTAAATTGATGTGGATTATTAGTTTCTTAACATTCTTTATGTCATCAGTTTTAGATAACTTAACAACAACAATTGTTATAATTGCTTTATTAAGAAAACTGATTGATGATAAACAAACTCGTTGGTTCTTTGCCGCTATGGTTGTTGTGGCAGCTAATGCCGGCGGTGCATTTTCTCCTATCGGTGATGTTACAACTATTATGTTATGGATTGGCGGGCAAATTACGACTGCAAATATTATTATGAAATTATTTCTCCCCAGTTTATTTACAATGATTATTCCTTTACTTGTTTTATCTTTAACTTTAAAAGGAAAAGTTACAAGACCTAAGGTTATTTCCAACGGAGAAAATGAATATCACACAACTCATAAAGAACAAATAGTAATGTTAGCAATGGGTGTTTCCGCACTTTTATTTGTTCCCGTATTCAAAACCGTAACTCATTTACCGCCGTATCTCGGAATGTTATTCGGTTTAAGTATTATTTGGATTACAACTGAGATAATGCACAGAAAAACTAAAACGCAATTTGAAGGGAATTTTAAATTATCCGTAAATACAATTTTAACACGTGTTGATGTTCCTACAATATTTTTCTTCTTAGGAATTTTAACAGCTGTTGCCGCATTAGAGTCGGCTGGGCATTTGGATTTAATGGCAAATTCGCTTAAAAATTGGGGCTTAGGCGTATATCCTGTAGCAATAATTATCGGTTTGTTATCATCTGTTGTCGACAATGTTCCGCTTGTTGCTGCATCAATGGGTATGTATCCGATTGATCCTTTCCATGTACAATTTATGCAAGACGGTATTTTTTGGGAACTAATTGCATACACAGCAGGAACAGGAGGAAGTATATTAATTATAGGTTCAGCTGCCGGTGTGGCTGCTATGGGAATGGAGAAAATAGATTTCATTTGGTATATGAAACGAATTTCATTGCTTGCAGCACTCGGATTTTTTGCAGGAGCAGGAACTTATTATGTGCAAGAAATGTTTATGCAGGAAAGTCTGAAAGCTAAAGAAATTACTTTTGACAAAATTCCGCATATTGTAAAAGATAAAATGACTGCTGATTTCTCCGATTATGTCGTAAAAGATATTGAAAAATACACTAAAGGGAAAAAAGAAGTTGTCGGTTATGTTGTTGAAGCAAAAAAAGACGGAAAAGATTATGATATCCGATTTAAAGAAAACGGTACTTTCATTGAAATTGTTGATGATGTTGCGTCTCCTAATGATCTGAAATAATTTTTATTGTATAAAACTTTAAGCGGGTATTAATCAATAATACTCGCTTTTTTTATATAATATCTTAACTTTGCACCTAAATTTTTAATAATAATGATTTATACGAAAACAAGTGAAGAAATAGAATTAATGCGAGAAAGTGCTTTATCTGTTTCAAAAACATTAGCATTAATTGCCGAACATATAGGAGAGGGGGTAACAACCGGCAAGTTAGACAAGTTAGCTGAAGAATTTATCAGAGATAACGGCGGTATTCCCTCTTTTAAAAATTATAACGGATTCCCTGCCACTTTATGTATGTCGGTTAATGAAGAAGTAGTTCACGGAATTCCGGGTGATTACAAATTAAAAAACGGAGATGTAATATCAGTTGATTGCGGGGTTTTTAAAAACGGATTTCACGGAGACCATGCCTATTCTTTTAAAATCGGAGAAATAAAACCTGAAATTTCAAAACTTTTGAGAATTACAAAAGAATCTTTATATAAAGGAATAGAAGCAGCCAAAGCAGGAAACAGAATCGGAGATATCGGTTTTGCCGTTCAAAATTATGTTCAGAAAGAGGGCTATTCGGTAGTAAGAGAGCTAACGGGACACGGCTTAGGCAAGAGTCTTCACGAAGATCCTGCAGTACCGAATTACGGAAAAAGAGGACGCGGAGCAAGACTTATTGAAGGTATGGTAATTGCAATTGAGCCTATGATTAATCTCGGGAAGAAAGCAGTACGTCAATTATCCGACGGATGGACAATTGTTACGACAGACGGTATGCCTTCGGCACATTTTGAACACGATATTGCAATTATTAACGGAAAAGCTGAAATTTTGTCAACTTTTGATTTATTAGAAGATATTCTGAAAAAAAGAGGGATGGAAATAAGTTAAAATAAAAAAGACACAATTTTATATACTGTGTCTTAAATTCTTATATCAATATGAAATAAGATACTAACTGTGTATTATGAGAGTTACAAGTTATCTTTTTCGGCTTTTGCTGATAATTGGATAAATTTTTCTAATAATTCATCAACAATAACTTCAGTTTCGCTGCTCGCTTGGTTATTTATATCTTGATCGTTCATAGCTGTTTGGTTTTATTAAGTATAGGTCTTTTTCTATTCTTATATACGCAGATTTATTAAAAAGGTTTCAATTATTTCAATATTTCTTTTATTTTATAAAAAGAAAGTTTCAAAACACAAATTTTACCTTATTTTTGTAATAAAATTTTTATACTATGATAACATTAAAAGAAGGAGATAGAATTCCGAAAATTGGGAATATAGTTAATTTAGAGGATATGAAAGGTGAAAAATTAATTCTTTATTTTTATCCTAAAGATAATACACCCGGATGTACGAATGAAGCATTAAATTTAAAAGATCATTATGAAGAATTGAAAAAAAACGGGTTTGAGGTAATCGGAGTCAGTCCGGACTCGGAGCAATCTCATAAAAAATTTGCAGATAAATTTCAATTACCGTTTCAATTAATTCCGGACACGGAAAAAATACTGTTAAATTTATTCGGTGTTTGGGGAGAAAAAAAAATGTACGGAAAAACATATATGGGTGTGCACAGAACAACATTTATTATTGATAAAACCGGCACAATCATAAAAATATTTCCGAAAGTAAAAACAAAAGAACATTATGAACAAATTATGAAAGCATTAGCTGAATAAAAAAATATCATTATGGCAAAAAAAGAACAAGATACAAAAGAAGCAAAACTTCAAGCATTGCAATCAACTCTTAACAAGATAGACAAAGAATTCGGAAAAGGAACGATTATGAAACTCAATTCAGGAGCCGTTCTTAATATCCCTGCAATTTCAACAGGTTCAATAGGATTAGATAATGCTTTGGGAATAGGCGGAATTCCGAAAGGCAGAGTAACTGAAATATACGGACCCGAATCCTCCGGTAAAACTACCCTTGCACTTCATGTTATTGCCGAAGCTCAAAAAAAAGAAGGTATTGCAGCTTTTATTGACGCTGAACATGCTTTTGACAGTTATTATGCAAGAAAACTCGGCGTTGATATTGATAATCTTTTAGTTTCACAACCGGATAACGGCGAACAAGCCTTGGAAATTACCGACCATCTGATTCGTTCCGGTGCCGTTGATATTATTGTCATTGATTCTGTTGCCGCTCTTACACCCAGAGCAGAAATTGAAGGCGATATGGGAGACTCCAGAATGGGATTACAAGCTCGATTAATGTCTCAAGCCTTAAGAAAATTAACATCCAATATCGGAAAAACTAATACTTGTGTTATTTTTATCAATCAATTACGCGAAAAAATCGGTGTTATGTTCGGAAATCCGGAAACAACTACCGGCGGTAATGCTTTAAAATTCTATGCTTCCATCAGATTAGATGTCAGAAGAATCGGTCAAATAAAAGACGACGCAGATGTTAAAGGAAATAAAACTCGTGTAAAAGTTGTTAAGAATAAAGTAGCTCCGCCTTTTAAAAAAGCAGAATTTGATATAATGTACGGTGAAGGCATTTCTAAAATCGGAGAAATTGTTGATTTAGGAACCGAATACGAAATAATTCAAAAAAGCGGTTCTTGGTACAGTTACGGAGATACCAAATTAGGACAAGGAAGAGAAGCCGTAAAAAAATTATTAACAGATAATGTGGAATTAGCTGACGAATTAGAAGCCAAAATCAAAGAACACTTAAAAAACGGTGCTCCGAAAGAATAATATTTAGGGCTTGCTGAAAAGCTAAGATGTGCGTCTATTTTGGATTTTGTGAGATGTAGATGTATATAAATACTTCAAATTGAACAAAATACAAAAGAGCTGGACAGCTGAGCAGCAAAAATTTGGTAGTTTTATCAAAAAAAGTGCAAAGGTTTCAAGATGTTTTATTCAAAAATCTTGCATTTTATCACAAGAATACAAGCATAAAGTATTGAATTACAATATCTTTAGCATTTTTCAGCAAGCCCTATTTATAAAAAATTACAAAGAGACCGTTTCTGCCTGAATCGGTCTTTTTTACCGTCTTCTGAATTCAGAACAAATAACGGCAGTTGCCAAAGCAGCATTTAATGATTCTGTTGTTTTATTACCGGTATTAAAAGACGGGATAAATAATCGTTCGGTTACAAATTGTTCTGTTTCATCGGAAATTCCGTTACCTTCATTGCCGATAATAATAATTCCTCTGTTACATAATTCCGTTTCATATATATTTTTCCCGTTTAAAAATGTTCCGTAAACCGGTAATGCTTTATTTAAAGATAAGAAAAATTTTGTTTTATTAACGTAATGAACCCTAACCGATGCAATCGCTCCCATCGTAGCTTGAATTGTCTTCCGATTATAGATGTCTGCTGAATTTTCCGAACAAAGAACATTTTTTATTCCGAACCAATCTGCCGTTCGAATAATTGTTCCCAAATTTCCGGGATTTTGAATATCATCACAAAAAATTGTTAATGAATTCTCAATTTCCATAATATCAAGATTATATCCGGGAATATTAAAAACTCCGATTGCGGCAGGCGGCGTAACTAACTGACTTATTTTTTTGATTTCAGAAATGTCGGCTTCAATAATTTCAGTATTTAAATCGGTTAAAGTTTCAAGCTTTTTAATTTTTGAAGTTATAATAAATTTCGGCTTGATTTGTGATTTCAGTATTTCAAAAACTAATTTTTCACCTTCGGCAATAAATAAATTATGTTTTATTCTGAATTTTCTTAATTTTAAAGAATTAAAAAATTTAATTTTGTTTTTTGATAACATGAACTCTTATTAAATTGTTTACAAAATAAATCATTTTAATCGGATTTCAATAATATTAACTTTATTAGCAGTATTATTTTTATATGTTTATAATTAATAATTTTCACAAGTTATTCAGGAATATTCGTATGCTGATTTTCAGGTTTACTGCAAATTTTATGTATACAAAAATATTACTTTTGTTTACTTTGATTTCAGTTGTAAATGTTTCGTGTAATTTAACGAAAAATATTCCTGAAAATAAAGATTTATTAATTAAGAATAAGGTAATAATTCAATATAATAACAGAAACTCTCAAAAACCCGATTTTTCAGAAAAAGATATTGAACAAATTTTAAAACCTCGTTTAAACACTAAAATTTTCGGAATACCCTTAAAATTAATTATTTACAATTCTGTTAATCCTGAAAAAATTAAAAACACAGAACTGAAAAAAACAAAAAAATGTGAATCCGGGAAAAATAAAAAATTAAAATACATAAACAAAAAACTGCGACATTTTGATAAAGAAACCGATAATTTGTCTTCCGAAACTTCAAAATATAAACATTTGACAAATAAAATTTCAAAATTACAGAACCGTTATGATAGAATAAATCAAAAAACTTGTAAAGAAGAACATTGGACAAGACGCATAGGTGAAGCACCTGTACTGTATAATTTAAATAACGAATACAGAAATAAAAATAAAATTCAGATTTTTTTAAAAGAAAAAGGATTTTATGATTTTAATATTAATTCTAAAATTAAAAGTGAGAGAAACAATCCTAAAAAAATAACGGTTGAATATATTGTAAAGCTTGAGAATCCTCATAAAATAAAAAACATATACTATAACATTAATGATCAAAGAATTAAATCTGTCATTCTTAATGACACTACTCATTCGGCAATAAAAACAGGAGAAAACCTTGACATTAATAATATGGAAAATGAACGAGAACGTTTGACATCTCTGATAAGAGATAAAGGATATTATAATTTCTCAAAGGAATTTATAACATTTTCTGCCGACACGGTATCAAAAAATAAACAAGACGATCTTTGGTTAATTATTAAAAAAGACACTTCTCAAATAAGTCAAAATGCCTTTAAAAGGTATAAAATAAAAAATGTATATATCTATCCGTACTTTGAAGCTCGTAAAGCGTTAACAGATAAAAATGCTTATTTTTTATCGCACGACACTTTAATATATTATGGTAAAAACGATAAAAAATATTTCTTTTTATACAATCAAATGCCGCGAATTAATCCCAAAGCAATTATAAGAGGTGTTTTTATAAAAGCGGGTGATTATTATAATTTGAATGATGTTAACGCAACCTATCGTTATTTGGTTTCACTTCCTGTTATTCAAATTGCAAACGTGAAATTTACCGAAACTGAAAATGACAATAACTCTGATACCGTTGCCTGGTTAAATTGCGAAATACGTTTAACACAATCAAAATTGCAATCAACAAATACAACTGCTGAGCTGACTAATACTTCCGGTAATTTCGGTGTAGGCGGAACGTTTTCTTATATTCATAATAATATTTTTCGAAATGCCGGAGTTTTAAATGTAGGTACAAAACTTGCATTTAAACGCTTGACAAAAAATAAATCCTATTTGCCGAGCGATACATCTGCTTTTTTTAACAGCGAAGAATACGGTGTAAATTTCAGCTTGGACTTTCCGCGGTTGCTGGCACCTGTTCCTTTAAAGAAATTTTTCAAACGAAGAAATCCTAAAACCGTTATTTCGGCAAATTACAATTTTCTGCAACGTCCGGATTATACCTATACCGTTGCTGGAGGAAATATCGGTTATTATTGGAACTCGACTCAAACAATCAGTCATGCTTTTTTACCGGTAACAGCAGATGTTGTTGATTTAAGAAATTCAACTCAGGAATTCAGAGATTTAATTAAAATTTTACAACTTGAAGACACCTATGAAACACATTTTGTTTTTGGAACATCATATAAATTTACACTTAATAATCAATTCATTAAAAGCAAAAAAAACACTTTCTTATTTACCTTTAATATAAAATTAGCAGGAAACAGTTTGTCTGCTCTTATGAAAGCACTTAACAAGTCGCAAAAAAACGGAAGTTACAGGATTAATAATATCGTTTTTGCCCAATTTATTAAAGAAGATATCGAATTAAGATTTCATAAAAAACTTTCGCGTGAAAATGATAAAATTGCTTTCAGACTTTTTACCGGAGCAGCATTTCCATACGGAAATTTAAAAGTAATACCTTTCGGCGAACGTTATTTTGCAGGCGGAGCAAGCAGTGTCAGAGCATGGCAAAGCAGAACCCTCGGACCCGGCTCCTATTCGCTGAGTGATACGCTTAACAGTTATCCTAATCAAACAGCTGATATCCGATTAGAAGCAAATATTGAATACAGAATGAAATTATTTTGGAAACTTGAAGGAGCTCTGTTTGTTGATGCCGGTAATATTTGGGCAATTAATGATGAAGATATTCGTCCGGGTGCAAAATTTAATTTTAATACATTCTATAAGGAAATTGCCGTCGGAACCGGCTACGGCTTACGTTTTGATTTTGGATTTGTATTATTAAGAGCCGATATGGGACTAAAACTGTTTGACCCGTCTTTACCGGTAAATAATCGGTGGGTTTACCGAAACAGAAAATTCGGATATAATGATTGGACTTTTTATTTAGCAATAGGATACCCGTTTTAATTATTTTTTGCTGAAACCTTTATTTAAAATATTGATATACAATAATATACAGACAGGCGCCTTATTGTTGCCCGTAAATAATTCGTGTTAACTCAACAAATTCTTCAACACTTAATTGTTCCGGTCGTTTGTTAAAAATTACATTTTCAGTATTCGTGTTATGAGTTAAACTTTTTAAAGAATTTCGAAGAGTTTTACGTCTTTGATTAAAACCGGTTTTTACAACCTTTTTAAAAAGAGCATCATCACAGTTTAAATTTGCCGAATCTTTTCGCAACAACCTGATAACACCGGATTTTACTTTCGGCGGCGGATAAAAAACTTTCTCGCTTACCGTAAAAAGATATTCCGTTTCGTAATATGCCTGCGTTAATACACTTATTATTCCGTATGTTTTGTTTCCGGGAGAAGCACATATTCTCTCTGCAACTTCTTTTTGAAACATTCCGACAGCTTCTTTTACGATATGCTTATTTTCTATTATTTTAAATACAATTTGACTCGAAATATTATAAGGAAAATTACCGATAAGTGCTGTATCATATTTAAAAAATTTCGATAATTTAAATTTTAAAAAATCCTCACTCAAAAGTCGTTCTTTCAACTCGGGAAAATGTTGTTTCAAATAATCAACCGATTCAGTATCAATTTCAATAACATATAAATTATAATCTTGTCGGAGCAGTAATTCCGTCAAAATACCTGTTCCTGCCCCTATTTCCAAAACATCCTTAATTCCGTTTACCGAAAGTGCATTTACAATTTTTGCCGCAATGTTTTTATCTTTTAAAAAATGTTGTCCGAGGTATTTTTTTGGTTTTACCATTATTAAATTACAATAATTTACGACTTAAAAAGTTATGCAAGTATAAAATAATTTTCCTTATATTTGTAATTAAACTGAAAGAACCGAAATAAATATGACAAAAGCAAAAGTTTTGTGGGTTGATGACGAAATTGACCTTTTGAGAATTCAAATTTTATATCTCGAAGAAAAAGGGCATACCGTTTTTACCGTTAACAACGGCTATGATGCTGTTGAATTAGTTAAAGAAAATAATTATGATATTATATTTTTAGATGAAAATATGCCGGGTATTTCCGGATTAGATGTATTGTCGGAAATTAAACGTTTAAAATCAAATATTCCGGTTGTGATGGTTACAAAAAATGAAGAAGAAGATATAATGGATGATGCTGTAGGCTCTAAAATTGATGATTACTTAATAAAACCCGTAAATCCGAAACAAATTATTCTTGCCATTAAAAAAATGTTGAAAACCGACAATTAATAAGCGAAAAAACTTCTGAAAAATATCAATCGGAATTTTCAAAATTAAACACAGAAATATCTCTGACAGGTACTTACAATGATTGGTATAAGCTTTACAAAGATTTAGTATATTGGGAACTGGAACTTGACAAATCAGGAGACCATACAATGGATGAAGTTTTAATACAACAAAAAAAAGATGCGAATATTGAATTCTCAAAATTTATTAAAAATAATTATGAAGATTGGTTTGTCCCTGATTCGAAAAACAGACCGAATATGCCGTTCGATTTTTTTCGTCGAGAAGTTATTCCCTTGCTTGATGCCAAAAAGAAAGTTTGCGTATTAATGATTGATAATTTGCGTTTTGACCAATGGCGGTTAATGGAACCTGTTATTAATCAACATCTTGAAACAGAGAAAGAAGAGCTCTGGTTTTCCTTATTGCCGACTGCAACACAGTATGCCCGGAATGCTTTTTTTGCCGGATTAACGCCGCTCGAAATCTCAAAACGTTATCCGCAATATTGGCTGAATGATGAAGAAGAAGGAGGAAAAAATATACACGAAAAGGATTTACTTGCCGAACTCTTTCAAAGATACCGACGTAAAGTGAAGTTTTCTTACGATAAAATTTTAAATAACAAATCGGGTGAAAAAGTAAATGAAAATATTGCAAACCTAATGCAAAATCAATTATCTGTCGTTATCTATAATTTTGTAGATATTCTTTCGCATGCCCGAACAGATACAAAAATGATACGCGAACTTGCTGACGGAGAATCGGCATACAGAGATTTAACTTTAACTTGGTTTGAACACTCACCGCTTTTAAACTTAATAAAACTACTGGCACAAGAAGATGTTACCGTTTTTATTACAACCGACCACGGCACTGTTAATGTCAATAACCCGATAAAAGTTGTGGGAGACAGGCATACGACAACTAATCTGCGCTACAAACAAGGCAGAAATTTGGCATATAATAAAAAAGAAATCTTTGAAGTAACAAAGCCGGAATCAATCGGTTTACCGGTTACAAATATCAGTTCATCCTATATTTTTGCATACAATTCGGATTTTTTTGCTTACCCGAATAATTACAATCACTATGTAAAATATTATAAAAACACCTTTCAGCATGGCGGTATTTCACTTGAGGAAATGCTTATACCCTGTATTAAACTAAAACCGAAAAAACAGTTAAAATGAACCGATATATTGCCGAAAGCACAAATGATTTGCCGAAAATTGCAAAAGCAATTATTGACACTAATAAAAATGAGAAAATTTTTGCTTTTTTCGGAAAAATGGGCAGCGGAAAAACCGCATTAATAAAGGAAATATGTAAATATAAAAAAGTAATTGATTCCGTTACAAGTCCGACCTTTTCACTTGTAAATGAATATTTTACCGAAAATGATGATATTATTTATCATTTTGATTTTTATCGTATTGAAACAAAAGAAGAAGTATTCGATTTCGGTTATGAAGATTATATATTCAGCGGTGCACTTTGCCTTATTGAATGGCCTGAATTAATTGAAGATTTACTGCCCGAAAATTATATTAAAATCGAAATTCAAGAAAAAGAAAATGCAATTCGGTATATATCTTGTGATAAAGTTGTAAATTAGCAATTTACCAAACAATAATCCTTAAAAATGTAATACATGACTTCTTTTTCTCAAAATCCTTCAGGACAATTCTCATATAGTGAACAATTAATGCCGCAAGCAGAAATGCTGGAAGAAAAAAAGAACAGACGTATTTTAACAGTCGGAATTCCTAAAGAATCAGATAAATACGAAAATCGTATTGTGTTAAGCCCGCAAGCTGTAAAACAACTTTGTAACGAAGGGCATCATATTATTACAGAAGCCGGTGCCGGATTACGAAGTCGCTGGCAAGATACCGATTACGTAAAAGCAGGTGCCGTTATTGAAGACAAGAAAAAAGTTTTTGCATCCGAGATTTTATTAAAAGTCGCACCAATTGAATCGAATGAAATAAAACTTCTCGCCGGAAATCAAGTATTAATTTCCGCATTACATTATAATACGCAAACAGCTCAAAAAATTAATGCTTTAAAAGCAAAAAAAATGACTTGCATAGGATTAGAGCTGATAAAAAATAATGACGAATTTCATCCTTATGTGCAAACTATGAGTGAAATTTCCGGAATCTTAGCGATAAATACAGCAAGTGAATATTTGAGTAATCCGATTACCGGAAAAGGTATTTTATTGGGAGGAATAACCGGTATTCCTGCAGCCAAAGTGCTTGTTTGCGGTGCAGGAACCGCCGGAGAATATGCCGCAAGAGCTGCCGCTGCTCTCGGTGCACAGGTAAAAGTTTTTGATAATTCTTTATTCCGATTACAAAATCTGAAAAATAAATTAGGAATTCAACTTTACACATCTGTTTTTCAAAACGAAATAATTTCAAAAGCATTAAAAACTGCGGATGTTTTGATAGCTGCTGCAGAAAATACAAATGATGAAAATATGTTTATTATTTCCGAAAAAATGATTGCCGAAATGAAAAAAGGTTCCGTAATTATTGATTTGAATACCGACAGTGCATCTTGTATTGCCACCTCCAGAATTACTCATCTCGGAAATCCTGCTTTTGAAACTCACGGTGTTATTCATTATTGCGTACCGAATATTGCCTCCAAGGCTGCACGAACTGCTTCCGTTGCACTCAGTAATACAACATTTCCTTTATTGCAAAAAATAAGTTTAGAAAAAACCATTCCGAATATTATTCATAACATTCCTGAATTAAAATACGGTGCTTATATTTACGAGGGCATTTTAACAAACGAACGCTTAGCAAAAAAGTTTGATATGGACTATAAAGATATTGATTTGCTTTCGATTATGTTTTGAACATTTACTTTAGGGTTTGCTGAAAAGCTCACAGGTGCATTAGATTTCAAGTTTCTCGTTTGAAGTCGTATATAAATACCTTAAATCCGTAAGTCATCGTATCAATGTGTTAGCAAACAGCCTGTTAGGCTTAAACCTGTTTTACTTAAATTGAAATAGTGATACGATGACTATCAACAACAATAATGTCAAGCTGTCTCATAAGTTTGCGGCAGCACCTGAAATATTTAATCATTACTCGTCATTATGCGGCGGATTTTTCCCGATTAAAAATGTATCTTGAATTGTTGTATCCGGTTTAACGATTTTAAATTTAATTTTATCTAACCAATCTTTATACACTTTTTTTGTTTTATTAAAACCTTCTTTAAATTCCGGTTTAATCGGTTCAACAGGCGGTGCATCAACATGCAGCGGATTTATATTTTTGCCGTTTTTCCAAACTCTGAAATCTAAATGCGGACCCGTAGCCAAACCGGTCATACCTACATATCCTATTACTTGACCTTGTTGCACGCGAACTCCTGCATGAATGCCTTTTGCGAAACCTCTAAGGTGCATATATCCTGTTGAATACACGCTGTTATGCTTTATTTTAATAAAATTTCCGCCGCCGTGTGTGTAATATGCTTTCAACACAACACCGTCGCCGAGAGCATGAACGGGTGTTCCGGAAGGAGCAGCATAATCTACCCCGAGATGAGGTCTTACAATTTTTAAAATCGGATGTTTGCGTGCATAAGAAAAACCGCTGCTTATTCGTGAAAATTTTAAAGGAGCTTTCAGAAATGCTTTTCTTAGACTGTTGCCGTCAAGGTCGTAAAAACTTTCAATGCTGTCTTGTTTAAAAGGAATTGCATAAATTGTATCGCCGTAGTGTTCAAAATATGCCGCCAGAATTTTTCCGTAACCTATTGAAGTATCGTTAACAAATTTTTCTTCATAAATCATTTTAAATTTGTCATTTCGCTGTAACCCGAAAAAATCAACTGTCCAAGCAAAAATTTCGGATAAGTCATTAGCTAAAATCGGATTTACACCGGCATCTTCCATAGCAAACCATAAATTTGAAGTAATAACGCCGGCAGCTTCTTTAATTTTTACATCAACATTTTTCGTTCTTTCACAGACATTCATACTGTCTTTCAGATTGAAAACAAGATAATCGGTCTTGTCTTTTTCATAAATAAAATAATCCGGCGTTTTAGAAGTGTCTTTATTCGGGAAAAAAACAGCGTATTTTTGTCCGCTTTTTATTTTTCTTACATCGAAAATATCTTTTGCTTTTTCTAATATTGTGTGAAGTTTTGAACTTATATGATATTTTTGAAAAATGGTACTTAAATATTCGTTCGGTTGAATATATCCTGTTTCAACTTTATAGTTTTTAGTATTAATACCGTATAACTTGTGTATTTCGGGTATTTTCTTTACAATTTCTTTTTTCAGAGAGTTTGTATTTGTTTCGGCATATTTGTTATATGTAAAATATACGGCACTGCTTATTCCGATAAGGGCAATAATAATAAGGGCAATCTTTTTATTCATTTTTGTTTTATTTTGTGCAAAAGTATAATATTTAGAGAAAACATATAATAAATCCGGGTTTTTATATGTTTAAAATTCAATATTTAATTATATTGTGAAAAAACATTAATAATGAAAATTTATACAAAAACCGGTGATACCGGAAAAACTTCACTTTTGAGCGGCGAAAGAGTTGAAAAATTTGATATTCGCATCAATGCCTACGGAACTGTTGATGAATTAAATTCATTTATAGGATTGTTAATTGCATTTGATTTGAAGAAGGAACATAAAGCATTTTTGGCAGTAATACAAAACAAGTTGTTTAATTTGGGGTCAGTTTTGGCGGTAAGAAATGATGTTTCTTTTAATATTCCGGAAATTACGGAAGGAGATATTTTGTTGATTGAAAAAGAGATTGATAAAATGAATAAGGATATTCCGCCTTTAAAAGAGTTTGTTTTGCCCGGCGGAGATATTGTTTCGGCACAATGTCATGTGTGCAGGAGTGTTTGTCGCAGAGCAGAACGTTTGGTTGTTGAATTAAGTGAGAAAGAAATTGTTGATATTTTGTCGATTAAATTTTTAAATCGACTGTCGGATTACTTTTTTGTACTTTCAAGAAAAAATATTTTTGAGAAAAAGTTGAGTGAAAGTGTTTGGAAGCCGTAATAATCAGGTAATTATAAGTTTTTTAAAAAAAATTTTTCGGGTTGTTTTTTTTTATATATTTGCAGACCCAAAAAAACAGATACATTAACTTAAACTAATAATAATATGTATTGGACATTAGAATTAGCATCCAAATTAGAAGATGCACCATGGCCGGCAACTAAAGAAGATCTTATTGATTATGCTATTCGCTCGGGAGCACCTTTGGAGGTTATTGAAAACCTGCAGGAAATTGAAGACGAAGGAGAATCATACGACAGTATTGAAGATATCTGGCCTGATTATCCCAGCAAAGATGATTTCTTTTTTAATGAAGATGAGTACTAAAAGAAAAGTAATAAAGAGCGGTTTTTAAACTGCTCTTATTTTTTATCACCAATATTTTCAAGTTCATTATTTTCAGAAGTTTCAGTTTGTGAATCGGAAGCAGGATTATTTTTTATAATATTATTTTTCCAAATAAAAATATCTTCTTTTTTATACGGTCTCTGATATTCTTACCATTTAAAACCGTTTAATAAAGTTTCTGACTTGCTTAATGTCAGCGGCGGATTAATTTTACCTTTAGGTTTTGTGTAAAACCATATTTTATCCAATTTATTATTTTTCAGGTAAATATCCATGCTGTCACATTCAATAAAATTTACACCTATGAGTTTATCGTTATCATCTCTTATAAAATAAACGGATTTTCCGTTACCTATAACGTCCACTTCCGAAATTTTTTTGTTATCAATATAGGCAAACATGTTATCTCCGAAAATTTGATTAAATCGAATAGAATCAGATTGTGAAATAATAAAGGCATTGTTAATCATATCAATTTCGTCAACTTCATTTTTGTAAGTTTGAATTTCAATGTAATCGGCAGAAAGTTGATTGGAGTCGGACCACATTACAGGATTATGGTGCATTTCGATTACGGAATCTCTTAAATTGTAAACCAGTGAATCGCATTTTGACTGAAAATCGGTTTTATATGTTTTAACATGATGAAAAGCTAAAATTATTCTGTAAACTTGTGCCGTATCATTTACAGTAACGGAATCTTTATAGGATTGGAGAGTATCGGCGTGCATAAATAATGAATCATTATTTTCTGCAACTTGTATAAATTGTGCACTGTCTGTCATTAGTGCATATCCTGTTTTTTCATTATAGAAACCGTAATTTCCTTTTAACAGAACTTTTTGAATGCTGTCTGTGAAAGTTACATTTTTAAAAGCTTTGCCTATTCCTGTATTTCTGTTGTAATACAAACTGTCTCCTTGTAATTTTTGTTCTTTATTTTTTAAATAGGCATTCTTATTAAACTGAGAAATATTATTATTATGGTCGTACCAGCCATTTTCGCAATAGATAAAATTTGAGTCGCTTATTATATCCGTAGGACCGATAAAATAGGTAATTTTTGTTTCTGTATTGTGCATTAAAGTATCGGAAAGTATTTTAAATCTGGGATTTATAACTTTTACATTTTTTTTAAAGAAAAATTCATTATCGTCTGCATAATAATATCCGAAAACACTTTTTAAAGTATCTTCACCGTTTACGGTAATTCCGTTATTAAAATAGTATCCGATGTTATTTCCTAAATCATAATCTAAGCTGTCAGTTTTTAATAAGAGACTGTCTTTTTTTAAAATTACATGATTTCTGATTTTTGCATATTTGTCTCTTCCGGAATAATGCAGTGTGTCGCCGTACAGAAAAACGGTATCTTTGAAATCTTTACTCGGTTTAATAATTCGAACATTTCCGAATGCATCGAAATAGTTTGTTTTATAATCAAATAAGGCACTGTCGCAGAACATAATTGAGTTGCCATGTTTAAAAACGACACTGTCGGTAAGAATTTTAATTTCAGGACCTAATTTTTCGGTTGTAAAAAGATATTTTGAGTCAAAATCTATTTTTGTTTGAGAAAAACCGATAAGTGAAAAAAAAAGAAATAATATACCTGAAAAATATTTCATTAAAATTTTTAAAACGGATGAATTCTTTTATAAAAGTTTATCAATAATTGCATCTGTGGTAATTCCTTCGGCTTCGGCTTTATAATTTTTCACAATACGATGTCTTAAAACGGAGCGGGCAACAGCTTTTACATCTTCAATATCGGGAGAATATTTTCCTTTAATTGCTGCATGGGCTTTTGCTCCTATTACCAAATATTGTGATGCTCTGGGACCGGCACCCCATTCTAAATAGTCGTTTGCCCAATCGTGTGCTTTTTGTGTTCCGGGTCTTGTTATTGCAGATAAATTTACTGCATATTTTAAAACATTTTCATTAATAGGAATTCGACGTATTAAATTTTGAAAGTAAATGATTTCTTCTGCTGATAATATTGCTTTTAAATGAACCGCAATGTTTGAAGTTGTTTTTTCTACAATTGTAATTTCATCTTCAAATTTCGGATAATCTAACCAAATATTGAACATAAACCTGTCGAGCTGGGCTTCCGGAAGAGGGTAGGTTCCTTCTTGTTCAATGGGATTTTGAGTTGCCAAAACAAAGAACGGTTTTTCAAGTTCGTATTTTGTACCGCCTGTTGTAACAGCTTTTTCCTGCATAGCTTCCAGTAAAGCAGCTTGTGTTTTAGGCGGAGTTCTGTTAATTTCATCAGCTAAAATAATATTAGCAAATAAAGGACCTTTAATAAATTTAAATTTTCGTGTTTCATCTAAAATTTCTGTCCCGATTATATCGGAAGGCATTAAATCGGGAGTAAATTGTATGCGTTTATATTTTAACACTAAAACTTGAGCTAAGGTATTAACTAATAGCGTTTTGGCAAGTCCGGGTACTCCGACTAAAAGGCAGTGTCCGTCACTGAAAATTGATAATAAAACTTCTTTTATTATATCGTCCTGTCCGAAAATTACTTTTTTAATTTCAGAAGAAAATTTTTCATATATATTTTTTAAAGCATCTGTTGCTTCAACATCATCTTTGTAGGTATTCATAAAATAAATTTAACGAACCGGGTTATTTCGATAACCAACCTTTATATTTAAAATTACAATTATAAAATGAGTCATCAATTTTAATGTAAGTTGTTTTTTGGGTTTTTCTAATCCAGTCACTGATTAATTTTGTTTTTTTATGTGCTTTTGCCAAATCACTTATTTGTTGATAGTCAGTATTTATGTCGGCAATATGCGGTTTTGTTTTATTTAAAAGTTTAATAATTTTAATTTCCGGTTTTCCTTTCATGCTTGTACTTTCATAAGGTTAGGAAATTTCACCGGTTTTCATTTGTTTCAGAATATAATTGGTGGCGGGGTCTAACTGACTGCTTGAGAATTCAGATGTTCCTGTATAAGGATTTACAACAATTCCTCCGCTGTTGCTTGATTCTTTATCGTCAGAATATAATATTGCAGCTTGTTCAAAGCTTATTTTTCCGCTTCTGATGTTTGCCGCAATGCTGTCTAATTTGGCTTTAGCTTTTATTTTTTCGGATGTGAGAGGTTTCGGAATTTTTAAAATATGTTTTATGTGAATTCGTTCGCCTTTGCTTCCGAGAAATTGAATTATATGATAACCGTATTCTGTTTTTATAATATCGGAAACTTCGTTTGGTTTTGTCATTGCAAATGCAGCAGCAGCAAATTCCGGTACTAAATCGCCTCTTCTTACCCATCCGAGATCTCCGTCTTTTTGAGCTGAAGCGATATCGTCAGAATACATGCCGGCTAAAAAACCGAAGTCTTCACCTTTTTGAACACGGTCTTTATATTCTTGAAGTGATTTTTTTATTTGTTTTATTTGTTTGTCTTTGATTTTCGGATATATGACAATTTGAGCCAGTTCAATTTTTGTATCAATTAAGGGTAAGCTGTCTTTAGGAATAGTTTTGAAATATTTTTTTACTTCCTGAGGTGTTACAGAAATATCTCCGGTAATTGTATTTTCCATTTGCTGTGCTGTTAATTGATCTTTAATGATGCTTCGGAAATGATTTTCTATTTCGGAATAAGGTTTGTTGAAATATTTTTCCATTGCTTCTCTTCCGCCCATTTGTTCTTCAAACTTGTTCATTCGTCTTGTAAGTTCTCCTTCAACTTGTATGTCAGATACTTCTATGCTGTCTGTTTTTGCTTGGTTTACTAACAGAGCTTGGTAGAGAAGTTCTTCAAAAGCAAAACATTTTAAATTGTCTCCGTGATTTTCGCCTCTTGATTTGTATTGTAAAGCCATTGATTCAACATCGGATTTAAGAATTATTTTTTGTCCGACAACTCCTACAATTTCGTCAATCATTTTTTCTTGTGCATATCCTGTTAATCCGATTAATAAAACCGAAAGTGACAGCAGTATTATTTTTTTCAGTATCATTTTCATTTAATATAAACTTTAATTCTGCCGTTTTTTACGGCATTTTTATAAATTTTAACTTCTAATTGATTAATTAAATTTGTTTTACGTTTGTTTAATAAAATTGTTTTAATTTGCTCTTCGGCAAAGTCAAAAGGCATTTTTTGACCTTTCAGTTTATAATCGGTAAAGTAAACAAAATAAATATAATTTTTATCTCTGGTTTGAATTCTTTTACTTTGATTTACAACTGATTCTGCATTATTTAAAGAAATCGGCAGAATGTCTGAGATAATTGATAAATCAATCCAATTTTGTGAAAAGTCAATATAATCGGCAGCTTTATTATCAGCAAAATTAATCATTTTTATAATTGCATCTTTGTTATCAGATAAAAAATATTGTCTGAATAGATTTACATTTTCATTGCTGTCGAATTTGAAATAATATGCTTTGACTATATCATTATTTAAAATAAAACTTTCAGGATATTCATTGTAATATGATTCGATTTGAGCGAGTGTAATACCGGTATCCAGATATTGTTTAATATATTCTTGTTTATATTTTTCAATCAGCAACGATTCTCTGTATTCTTCCACTATATAATTTATATCTTTTTGTTCTGCGGAAAGGTTAATTTCAGCACGATTTAACAATGTTTGTTTTCTTGTCCATAAATCAACTTTGCTCCGAAGAATCATTAAACTGTCTTCTTTATTGCTTCCTTTGGGTATTATGTCCTGAATATCTTCTAAATATAGTTTCTTTCCGAAAACTGATGCCAATTCCGTTTTTTTTGTTTCTTCTTTACAGGAAAACACAGAAAAAAAGATTATCAGTAAAAATATATAACGGAATTTTTGCATAATAGTTACAATGTTAACTGTTATTTTAGTGATGATTTTATTTTTGTAAGAACTGATTGGTTAATTGTAACAGGATATTTTTTTCTTAATTCTTTTAACCAATTTTTTTCTAAAAAATTTTGATAATCTGAAATTACTACTCCTCGCATTTCGTCAAAGGGTTTGCCTTTAAAGATTTTTTCACTGTTAATGACTATGATTAATTTATCTTCGGGAAAATTAAAGATTTTTTGAGTGTTTGTATTTTTACTGCTGAATATTTTGTCGGCATAAATATTTTCTCCTTTTGAATATTCTCCGCCATCAACTTTTGTAAATCTTAATGTATCTCCTTTGCTTATTTTCTTTACCAACAGACTGTCATTATATTTATTTCGGGATTTTCTCAGCAGTTTTAATGCTTTTTTAGCATCTTTAGCAGTTTGATATTTAAAAACAGAAATATTGTATTTTATTTGTTTGCTGTATAATTTATCGTAATTATCATTATAATATTTTTTCAGTCCGAGAGTATCTTCCGATGCTTTGTCCCAAATTTTCTCTTTCATTAAATCAAATAATAACATTCCGTCATGGTATTCTTTTAAAAGATAAGCAAATTCAGGTTTTGTTGTTTTTAAATTACTTATTTCTGTTTGTGATAATATTTTGTAAACAAAGTCATTATAATATTTATTAAGAAGTGTTTTGAAATCTGTTTTTTTATTTCGTTTTTGATTTTTTTCAATAAAATGTGCAAAATCTCTGTCGGAATAATTTTTATTATTAACAGTAAATAAAGTAAAATCAGGTTTTTTTGTAACAGGCATTTTCCATTTTCCTTCGTAAATAGTTGAATCTAAAAGTCCGAGAATAATATCCGGAGATTTTAGTTGTTTAAAATTATAATCTTTTTTTAGTTTTTTTATTACGAATTTTCTTACAATTTCTTTTCTTTCTTCGTCATTTTCAACTGTTTTCTTGATCTTAGTTCGTTGTTTTTCAATATTATCTGGCGGTCGTGTTGAAATGAGTTTAATAATATGCCAACCGAAACGTGTTTTTATCGGTTTACTGTAATCTCCGGGTTTTTGTAAAGCAAAAGCTGCCTTTTCAAATTCCGGAACCATTCTTCCCGTTGAAAATTCCGGTAATTCTCCGCCTTTTTTTGCCGATGCTTTATCGTCTGATAATTTTGCTAAATCTTCAAATTTATCTCCGGCTTGTAAGCGAGTATAAATACTGTCAATTTTATTCTTTTTTTCTGCTTTCACAGAATCGGGAAGTCGGCCATTTTCTGCTATCATAATGTGAGCAACTTTAACAAAACCTTTTGCCGGTCTGATATCTGCGAGTCTGATTAAATAATAACCGAAATCAGTTTTTATCGGCATAGAAAGATCTCCTTTTTTTGCATTAAAAGCAAAGTTTTGAATATTATACGGAATTCTCAGAGGTTTCAGATATGACAGATGTCCTTTATTTTTCTTTACGGCTCGGTCATCGGAAGTTGCAACAGCAACAGAGTCAAAATTCTCACCGTTAATTAAACGTTCGCGAATTTTTAATGCTTTTTTAAATGCTTTAAGTGTGTCTTCAGGTGTAGCATCTTGAGGAAGTTTAATAAAAATTATATCTAATTTAAGCTCCTTTTTATTCCTTTTTAACGCTTCATCCGTAAGTTCTTTCCATTTTATATTTTCTGTAAGATATGGTTTGGCAAGTTGGTCCGTATAACCCGAAAGTTCTTTTTTAAAAGTTGCCGAAGTATCCATCTTTAAATTCTCGGCTTCGGTTACTTTTAATTTAAAATTCGTAAATAAGTTTAAATAGTCATCAACCGATTCTTTATTGATATTATCCGAATTGTTTTTTTTGTAAATATATAAAAATTCGTTTGCAGAAATTTTTTTATTCCCGACGGTTAGTAATGTCTCATTTTTTTGCGAAAAAAGAGTTAATGATAAAAAAACAAAAACTGATGTTAAACTTATTATTCTCATTTTTTATATGTTTTAATTATATGTAAATTTTTATCTTCTGCTGTAATTTGGTGCTTCTCTCGTTATGGTTATATCGTGCGGATGATTTTCGGTAACGCCGGCAGATGTTATTTTTACAAATTCCGCTTTATGCAATTCATCTATATTTTTTGCTCCGCAATATCCCATACCTGCTCTTAATCCGCCCGTAAGCTGATTCATTACTTCGTGTAATGTGCCTTTATACGGAACACGACCGGAAATGCCTTCGGGAACAAGTTTTTTTACGTCATCTTCAGTGTCCTGAAAATAACGGTCTTTTGACCCTTCCTGCATTGCTTCTACCGAACCCATTCCGCGATAGGTCTTAAACTTACGACCTTGATAAATTATTGTGTCGCCGGGTGATTCATCAACTCCGGCAAGCAGCGAACCTATCATTATCGAAGATGCTCCGGCAGCTAATGCTTTTACAATATCTCCGGAATAGCGAATACCTCCGTCGGCAATAACGGGAATATTTTTTGACTTTATCGCTTCCGCTGCATTATATATTGCCGATAATTGCGGAACACCTACACCTGCGATTATTCTTGTCGTACAAATTGAGCCGGGACCTATTCCTATTTTTACCGCATCGGCTCCTGCTTCGGCTAAATCTTTTGCTGCTTGTGCCGTAGCAATGTTTCCTACAATGAAGTCTATTGATTTATATCTTTTTTTTGCTTCTTTTAAAGTATCAATTACTCCTTTTGAATGCCCGTGTGCAGTGTCTATAACTACGGCATCCGTACCTGCTGCGTAAAGAGCTTCTATTCTGTCAAAAACATCGGCGGTAACGCCTACGCCTGCCGCTACTCTTAATCTGCCTTTATCGTCTTTGCAGGAAAAGGGTCTGTCTTTTGCTTTTGTTATGTCTTTGTATGTAATAAGTCCTATAAGTTTGTAGTTTTCGTCAACAACGGGGAGTTTTTCAATTTTGTATTTTTGAAGAATTTCGGATGCTTTTTCTAAATCGGTAGTTTGAGATGTCGTAATTAAATTTTCGGAAGTCATTACATCTTTAATTTTACGTTTTAAGCGTTTTTCAAAACGTAAATCTCTGTTTGTAACTATTCCCGTTAATTTTTGACTGCTTTCAACAACCGGAATACCGCCTATTTTATACTTTTTCATTAAAGTTAAAGCATCTTCAACCGTATCTTCGCCGGAAATAGTAATCGGGTCTATTATCATTCCGTTTTCGGCACGTTTCACTTGTTTTACTTGTTGTGCCTGCCTTTCAATACTCATATTTTTATGAATAACACCTATTCCTCCTTCGCGTGCAATTGCAATAGCAAGCCATGCTTCAGTAACCGTATCCATTGCTGCCGAAACAATCGGTATTTTCAAATCTATGTTACGGCTGAATTTTGATTGAATATTTGTTTCGCGCGGAAGTACTTCCGAATATGCCGGCAAAAGCAAAACATCGTCAAATGTATATGCTTCCGAATTTATTTTTTCTGACAGAAACGACATGGCATTTTTTTTAGAAAGAATATAAATTACAAATATTAACCGACAAAAATATAAATATTTGTTTTATATTGTATAATTTTCGGAATTAATAAATAAAACTCATTCGATGACTCTGAGAACAAAATTCATCCGATGACTTCAAGTCATCGGATGAGTATTCAAACATCAGATGAGTGTTAACTCAACTCACAAATATGCAATTCGAAAAAGGTTATTTATATCATATTTATAATCAGGGTAATAACAAACAAAAAATTTTCTTTAACAGAGATAATTATCTTTTTTTTCTTGAAAAAATTCATACACATATACTTCTTTATGTCGATGTTTTGGCATGGTGCTTAATGCCTAATCATTTTCATTTTATGGTTTTGGTTAACAAGACAGAAACTCATCCGATGACTTCGAGTCATCGGATGAGTGAAAAACGGACGGGCGAAAGAACACTCAATAATTCGATAGCAATTATGCTTCGATCTTATACTCGTGCGGTAAATAAAGAACAAAATCTCAGCGGTTCTTTATTCAGACAAAAAACCAAAGCCGAATGTATAAATTGCCCGAACGGTATTACACCGTCTTTTATTTTTAATCCGACGACCGGAAGTCATCGGATGAATGTTGCAATCCCCGAAAAACAATATTTGCAAGTTTGCTTTAACTATATACATCAAAATCCCGTAGAGGCAAATTTGGTAAAGAATGCCGTTGATTGGGAATTTTCATCGGCAAAAGATTATGCAGGATTAAGAAAAGGAAAATTAATTAATAAAAAAATTGCAAAGCAGTATGTTGAAATTTAAACATACTCATCGGATGACTCAAAGTCATCCGATGAGTGAACCTACTCGAAATCATCGAATGAGTAAAAGAGGTTTGAGTATAATTTTATTATTTTTATTAATTGCGAGTTGCGGAAATATGTCCGAAACTTCAAAAACAAATAATAAAAAAGAACATAAATCTGAAAATATATCCGGCAACTTTGCTGACGGCGAGACGACTCGAAGCCGTACGATAAATTATGAATTTCTGCAAAGCAAAAACACCGAAAAAGCAAAAGAAATCTTAATTGTCGTTATTGACCCGCACGGTGACGGAAAACTTGCCGTATCAAAATTTAATAAAATTACGGAAAGTTTTGATTGTACGATAATCGGGCTTAACGATGTTAAAAATAATCAATCTGGATTTATTCAAAAAATTGAAGCTGATGTTAAAACGGCAAAATCGGAATTGAATTTAAACGTAAAATATTTTTTTATTGCCGGATTTTCAGGCGGTGCACGAATGGCTTTTCAATATGCTTTGTCGCATAAAGTAAACGGTGTTTTGATGTGCGGAGCCGGAATTAATTTACAAAAAGCCGGAAATTTGAATTTTCCTTTGGCAATGATAACGGGAACAAAAGATTTTAATTTTATCGAACAATATTATTCGCCGTATTCTCCTATTGTAAAGAACAAAAATATATTAACGCTTGTTTTTGAAGGTATTCACGAGTGGCCTCCGGAAGACGATATTAATACGGCAATTTCGTTTTTGCTTTCAAAAAATAAACTTTCTTCCCTTAAGGAAAATAAATTTACTGAAAAAGCCGATAATTTACTGAAAGAAAAAGATTATTTTAAAGCGTTTAAAATGTATGAAGCGGCGTATAAAACAAATGATAAAAGTGCCGAAATGAAGCTGAATAATCTTCTGAAAAATAATAAATTTAAAACTTTTATTAATCAATACGAAGTATCTTTGCAAAAAGAAGCCGAAAGAAATAAAACTTATATCGGATATTTGACGACAAAAAACTTAAGTTGGTGGCACGATGAAATTTTCAGAATAAATAAATTGACAAAATCTAAAGATAAACTTGAAGCGGCAAGTTTTTCAAGAAGCAAGGCATATCTCGGAATTGCGATGTATTCGTCTGTAAACAAGGAAATTGCAAATCCGTGGAGTAAGAATGTCGATAAATTTTTAAAAATATACGAATATCTTGAGCCGGAAAATCCGGATATGTGGTTTTATAATTCCGTAAGAGAAAAACAAAAAAATAATTCCGCTTTAAGCGAAAAATATTTAAAGCGTGCCTTTGCATTCGGATTTAAAGACAGTATAAAAGCAAAGCAATACGGTTTAATTTCCGAAAAATTATCTGATGAATAATTCCGCAGTATAAATTCATCTGATGACTGAATCAATAAAATTAAAATATGTTAGAAAAAATATTATCATACGACCTTATTAATTATCACAGCATTCACGTAACAACGGAAAGT
>JAJRUH010000157.1 GCA_024277895.1 Bacteroidota bacterium | reverse complement strand
GAAATTGTTAAATCTGAACCGTTTAAATTTAAAATTCCGCCGGCAAGATTTAATGTTCCGTTTACTAAAGCAGTATTTACCAATGAAACTCCTGAAGCTGATGAGTTATTAACGGTCATATTATAAAAGTCGGCGGATGCCTCAACGGTATTTATTGCCTGAGCAATTGCTCCGTTAAATTCTACTGTTGAATTTCCGGGTAAGAAACCTCCGGATATATTTTCATTCCAATTACCGTAAATTTTCAAAATACCGTCATCGGCAACAGTTCCGTCATCAAAATCCAATACTCCTGCCGGACCTCCTATAGTTAAATCTCCGTGTACTTCTAAAACAGCAGTTGCATTCCCTTCTGCTTTTATAGAATGAGTTAATGCTGTTCCGCTGATATTTAAATTATTACAAGCAACTGTTTGTCCCGGTTGAATCACTATATCGTTTAAACAATCATCCGAAACAAATTCAACATCTGTTCCTGCAGCAGGCACTTTAAGATTTAACCAATTCGTACAATCGTCCCAATCGGTACTTGTCTCACCTGTCCATTTAGCAATCGGACTCACTCCGGAACCTGTAATTGTAATAACATCAGGCAAAGTTCCGCCGTTTTGATAGCTTGTACTGTCAGTATATCCCGTCCATTTTTGTTCGTCATTAAACCGACTAATCCAATCTCTTTGTGTCGTTGCTGTTATCAAACTGTCGTATCTTACTTTATCTTCATTATCAACACCTGTTAAGTTTGAGACAGAACAAGCACTGCTTGGGAAAATCGTAGAACCTGATGTGCTGTTATAACCGGGAGCCGGCTCCCATCCTATTGCTGTCCAACCATAAAGAACTTTACCGGTATATGTTGCATTATGTGCTCCTGCAGGATTTATCCAATCTCCGCCTTGCATCATCCATATTTGGTCGTTTTTATTCAAATCAAATACATTATTTCCTGTACCACCATCAGTTATTGTCCAATTTGCATCATCATTAGTCAATGAACCGTTTGGCGTCCCGCTTCCGATAAAAACGCTCCAATTAGCTGCCGGTCCGTGTCCTCTTACCGTAATAACAGTTCCTGCCGGAACAGTCGATGCTCCGCTGTTTCTTGTCAATCGTATCGTTCCTTCCGAATCAGCCCATTTTCCCGCATACAGTCTTTCGTACCCGTTATCGGTAAAATCAATTGCCGTTTCAGGAGTAATATCTTTAAAACAAACAAACTGAATTTCATCATCAGATAAGTCTGTGTCATAATCAATATAATGCGTATTTATTCCTACAATTGCCAAATCTCCGTAATCGAAGAAGGATGCAGTAGTTGCCGCACAACTCACTTCTGTTCCCGAAGACCAGTTACTTCCGCTTCTTACAAATACCTTAAAGAAATATGTTGTTCCGTTAGTTAAGCCGGTTACGGTTTGCGGAGAAACCGTTCCGTTATAAACAATAACGCTTCCGTCGGATAATGTCGGATTTGAAGCATCGGTATAATCAAGAGAATTTGCAGTATAAGTACCTGAAGGAGTTCCGGTAACAGAAGATGTATTAACAGCAATAATTACTTCATCAAAACAAGAAGCATCAGGATTTGCCCAAGCTATCATACTTTCTCCGTTTCCGCAAGAAGAAGTTAAATTTGTAACATTTGTTACTTCGGCAGTTTGTATTATTTCACTTCCTACGGACCAAGAAGAATTTTTATATGTAAATACTTTAAACCGGTATGAAGTTCCCGCCGTTAATCCGGTTATACTTACACTTGTTCCGATATTATTATATACATAAACCGCACCGCTCGCATTTCCGCAATAAACACTTGCCGCCGAAAAATCAGTATTCGGCGATGTTAACGTAACACCGTCACAAGTCGGGCTGTCCGGAGTTCCCGCAGCTAATACGGCAATCATTATACCGTCATAATTTCCTGTCGGTAATGTCCAAGATAAATTAACCGTTGTTGCAGTTGCACAATCTGCCTGAAAGTTTGTAACATCATTAGGTAATGTAGTTTCAAAACCTTCTTCGGGAGTTCCTGAAGTTAAATAGTCCTCACTTCCCGGTTGACAACCGTATTCATAAATTTTAAAGTAGTAAGTGGTTCCGGGTGTTAAATTTGTTACGGTAAACGAATTTCCGCTGCCGTTATAAACTACATAATTTCCCGAGCCCAAATCCGTACCGCTTCCGAAAGAAGAATTTGCCGTATATGTAGAATTATCTGTCGGAACAAATGAGACAGGCGTTCCTTCGCAAGCTACGACAATTCTGTTCAGTCCGTCTCCGTTTGTCCAACTTAAATCCATTAAAGTTGCGGTTATGCCTGAAAATGTCAATAAAGATGCATGGGTTGTCGGCTCTGAGCATGTACAAGACATTGTGTGAGAACCGAGATGACTGACATCGTCTTGAGCATATTCTGTCCATTCCGATGCTAATGTAGGGAAAGGACAACTCGTTGCATCATCTCCTACACCGGCTGTTACGGTCGCATTCCTGACTAAAGTTCTGTCTAATGTTGTATTAACATCTGTCCATGCCGTTCCGGGGTCGCATCCTATATTTCCGAAAACATCAACATTTGTTGCCGTTGATATTTTATATAGTGCAATTGCATCATCACCGTTAAACGCAACTGCTGCATTTGATATTGCTGAAGAATAAAGAGTTGCTGCAGAATTACGGTAAACGATTACAGCTCCGTCATTCAATGTTCCTGATAATAAAACATCATTAGTCGGACTTGTAGCTCCGTTTGTGTAAAGTCTTAATCTGTAATCTGATAAATCAACTGCAGCTCCGGTAAAGTTTGCAATCTCAATATATTTTTCATTACCGCTGCCTTCTACATATTCAGAAATAATTAAATCGGAAGCACAAGCATCGGTAATATCAAAAGTATTACTTGTAACACTTAGAGAACCGTAACTTGCGGTAAGTGTTAAGCCGGTACCGAGAACCGTGTGAACCAAGTTTGCAAATGTTGCCACACCTGAGCCCCAAGTTCCGGATACGGGATCTCCTGTCATAGTTCCGGTTGAACTTACGGTTATTGCCGCTGCATAATCTAAATCTCTGTTGGAATTGGCATCAATTGCTTCAACCGTGGGATCGGGCGACATATTATTATTTATTCCTGTATTTGAAGGTTGTTGAATAAAGCTAAAAGCCGTTGCCGTAACTTCTATTCTGTTTTCATCTCCTGCTATTGTGCTTTGTGCACCTCCGGCATCAGCAGCGGCAAATGTTGAACCCGTTGCATCTGCCGCAGCAGATGTTACCGTAAATTGAAATTGATCGTTATCCGTTACCGTTGAATTAAAACTGACTCTTAACGAAAAGGTTTTTGTTCCGCCGTCGGGAGCCGTGAGCGTCATTCCCGTAAATGAAACGGTTGCGGCACCGGCAACTTCTGCAATTTCAGTTGTTCCGTCGTAAACAGCAACTCTTTGAATATCCGCAGAATTTGTTAAAGAAAAACTGATATCGGTAAGTGTTGTTCCGAGATTATCGGCATCACTTGTTCCGCCTCCGTCTCTTATCGTGAATTGAGCAACTTCAATATCGTTTCCGTCATTTACAATATTTGCGGATTGGTAATTTATATAAGATATATTTGACGGTTCGGTAAAGTTTGTTTCAAGAATAATATCAGAAGCATTGTTTGCGGTAACATTACCGTCAAGAGTTACGGTTACATCAGAAGCCCCTCCTCCGCTTACAGTAATAAGTTCAGAATTGTATGTACCTATCGATAAAGCAGATTTCAATCTTACATAAATTGTTTCTGTTGAGCCGTTGTATGCAGAATAAGTAAGAGAGCCGGTCGTAAATCCCGAACCTGAAGATTTAGAAATTTCATAATTCCCTGATACAGGAGCAGATACAGTTACATCCGTTCCGTCTAAATTACTTCCCGTTAAATCAAAAGATTGTTCTGCCGAAGGTCCGTTTCCTGAAACATAAGTAAAGCCGGTTAATGAATTCGGTGTTACTGTTAATATCGGGGTGCTACAACTCATTGTATGTCCTGCTTGTGCAGAACCTGTGCTGTAAGAGTAAACTTCCCATTCAGAATCGGTAGTATTTGTTCCTGCCGATGCTGACCAATTTGTATTAGGAGATGTTATTGTGCTTTTTCGAATTAAATAATGATCTTTTGTAGCATTCGTTACTCCTGCGACATCCCATCCCGTACCGGGATCAGCACCGTCTGTTCCTACGGCATCCATTATTACAAAAGTACCCGTTCCGTCATCTTTTGCCAGTCCGACAGCATCATCTCCATTCCAAGAACAAAATCCGGAATCGTATTCATCAGCACTCGGTGTATCTGTAGAATTATTTGCAATAACCAATGTTGCACCGTCAGATAATGTTCCCGTAGTAAAAGAATAAGTTGCCTCAGGCCAAGTTCCTCCGTTTGAAACTCTCCATAATTGATAATCCGAAAGATTTACTGAGCTACCTGTACCGTTATATATTTCGATATATTTACTGTTTCCGCTGCTTCCTTCTCCGTATTCTGAAATAATTAAATAGGAAGCACAACCGGCTCCGCTTGAAGGAGCTAAAGTTGTTGCATCTGTTGTCGGGGCAGTTCCGTCTGTTTTAAAATCTATATCTGAACCTAAATTAGCATAAGACCAAATTTTAAAAAAATATTGAGTTGAAGCAGACAGTCCGGTAAAGGAATAGTTTTCTGTTCCTTGTGCTACTTTTATTATTGCATATCCATCAGACAAGTCAGAGTCTGTTGTCGGATCTGTACCGTCAACGGGGTCAGAAAACGAATTTGTTGTGCTGCCGACAATGAGGTATCCGTCAGGAAGGTCTGTGCCGCCTGCATCAGTCCAACTTAAATCTATTTGGCTTGAGCTGACGGCAGAAGCAAGAAAGTTTGCAGGGTAATTTGTAGGTTCGGGTTTTACGGAACAACCTCCAAAAACCACACATACCCACTCGGGATGATTAATATACGGATTTGCATTACCTTGTATATCGTAAACATCATCATTTCTGGCAAGTTCTTTTTGAGACACAGGATCTGCAATGTGCCAAGCATAAAGCATTTGGTAATATGCCGGTTGAAATTCGCCGGTTGATTGGAACACTTTTTGAATATCTGTTCCTGTACTATACCAAGTAGGTATTTCATCTTTATAGCGAGTAGCCATATAAAAAAGCATACGAGCAAAATCGCCTTTAAAATCATCAAGAGGTTCAAAAACAGTTCCTGAAATACCGGAATAAGAAGACGGTCCCAGTTTGCTTCCGTTTAAAGAAGTCCAAGAAGGACTGGTTGTTTCGCCATACGGATAACTTGATCTCTTGCTGTTTACATATCCGTCTGAAGGAATTAAGTGATTTAAATCGGTATATTGGGGGTCTGTTGTACTTCCTCCCCACCAAGATTTAGGAAAAGAATGTTCTCTGTTGTAACATCCTCCTTCTCCGGAATAAGTTCCGCATTGGTCTGCAGTATATGAAAAATTATAAGGATCTGTGCCGGTCGGATTTTCTGAATATTTATCAAAAACAGAACCGTCATTTTCATAACTTGCGTTATCATCACGGTCGGTGGTTTGAAATGCTGTCCATAAATCTGTATATGTAATCGGAGTATGTCCGCTTGTTATAATATCGTGTAGTTTTTGTTTTAAATCGGCTCCGTCAGTATAAGGAGTTGCCGAATCATAATAATTTGCAGGAACTTGTCCTATCAATGTATGCGATAAACTTATAAAAAATAAATTAGCTAATAAAAGCTTCATAATTATTGTAAATTTTCTTTTCATATCAATAGTTTTGAATATAATCGAATATTAAGGAAATTAATTGTCAAAATAAAGAATAATTAGTAACAACGGTAACAAAAAAGAGCAGAATAAATAAAGAGGAATTACAATTCAGATAATTTCTCCCCACCATTCGCAGCGAAAAAACAGATAAGCATAATGAAACAAATTTCTGTACATATTTTTTATGTTTATTGCTTTTTACGATAAAAAAGAGTTTTTGTTTCAAAAAAGAAGAAAGAATTACAATTATACAACTCTTTTTAAAAATAATAAAAATTAAGATTATTCTAATACTATTTTTTTCTTATAATTTGTTCGTTACCTGTTATATTAACAAAACAAATACCTTTTGGAAAATTTCTTAAATCCGACTTTGTTTTATAACCGGTATTATGAGTATTTAGGGCTTGCTGAAAAACACCAATATATTTGTGTTTCAGTTACTTATAAGATTATTTACATATACAAGTGCAAGGTTTTTAATTCATTTCACCCTATTTCCTTGCACTTGTGTAAAATATTTTAGCTGCCCACAGGCACACCATCTTTC
>JAJRUH010000156.1 GCA_024277895.1 Bacteroidota bacterium | reverse complement strand
CTGTTTCAACAACTTTTTCTACGTTTTCGTCAACGGCTTTTACGGCTTTTAAGATGGCTTCGTAAATTCCGGTATGTCCTACCATATCGCCGTTTGCAAAGTTCAGACATATAAAATTATTTTCTTTGGTTTTCAGTTCTTTAACCAAAGCATCGGCAACTTTATAAACACTCATTTCAGGTTGTAAATCATAAGTTGCGACTTTAGGCGATTGGATTAAAATACGCTTTTCGCCCGGAAAAGCTTCATCTCTTCCTCCTGAAAAAAAGAAAGTTACGTGAGCAAATTTTTCGGTTTCAGCAATTCGAAGTTGTTTTAGTCCTAATTTAGAAATAATTTCGCCCATTGTGTTTTTTAAATTTTCTTTATCGTAGATGATATGAATGTTTTTGAAATTTTCATCATATCTTGTCATGGTAAGATAATGGAGTTTCATAGTTTTCATACCGAAATCCGGCATATCTTCTTGTGTAAGGACGGTAGTAATTTGCCTTAATCTGTCGGTTCTGAAATTGAAGCAAATAACAACGTCTTCATCTGTAATTAATCCGAGCGGATTATTATTGTTATCGGTCAAAACAACCGGTTGGATAAATTCGTCTGTTTGTTCTGATTTGTATGAGTCGTCAATTGCATTAAGAATGTTTTTATATTTTTTGCCGATACCGGATGTCATCAGGTCGTATCCTTTTTTTATTCTATCCCAACGTTTATCTCTGTCCATTGTGTAATAGCGTCCGATAAGAGTTGCGATTTTTCCGTTAGAAGTTTTCAGATGATTTAGAAGTTTTTCAATGTATGATTTTCCGCTGTGCGGGTCTGTATCTCTTCCGTCGGTAATTGCATGAATGAAAACATTCGGCAAATTATAATCTTTTGTGAGGTCGCATAATTTATGCAAATGTTCTTGCGAAGAATGAACGCCTCCGTCGGATACAAGTCCTATAAAATGTACGGCTTTTTTGTTTTTTTCGGCATATCGGAAAGCTTCTTTTAAAACCGGATTTTCTGCAATACTGTTGTCGGCAACGGCTTTGTTAATTCTTACCAAATCCTGATATACGATTCGACCTGCTCCTATATTCATGTGTCCGACTTCGGAATTTCCCATTTGTCCGTCCGGTAAACCGACATTTTCACCGTAGGTTTTTAATTGTGAATTAGGATATGTGTTAAGTAAATTGTCGATATAAGGTGTTTCGCCCTGAAAAACAGCATCAGCTTTATCATGTTTTCCGATTCCCCAACCGTCGAGAATCATTAATAATGTTTTTTTATTCATTTTTAATTATTTAAAGTTTATTTTAAGGATAAAAAACAGGCTCTGAGACTGTGAATTTATTAATTTCGTAATATTTTCTTTTCTTTTTATAAACATAAGATAAAAGTGCCGCTCCTTTATAATTTATCGGGGGCAGTTCTTTTTGTATAACGGTGTTTCCTTCTTTAGTAATAAAAGGCATAGGTTTATATTTGTTATTAGCTTTATTCACTCTGATAGTAACGGTATCGCCTTTTGCAAAAAGATTATTACGCATTTTTTTACCTTTTTGAAAACACTGCACATCAAAATAGTCTTTGCCTATCCAAAGTTTATCAAAAACAAGATTGTCGGAATTTGAATTAGGAACTATTGTCAGTTCATAGTATGTTCCGTAACCTGATCCTTTTATGCCTCCATGCCATTTTTGGGATGTTGCTTTTATGAGTTCAAATTTTTTTAAACAAGAGTAATTTGTAACCGAAAATAAAGAAATTAAAATGACTGATAAAAGTTTCATAGTAAAAAGAGTTTAAAGATTTAAAGGACAAAAATATCTTTTTTAAGATTATGTATCAAGGTTATTGAAGTTTATTTTTGTTTGTGTTGAAAGAAGTCGAAAAGTTTTACGATGAAATTTTGTTATTCCGTATTCTTCTATTGCTTTTCGATGTTGAGCGGTTGGGTATCCTTTATTTTTACTCCACTGATATTCAGGATATTCGTTGCTGATTTTGTGCATAAATTCATCTCTGAATGTTTTTGCTAAAATTGAAGCGGCTGCAATTGACATGTATTTTCCGTCACCTTTTATAATTGTTGTATGAGGAATGTATTTATAAGGTTTAAACCTATTTCCGTCAACTAAAATGTGTTCGGGGTTTATTGTTAATTCTGAAACAGCTATATGCATAGCTTTTATTGAAGCATTTAATATATTTATTTTATCAATTTCATTATTGTTAACTGATGCCACAGCCCAAGCCACAGCGTCATTAATAATTATTTTTTTAAGAAGATTTCGTTTTTTTTCGGATAATTTTTTAGAGTCGTTAAGCAATTCGTTTTTGTAGTTTTGCGGAAAAATTACGGCTGCAGCAAAAACCGGACCTGCGAGGCATCCTCTTCCGGCTTCGTCGCATCCTGCTTCAACAGTATTTTTATTTAAGAATGGTTTCAGCAAATTTCTGAAAATAACAGTTATTATAAATATTTTTTTTGAAGTTCAATTTTTTCATCAAAAAACATTTCTGCCAGTGTTTTAAAAAAATCGGTAAAATCTGAAACAAAGAATTTATATTCGGGTAATGAATTTTCAGAATTTAACAAATTATTTTCAACAAGTGTTTCTTTTAATTTTCTTGCGACAACTTCAGAAGAATCAATAACTAATGTTTTGAAATTGTAAAATTTACGAATTTGATTTTTAATAATCGGATAGTGCGTGCAGGCTAAAATTAATGAATCAATATTGTCTAATTTTGCAGAAGATAGATATTCTTTGATGATTGAATTGCTGATATTATCGTATATAAAACCTTCTTCTATCATCGGAACTAAGAGGGGTGTTGCTAAAGATACGACTTCTTTTTCGGGATTCAGAGCTTTTATTTTATTTGTGTAAGTTCCGCTTGAAACTGTTCCTTTTGTACCTATTACTCCAATTTTTTTTAAATCGGGATGTTTTGCAACGTATTCGGTAGCCGGGTCAATAACATTCAGAACAACGGCTTTATCTGCAGCTCTTTCTTTAACGGCATCGTATGCAGCAGCAGATGCTGTATTACAAGCAATTAAAATAAGTTTACAGTTTTTTTCTAAAAGGAAATCGGTTATTCTTAAAGAGTAATTTTTTACGGTTTCGGAAGATTTATCACCGTATGGTAAATGTGCGGTATCTCCGAAATAGATTATTTTTTCATTGGGCAAAAGTTTTTTTACGGCGGATGCGACGGTTAATCCGCCTGCTCCCGAATCAAAAATACCTATCGGTTGTGATTTTTTAAGATTCATAATTCGCCGTATTATAATATATTGAAACCTGCATCTGTTAATAAGCAGCAGAAATGCAGGTTTTAAATATGAACTTTGCAGAATTTATTTATTTAACCATAAGTTTTTTCTTTACCGCATCAGTTACATCAGTTGATTGAGTTTTAGAGATATACAGTAATGTTGATTTGTCAAAAATAAAGGTATATCCGCCTTCTTCGGCAACATCTTTGATAGCTTTTTGAACTTTTTCCGTTATGGGAGTTAACAATTCAACTTGTTTATCATTAATGGATTTTTGAGCACTTTGTTCGTATGATTGCATACGTTGTTGTAAGCTCATTAATTCGGCTTGTTTGTCTTGCATTGTAAGTTCATCCCATTTTTCGGGACTTGCATCAGCTAATTGGCTGTTTTCAACAACGTCTTGGTATTTTTTTTGATATTCGGCTTGCATATCCTGAAATCTTTTTGTGTGTTTTTCAGTTAATGCTTTTAATTCTTCTTGTGCTTTTTTAGTTTCCGGCATTTCTTGAACCAATTTTTGAGAATCGGTAAATCCGAATTTGAATTTTTGTGCAGAAACCGTACTGAAAGCTGTTGATAAAAATATCAGAGCAACACTTAATCCTATAATTTTTTTCATTTTATCTGTTATTATATTTAATTATTAATTATATCCGAGTTTTTTTAAAACATCATCACTTATATCATATTTCGGGTCGGTATATATTAATGACATATCAGCTGATTTGTCAAAAATAAAACCGTAATTTCCTTCTACGGCAATTTCTTTAATTGCATTATAAACTTCATCCTGAATGGGTTTAATCAATTCTTTTCTTTTCTTAAAAAGTTCACCTTCATTACCGAAATATTTTTCTTTTAAATCATTGGCATTTTTTTCGAGATTGACAATTTCATTTTCTCTTTGTTTTTTCATTTCTGTTGATAATAAAGCAACTTCTGTTTGATAATCTTTATATTTTTTGTCAAGTTCTTTATATTTATCGTCAATTTCTTTTTTCCAAACTTTTGAAAATTCGTCTAATTTATTTTGAGCATTTTCATAAGCCGGTATTTTGCTTAAAATGTATTCTGTATCCACATAGGCATTTTTTTGTGAAAATGTCGGAATAGTGAAAATTATTGCCAGAATTACTGTTACGATTGATTTTTTCATTTTTTTAAATTTTAAAGATTAATATCTTGCAGATTTTATTATTACAAGATATTACAAAAATGGTGCAAATAATTTTTATTGTTCGATTATTTAAAATTGTTGACCCATTGTAAAATGAAATTCGCTGCCGTGAGGTCCTGTTTCACCGGGTTGAGGATCAAATCCGTATCCCCAGTCAAAACCTAATTGTCCGAGCATAGGTAAGAAAATTCTTACACCAACACCTGCTGAACGTTTCATAACAAACGGATTGAATGTTTTAGTATCATGCCACGCATTACCGGCTTCGGCAAAAGCTAATACAAAAATTGTAGCACTTTCTTTTAAAATAACAGGATATCGTAATTCCATTGTATATTTTGTGTAAATATTAGCACCGTCTTTGGGAGTTAATTCTCCGTCTTTATATCCTCTTAGTCCCACAATATCAACTCCGTATGTGTAGTATGCCATTCCGCTTCCGCCTACACGATACCCACCGAGAGGTGAGTAACCGATTTTTTTATTATAGTATCCGAGGTATCCGAATTCTGTTTGTGTATGAAAAACTAAATCTCCCCAAAGTTGTGTAAACCATCTTCCTTTAAAAGTCCATTTGTGGTATTCAATCCATTTATATTTTTCTTGATCTGAAATTGATGAATAATCTTTATTTGAGAAAAGAGAATACGGAGGTGTTAATTCCAGTGCGAGAGAAATATCGGAACCTCTTCTCGAATATAACGGGTTGTCAACAGAATTTCTTCCGAAAGTTGTTTTAATTGTAAAGTTATTATAACTTCCGTCTTTTATATCTCTTATGTACGACCGATACTGCCAATCGTCCAAAATATATCTTTGAAAACCTAATGCATGGTATAATGTGAAATAATTATCAGGCCATTTTAAACGTCTTCCGAATCCTACTGAAATTCCTGCAACTCTTGCTTTTTGCAGATGTTCGGGATTTGGGTTATAGTATGATTTGTTTGTTTGGATATTATAATAAAATGAAACGGAAAGTGAATTTGGTTTTTTTCCGCCTAACCAAGGTTCTTGAAATGAAACACTGTAATATTGGTAAGCAGATCCGTTTGATTGAGCACTAATACTGAACTTTTGGCCGTCTCCTGTCGGTAAAGGTCGCCATGCTTTTTTGTCAAATATATTTTGGATAGAAAAATTATTAAATGACAGACCTAAACGTCCGACTAACATGCCTGCTCCCCAACCTCCTGAAATTTCAACTTTGTCATTGCTTCTTTCGACAAGTGAATATTCCAAATCAACTGTTCCGTTTGAAGGATTAGGTATAGGAGTAGGAATAATTTGTTCCGGGTCGAAATGACCTAAAGTTGCCAGTTCTCTTACTGAACGTATAATGTCGCTTTTACTGAAAAGTTCTCCCGGAACAGTGTATAATTCTCTGCGAATAATATTATCATTTGTTCTGTCGTTTCCTTTTATGGTTACTTTATTAATACGAGCTTTGGGGCCTTCATACATTCTTAATTCAATATCAACCGAATCATTTTCAATTTTCTTTTCAATAGCTTTTACGTTGAAAAATAAATAACCGTTATCCATATATAGATTTCCTACTGCATCTTGATCACCTGTTAATCGTTTGTCTAACTTTTCGCGATTATAGATATCTCCTTTTTTAATTTGTAGTTTTTTATTAAGTAAATCCGTTGAATAAATTGAATTACCTACCCATTTTATATTTCTGAAATAATATTGTTTTCCCTCATCAATTTTTATATAAATATTGACATTTCTGTCATTTGCCGGATATACGGAATCCGAAACAATTTTGGCGTCTCTGTAACCTTCTTTATTGTATGCGGCAATCAGATTTTTTTTATCTTCTTCATATTTAGATTTAATGTATTTTGAAGGTTTAAACAGTCCGTACCATCTTCTCTCTTTTGTATTTTTTAATTTAAACCATCTGAGTCTCCAATCTTTAAAAACAGTATTACCGTCAATAACTATATTTTCAATTCTTGTTTTTTTATATTTATCAATATAAATATTTAAAATCACGGCGTTTTGATATGTTGTATCTTGTTTTTTAAAAATACGAACTTTGGTTTTTGAAAAACCTTTATCGGCATAATATTGCTTAATTATATTTTCAGACAGAATAAGTGTATTTTGAGTAATTTGTCTTCCTTTTACAAGATCAAGTTTATCATTAAGGTCTTCTTGGTCAGAATTTCTGATTCCGTAATATTTTACTTCAGAAAGACGCGGACGTTCTTTAAGTGAAATTTCCAGCCAAATTTTATTCCCTTCAATTTTTACTGAATAGATTTTAACATCGGAGAACATTTTTTGTCCCCATAATTTTTTGATTGCGTCTGTAACTGCATCACCGGGAATCATAATTTTTTGTCCGACGGACAGACCGGTTACTTGTATAAGAGCAGAATTGTCAAGGTATCTGATACCTTTGGTTTGAATACCTGCAATTTCATATTCTTTAGGATTTTCATAGTCAAAATCATTTTGAGCATAACTGCTTATAAAAAATGAAAAGAGTAACAGGGAAAAAATAAGTTTTTTAAACATTGGGATTTGTTTTCGATTTACTTTAATTGTCATAAAACGATTTTTATGACATATTGTTACATAAGTGTAAAATTTTTGCAAAGATAATATTTGTTTTCAAATACAGATTTGAAATTAAGTGAATTGTTGAAAATATATAATTTAATTTTTTGCTTTTATTTGTTCGGATGTTTTTCCGAATCTTCTTTCTCTTTGTTGAAAGTCATAAATTGCTTTGAAAAGGTCTTCTTTTTTGAAATCAGGCCAAAGTGTATCCGTAAAATATAATTCGGTGTAGGATATTTGCCAAAGCAGGAAGTTGCTTAGTCGATATTCTCCGCTTGTTCTTATAAGAAGTTCAGGATCAGGTATGTTATGTGTGTATAGTCGGTCTGAAATTGTATTTTCATTTATCGTTTCGGGCTTAATTTTTCCTGATACGATTTCGGATGCAATTTGTTTTACGGCATTCGTAATTTCGTTTCGGGCACTGTAACTGAGGGCTAAAATCAATGTTAAACCGGTATTATTTTTTGTTTTATTAATAATTTGATTCAGATTTTCAGTAACAGATTCCGGCAGTGCGGAAATATTTCCTATTGCTTTTACTCTGACATTTGAATTCATCAAATTTTCAGTTTCGTTTTTTACGGCAGATATGAGAAGTGTCATAAGTGCATCTACTTCTATTTTCGGACGATTCCAATTTTCTGATGAAAAAGCATAAAGAGTCAGATATTTTATACCTGCTTCGCCTGCAGCTTCAACAGTCTGTTTTACGGCTTTTACTCCGTTTTTGTGTCCGAAAATTCTTTTGTTTCCTTTTTTCTTTGCCCATCTTCCGTTACCGTCCATTATGATTGCAATATGGACAGGAAGGTTTTCTTTAGTTATGTTTTTTAAGAACTTCATAAAATTACCGTAAATAAATTACTAATGCGGCATTACTGATTTTTTTATTTTCGATATGCAGGGCACCATTTTTTTTCACTTTGAAGGTTGTAAGTTACTGTTATACCGGCAATTGAATACCAATCATTATTTTTAATTTTTGTAAGTTGTTTTTGATACGGATTTGTTTGTTCTAATAAATCCAGTTTATCCGTAAAGGTATTTCGGAAACACCATTCGATATTTACAGTCATTTTTTTTACAGGAGAATATTTATAACCTATTCCCATTGGTATGACAGGTGTGATTATTTGAAATGAGTTTGCGGCTGCAATCCCGAAACCTAAAGTTAAATATGGTGTTTGACTTTTTTTAGTAAAGGAATTATAACTTAAAAAATTAATTTCATACTGTGCTCCGAGTTCGTAAATAATATTTTTAAATGAATGTCCTCTTAATTGTTGATAAATACTCGGAAAATCTGCATCATTTCCGGAAATAGGTATTCTTAAAATATTTAGTTTAACAGCATAATAATTCGAGATAGTATGTTTTAAGGTAATTCCTGCGGTGAGTCCGGGTGAATAAAATTGTTTTGTATGATTAAGGTCTCCTAAATAATACGATGCACCAAGAGTAATTCCGGGTTGAATATTAAATTTTTGGGCATTTAAATTCAGTATTAAAAATATTCCGATTAATGTAATTATGATATTTTTTTTCACAGCAGCAAATATATAAAAAAATGTTTCGTTTTATACATAACTGTTTTCGGATAAAAACATTGTATAAAACGAAACATTTTATAAAGCGGAAAACTATGTTAGTATTTCGGCATACTAAATACGCTGTTTATTTTATAATATCCTGTAATTATTGTAAATAAGTAGGCATCATTATATGAAGGATCGCCTCTCATAGTTTTGCCGGCAGGATATGGCGATGCTAACTGATCTGTTACGGTTACATTCCCGGAATCATCAATTACACT
Organism: Bacteroidota bacterium; assembly: GCA_024277895.1. Taxonomy (GTDB): domain Bacteria; phylum Bacteroidota; class Bacteroidia; order Bacteroidales; family JAADGE01; genus JAADGE01. The sequence continues at coordinate 11,549 of JAJRUH010000156.1, read as the reverse complement.
AACAAGATGTCTGTCATCATATCCGTTACCTTTTGCAATATAAGAATCATGTGCATCGTCTAAATAATCTGTTGTAGTATATCTGTTTGAGATGTCAAGTCCTATAGCCCATCTTTCATTAAGTTTATATTTCATTCCTAAACCGAGACTCATATAACCGGCAAACATACTATATGAAACACCTTCATTTTGCATAGGTCTCAGAGCAACCCAATCTTTTGCTCCTCTTACGGATTCTGTTTTAGGATTATAATAAAATCCGCCGCCGCCCAAGGAAACATAGGCACTTAATTTATTCATACCTCTGTAACTTGAGAATGTATATCTTCCGAGAGATTTTTCTTTAATGAAAAAATATTCAAATTGTGCTCCGAGTTCCCAAAGGTTAGTTCTGAACCATAAGTTCCTTGATTTACGTCCGTAACTGCCTGATTCTGCATCATCAGCTCTTAGTCGAGCATAGCTTATAGTGGGTTTTACAGCTAAATCTCTTAATATTCTGTAACGAATACCGGCAGATAAAACAGGTCTCGTATAAATCCAATCAATATCACGCAGACTGAAATAATGCGAAGCATCTTTAGATCCTCCGCCCAAATCTCCGAGGAAAAAATTTGTTCCGGCACCGGCATAGACTGACATGCGTTCATGCTTCCATCTTTGAGCATCGGAAAGCATCGGAATTATTAATAAAATCATAAAGTAAATTAATTTTTTCATAGCTTTGATATAAAATTTCTAACTATATTAAGAATCCAAAAGTAATTACAAATGTATAAAAAAAAAAATATTTTGACGAAAATCCTTGTATTCTTTATAAAACGTTATTTAAGAACAGTGATTCTTAAAATTGTAAAATATTAATAATAAGAAGTTTTAAAAAATACGGACTTGTTTTTCTGAAAAAATTTGATAAAGTTTTAATAAATTTTTTTTGTTAATACATTGTATTCATCTTTTTTAAATATGTTAACTTTAAGAAACGAGAGTAAAAACCCCGTACCGTAAGCAAATAATTGGTAAAAACTTGTAATAATTGATAAAAAAGCTGTTTTTGTATTTTTGTTTTTTAATAACGAATCGAAAAAAACGATAATAACATATATTATAACAGGTAATAAAGCGTAAATACAAAAAAAAGAAGATATTATTAAAAATAATGTTCCTACAGTAAAAATGCTCGGAGCCCAAAAGAATATTTTAAAAGTTTCGGGATATATTTTTGAGATTATTAATCTTGTTTTTCCGAAATTATAAACTTGTTTAAAAAATGTTTTTAAAGTGTTTCTTCTTTTGTGATAAACAAATGCACTTTCGATTCTTTGTGTTTCAAAACCGTGCTTTAAAATTTCTATGCTGAAAACCATATCTTCGCCGGGATGCATTTTTGTTTCCGGAAAACCGCCTATTTTATTATATGCTTTTTTTGAAATTCCCATATTGAAACTTCTGGGGTAAAATTTGTCTAATTTTTCTCCGCTTCCGCGAATTCCTCCGGTGGTAAAAAAAGATGTCATCGAATAGCTTATTGCTTTTTGAAGGTTATTAAAATCGGGTGATGCGGCATCGGGACCTCCGTAGGCATCCGTATAATTTTTTGCGAGAACGGAATTTACCGTTTTAAAATATTCCGGAGGAATGATGCAGTCGGAATCAAAAAATATAAAATAATCGCCTTCTGCGTGTTTTGCTCCGTGATTTCTGGCAATAGCAGGTTTTTCGTTTTTTTTATAAAGGTATTTTATTTTCAGAATATCGGAATATTTTTCTGCAACTTTGTCGCATTTTTCTGTTGAGCCGTCTTCAACAATTACTATTTCAAAGTTTTTTTGAGTTTGTTTACTTAAACTGAGAAGCAATTCTTCAACTTCGTCGGGGCGGTTAAAAACGGGAACTATAACGCTGAAAAACATAAATTTTATTTTGATTTTTTACCGTGCAAAAGTATAATTATTTTTTTATGATTACCACAGTACTTTTTCGCGGAACGGATATTTGCTCTTTTGTAATTTTTACTTCCGAATTTTCAATTTTGTTTGTGCCGGCATTTTTATTATCAACAATTACGGTCCGATTCTCAGGATTTGAAAGTTCTTTTAATTTAAGATAAAGAGTTTCCGAGCCTGCATTGTGAACAACGATTATTTTGTTTTTTATTTTGAAAGCAATATAGTTTTCCGTGCAATTTTTGTCGTGTTCTATATTTTTAAAATCTTTTTCGGCTAAATTTATTGTAATCTCTAATTTCTCGTTAATTTTTTCCGGGCTTACGGAGTTATTTCCGAATTCGGAATAAAAGTTATGCGGAAAATCCCATTGCCCCGGAGTTTTTACGAGTTTGAAATTAAGATTACGAGTTTTATCCCATTTTTGCAGGTCGAAATTGTTTATTTCTTGTTTGCCGAATGTAATTTTTGCAGTTCCTTCCGTGTTGAATTTCAGACTGTAAGGATTTGAAACCGGGTTTGCATCTTTTTTATGAATTTCACCCGTAAGATACAAAGTTTCGCCGGGGTTTCCGTTTATGAATTTAAGAGTTAATTTTTGCAATTTATAACTTTTGTAAGAATGAATTTTGTTTTCTTCACAATTTCCGGTGCTTATAAATTCAATGTTGCGGTTAATTTCTTTTGTCGTATTTAATCTGAAGGCAGGAAATTTTCTTCGCATTTTTATAAGTCCTTTGACGTAGTCAAGAAGTTCGTTTGCAAATTCGGAATATTCGTTTGACAGTCTGTTCCAACGTATCATATTCGTAAAATCGGGCGAACAATACGAGTTTTCGTGAAAATGTGTGCTTTCTTCTTCAATATCAATATTTTCGGAAGTTAAAGCACGGTGTTTTTCCTTGTCGAAATCGGATAGAGGTTTTGTTCGTAAAATTTCGTCGCCGGCGTGTAAAATAATTTTTCCCTGCGATGTTAATAAAATTGCATAAGCGAATTTCATAAGTTGCAGTCGTTCTTTTTTGCCGGGGTCTTTTACGGTAAGGTTTATTTTATCCCATAAAGTTAATCCGTCGTGAACCGACATAAAATTAAGACAATCACCGGGTTCTTTTGAAAAAAGGTTGTAGGGCTCGAAAAAAGTGTTTTTATCAAAAGGCAGAAAATTTGAATCGAAAGAATTAATTCCGGCAACGATTGCCGATGCTAATTTTGAGTTTTCCGAAAAGTTTCCTTGAATAAAACCGTGATTGTATCCGTTTCCGGCAAGGGCATCTCTGAAAGTGTCGTTAAAAATTCCGATATTCAAACTTTCAAAATCGGTTTTTATTACGGCATCTTTTTTAAGGTCGGTAAAATTCCACGCTTCGCCTTGCAAAATCAGTTCGTTCGGATTTTTCGGGTTGTATGTTCTTCCTGCTTCTTTGCGAATTTGTCGTATTGTTTCTTTATCGAAAAAACTCATTAAATCGAAACGAAAACCGTCAATATGATATTCGGTAATCCAAAATTTCAGAACATCGATAATGAATTTTCTTACTTGTTTTCTTCGGGTTTCTATGCTTGCACCTGCTCCGGTGTGCCCGGAAATAGTGAAATCGTCATTTAGTCTGTAAAAGCAACCGGGAGCAACATTTTCAAAAGTATTTGCGGTATAAGTATGGTTGAAAACAACATCCAGAATAACACCTATGCCTGCATCGTGCAGGGCTTGTATCATTTCTTTAAATTCGTAAATACGGGTGTAAGGATTTTCGGGTTTAGAGGAATATCTGCCTTCGAGGGTGAAATAGTTCAGCGGGTCGTAGCCCCAATTGTAATTACTTTTTTTTGCCGATTTTCCGGTGTAGCTTCTGTCAGTTTCGTTTTGTGTAAATGCTTTGTTAACAGGCATAAGTTGCACGTGCGTTATGCCGAGTTCTTTCAAATAAGGTATTTTTTCCGTAAACCCTTTAAAAGTTCCTGCAATTTCTTTTGAAACCGTTCCGGGTTGTATGGTAAAATCTCTGATGTTTATTTCGTATGCAATTATGTCGGTTTCGTTTTCAATGAAATCAAAATTTCGGTATTTTCGTTTAAAACCGGGTGGGTTTGCTTGCGGTGATTTCAAATTTATAATTGCTGCTTTTCCTGTTTTGTCATCTACGGCAGGCGGGGGGTAGTTGTTGCCTCGGAGAGATGACTCGCTGTTTGTCTTGTCGCCTCGGAGAGACGACTTACAAGGAGACGACTTACAAAAAACAGCCGTAGATTTTGCATAAGGGTCGAGAGCGGTGTATGTTTTCCCGTATGCGGTAATTTTGTATTGATAAAAAAAACCGTTAAAAGTTTTAAGCTTGTAATCGGCAGGATTTAAGGATATTTCCCAAATTCCCGGTTTTGTGTTTTTGAGTTTTATTTTTTCCGGCAAGGAAATTTGTTTTTGGTTTTTGTCAAACAGAATTAATTCTGCTTTAACGGCGGGAGGCGACCAAAGTTTAAAATGAATTTTATTGTTTTTTATACTTATTCCGAAATTTTCGGTTTCATAATAAAAATCAGTATCTAAAATTCCCTCCGGTTCCGGATTTAAGAATACGTTTGCCTGGTCGTCGTTTATTTTTACGAAGTAATTTTCAGAAATATTAAAATTTCCTTTCAGTAATATTGCGTATTCTTCCGGCAAGGAAATTATTTCATTAATAAAAATTTGCCGGTTTTTATGATTGAAAAGTTGAATTGACGGGTTATCGTTTATTTTATTCTTTAATCTGACTTTTATTTCTGATTTTGATACTAATAAAGCATTGAGTATCAGTTTGTTGTTTCTGTCAGAAAATAAATTATAATTTTTTAAGTTTTTAAGAGTAAGAAGTTGCATTAAAACAAATATACGGTTAATATTTCATTATTTTTTCTATATTTGTAAAAAAAAGAATTTATAACAAAAATAACAATATATAATGGAAAGAAACATCAAATTTGCAGAAGATTTAATTGATTTTTTACACGAAAGTCCTACGGCATACCAAGCTGTCAGAAACATAAAAGCTGCTTTGTTGCGAAAAGGTTTTAAACAATTGCACAGAGGCGAAAGTTGGAATTTGGAAAAAGGAGGCAGGTATTTTACGACTAAAAATTCTACTTCGGTTATTGCTTTTATAGTAGGAAAAGGCGAAATAGAAACCGAAGGATTCAGAATAGTTGCGGCACATACCGATTCTCCTTCTTTGAAAATAAAGCCCGAACCGGTGATGACAAGTGCCGGAGATTACATAAAACTTAATGTTGAAACATACGGAGGAGCTATTTTAAGCACTTGGCTCGACAGACCTTTATCCGTTGCCGGGCGCGTTGCTTTACGAAGTAAAAATCCTTACAGACCGGAAGTTAAATCACTCAATATACGTAAGCCGATTTTGGTAATTCCTAATCTTGCAATTCATTTAAACAGAGATATTAACGAAAGGAAAGAGTTTAATAAACAGATTGATATGCTTCCGATTGCGGGATTGATAAGAGATAAATTTGAAAAAGAAGATTATTTATTGAATTTGATTGCCGAAAATTTGAATATTGAAAAAAGGGAGATATTAGATTTTGATTTGAATTTATACGAAACGGAAAAAGGTTCGATAATAGGAGAACAACGGGAATTTATTTCATCGGGAAGGATTGATGATTTATCGATGGTGCACGCCGGAGTTGCCGCATTGTTTGACAGCGATGCCGGAAAAGCAACTAATGTTATGGTTGCATTTGATAATGAAGAAGTGGGAAGTATGACCAAACAAGGAGCTGCTTCGCCTTTTGTAAAAGATGTTTTGAAAAGGGTTTCGTGGGCATTGAGCGAAAAGCGTGATGCATTTTTCAGAGCAAAAATAAGCTCTTTCGGTATTTCTGCCGATAATGCTCATGCAATTCACCCTAATTTTCCGGAAAAACATGATGCTGTTTCTCAACCTGTTATAAATAAAGGTCCTGTTATTAAATATAATGCCGACCAAAAATATACTTCCGATGCTTTATCGTCGGCAACTTTTGCCATGCTGTGCGAAAAAGCCGGAGTTCCTTATCAAAAATATGTAAACCGTTCGGATATAAAAGGCGGTTCTACTTTGGGAAGTATTCTTTCGACACAATTGGATATAAGGATGGTTGACGTAGGAAATCCTATGCTTGCAATGCACTCGATAAGAGAACTCTCCGGAGTAACAGACCATACTTATATAAAACGGGTTTTTGATGAGTTTTTTAAGTCGTAGGAGAATATTGAATTTAATATATAGTCAGAAATAATTAATAAAATTAAAATATGAAACAAAAATTAAAATTAACGGCATTTGCATTGGCTATAGTTTTTTTCGTATCGTGCGGAGATACTCAAAATAAAGAAAATGACAAAAAAGAAGCAATAAATAAAACGGAGGATATTAAGCAAGATGCTCCGAAAAAAGATTGTAATGATGTGCATTGGTCGCATCATAAAGGAAATGAAGGTCCGGAGAATTGGAAAAATCTTTGTGACGGATTTTCAGATTGCGGAGGAAACTCTCAGTCTCCGATTAATATCATTACAAAAAACGTAATAACCGGTGAAGAATTGCAAAGTCCCGTATTTAGTTACGGAGAATCAAAAGTTGATATCATAAATAACGGACATACCGTACAATTTAATGTGGATGGGGGAAACAGTGTTAATTTAGACGGTAAAGATTATCAACTTTTGCAATTTCATTATCATACTTTAAGTGAGCATACTGTTGACGGAAAATATTTTCCTGCAGAAGTTCATTTTGTACATAAACATTCGGATACAGATTTTGCGGTTTTGGCAGAATTCATTGTTGAAGGCAAAGAAAACCCCTTATTTAGTAAATATTTGGATAAATTTCCCGCAGATAAAGGAGAGTTTAAATCTGATAATATGATAGATTTATTGAGCTTACTTCCTGAAAATAAAAGCTATTATTTTTATACGGGCTCTTTGACAACCCCGCCTTGTTCGGAAGTAGTAAGTTGGTATGTTTTTAAAAATCCGGTTGAAGCATCGGCGGAGCAAATTTCAAAAATTTCAAAAATTCTTGATGATAATTACAGACCCGTACAAGATTTGAACGGCAGAAGCGTAGAGTTTTACAACGAAAGGGAAAAGTAATATTTGTTGAATTTACAACTTGATTTTATACCAGGGATATTTTACGGCACCCATTTCTTCAAAAAACTGTTCGGGGAAGTCGGTAAGTCCGAAAAAATCGAGTGTAAGAGCTTTCTCGGAATGAGTTTTAATGTAATAATCAATAAGCCCGTAAAGGGCTTTTTTGCTTTCTGCTTCTTTGGTTTGTACGGTATAAATAATGTTAATTTTAAAGTGAGAACTTATAAATAACACGGCTGCAATGAGCCGGTTGTGTTGATTGAATGCCCCGTATATTTGCCCGAGATTTTTTCTTAAAGAAATTGCCGAAAGTCGCCTTAATGTGTCAATGTCTTTTTTGTTTAAAGATTTTGTGAGAGATGAAAGCAGGGTGATTCCGTTGGGAAGTATGCCTGTGTTAAAAAAAGTTTTGTGAGATTCGGAATTGTTAAGCTGTTTTATTACAAAATTTGTTTCGGAATGATTTATATCTTTATAAAGACGAATTAAATCTAATTTATATGAATAAAAAGTTTTGTTTTTTTTTGCAAAATCTGCAATTTTTTTGTTTTCGCTTGTAAACGAAATATTTTTTGAAACTGATTTTATTATATTAATAAATTCCTGAATTGTTTTTTTATCAGTTTCTTTGTGAGAATAAATATTTACTTTGCTTTGAAATTTGTAATTTTTTACGGAAACAAGACCGAAAAATTTGTTTACCGAAACCGGCATAACAACCCTGTAATTTCCTTTAACAATTCCGAACCAGTTGTCGCTTACCGCATCCAAAAACCAAGAATATCCGAAAATATCGCCGTTTTGAGAACGTGCTATACATCTGTCCCACAGCACGGTATCAATATCACTGTTTTTTATGATGCGGATTTCGGACATTTAGAATGAATTAAAATATTTGTAAAGTTATAAAAATACGGATAAAAATCGTTTAAATAATTCCTTCGTCGGCAAAACTGTAATAATTGTCGTATGAAACAACAAGATGGTCGAGAAATGAAATATCAACAAGTTCGCAAGCCGATTTTAGTTTTTTTGTAAGATTAGTATCTGCTTCGCTCGGGTTTATGTTTCCGGAAGGATGATTGTGGCAAACAATAATTCCGGATGCTGTTTTTTCGATAGCCGCTTTCAAAATAATTTTTATGTCGGTAACGGTTCCCGAAACTCCTCCGGCACTTATTTTTTTCATTTCAATAATTTTATTTGCACGGTTTAACATTATAAGCCAAAATTCTTCGTAAGGCAGGTCTCCGAGTTTCTGACCGAAAATTTTAAATATGTCCTTACTGCTTTTAATTTGTTTTCTTTCGATAACTTCGGAAATATTTCTTCTTTTTCCTATTTCAAGAGCCGCAACTATTGAAATTGCCTTTGCTTCGCCTATTCCTTTATATTTTTGCAAATCGGAAATACTTAATTTTGCAAGTTCGTTAAGATTGTTATTGTTATCGGATAAAATTCGTTTTGAAAGTTCTACGGCAGATTCGTTTCTGTTTCCGGAGCCGATAAGTATTGCAATTAATTCGGCATCGGAGAGAGCTTCAGTTCCTTTTGACAGAAGTTTTTCTCTGGGGCGGTCGTCGGCAGCCCAATTTTTTATGCTTTTCCTTTGAAAGTCTCCCACTTTTGAGCTTTAAGTATTATTAATTATCTATGGTTCAGTTGTTTGTGATTTTTTTAAAAAAATATAAATTTTTTTATGGAATATACTTCATCTGAACATCTTTACAGCAAACAATATAAACAAACAACTAAACTAAACTTTAAAACTACACAAACCTGAATCAAAAGGCAAGGAAAACTTTTGAACTGCTCTTTTAACCGGAGCAGTTTTTTTATATTTTAATTCCCATTATCATAATATCATCAACTTGCTCAAAATTACCTTTCCATTTCTTAAATTCAGAGTTCAGAATATTTTTTTGTTCTTTCAGTGGTTCGGACGAAATTGAAAGCAATAATTCTTTGAATCGTTTTGAAGTATATTTTTTATTATACATTTCACTGTATTGATCAGGAAATCCGTCCGTAAACATCCATATTATATCATCTTTTTTAAGCTTTATATTTTGGTTTTTAAAGGGATGTTCATGATAATAAATACCTACCGGTTGTCTGTCTGCTTTATATTTTACAAGTATTTTTTTTCCTTTATTTTCTGTAATAACATATATCGAATTAAATGCACCGGAAAATTGCGTTTCTTTTGTTTTCAGGTTAACTGAAAAGAAAGAAATATCCCAACCGTCTTTATGTTCTTTAAAATTTCCGTTTTGGTTAAGTCGTTGTTTAATTTTATTTCTCAAATTGTTTAAAACCACATCGGTTTGAATAAAGTCTTCGGTAACAATTTCATTTAAAAACGACATCCCCGTAATGCTTAATAATGCACCGGGAATTCCGTGACCGGTACTGTCTCCGACAGCAACAAAAACTGTATTATTTATTTTTTTCGTCCAATAGAAATCGCCGCTTAAAGTATATGCAGGCTTGTAAATTATAATAAATTCCGAAAAAACTTTTAATGTTTCCGTAAATGAAGAAAGCATAACATTTTGAATTTTACCTGCGTAATTAATACTTCCTTTGATATCGGAATATGCATTGTTTAATTCTTTATTTTTTTCGGACAGAATATTTGATATTTCTTTATTTTTCAGGAATAAGCGGGACATTAATATTGAGAAAAAGATTATAAAAAATAAAAGAACGGAGATTATTATAATAATATATGTTTGCCTTTTATTTATGTCTTTCTGATATTTTTGTTCTTTTTTCAGAAAACTGTTTTCTTTTTCAGCTTTTTCGGTTTCGTATTTTATTCTTATTGAGTTTATTTGGTTCTGAACTTTTTCTCCGGTTAAAGAATCTTTTATTGCTTCTTTTTTTACTGAATATTTATATGCTTTTTTATAATTGCCGGTTTTTGCATAAAGCAATTGAAATAAATTGTAAATATTCGGAAGTTCACGAGTTTCACCTGTTTTATTTATATAATGCAGTGCATTATTCAATGATTGTTCGGCTTTATAAAATTGTCTTGTTTCCGTGTATAATTTTCCCGTTGCTTCGTAAAGAAAAATTAAGCCGGAATAATAATTATGTTTTTTTTCAATTTTAATAGCTTTATTATACAGATTTAATGCCTTTGAATACTTTTTTTCGATTTCATAAGTTTCGGCAATATTGCCGATTTCTACGGCTGCGGAAAGTTCGTCATTTAATTGTTGATAAAGGTTCAGGGCTTTTTCGTAGTAAAATCTCGCTGATGAAAAATTATTTTTATAAAATTGAATAACACCTTTTTTTCATATATACCGGCAATTAAAAGCGTATCTTTTTGATTTTTTTTGCTTATAAATTCATCAAAAATTTTATCGGCTTCTTTAAAGTTTCGTAAATCTATGTATATAAGGGCAATATTTAATGTTATTATATCTGAATTTTCGGTATCGTTAAGTTTTTCAAAAATATCTGATGATTTTATGCCTGCCTTTGCAGCTTTATCATATTTACCTTGTTTACAATAAATTTTCATTAAATTTTGGTATGCGACACCTTCATAATGTTTATCATTTATTTTTTTTGTATTATCCAGAATTTTATCAATATAAATTATGCCTTTCTCAAATTTTGAAAGTTTTATAAGATTTTCGGATAATATATTCCAAAAATATATTTTATTAAATAAGTCTTTTTTCGGTAATATTTTTAAAGCTCTTTCTGCATATTCGTTAGATTTTAAATATTGGTTATTTTCAGAATATTTCAGAGATATTTTTTTTAGCAAGTCTGTTTTTATTTCTTTGTTTTTTTGTATGTTAAGTTCTTTTATCAATGTGTCAATCTCAGGGTTTTGAGCTTTAAGAGAATTAAATACATAAATAATTAAAAATAAAAATATAAGATTTTTCTTAAACATATATTGAGATTAGAAACTCTAAAATTAAAAACTTTTTGAAAATAAGAAAACAGTTTCGAATAATTCATTCTCTTTTTCAATGTGAATATTATGTCCGGCTCCCTCAATTATTTTTATTTCGGACTTCGGCAACGTGTCTTTAACGTACTTTTTATCATTTTCCGAAAAATAGGGCGAATTACCGCCGAAAATAAACATAGTTTTGATATTTTTTACATTATCCGACATTTTTATTTCTCTTCGCATTTCCTTAAGATTGTTAAGAAAAGCGTTAATGTTTATCTTAAACTCAAAACCGCTTGCCGTTTTTTTTATGTTTTTTAAAACTAATTGAGAAAGAAAAGAATTTTGAAAATTTGACATTATTATTTCGTTAAGCTCTTTTCGGTTTTTAACTTCGTTAAGATTTATTTTCAATTATTAAGTTAAAACTCTGCAATTCCATTGCAGTTACTTTAGTTTCTATAAATTTTTTACTTTTACTGTATGAATTATAGAACCAGCTCTCATACAATAAGCCGATTAACAGCCCATATAGTTTGGG
>JAJRUH010000155.1 GCA_024277895.1 Bacteroidota bacterium | reverse complement strand
CCTAAAACATCAACCATATAAATTTCAGTTCCTTTTTTCCCTCTTAAATCTTTTTCATAAACTTTCTCTATTCCGCTTTTACCGATATAATCGGTCGATTGATAATAAGAATCTTTTTTTAAGTCGTTCACACTAACTTCACCGAGATATCCGAGTACATTTGCTGCAACCGAATACGGATAAGTTCTTAACGAACGTTTTTCAATAAAAAAATCGGGATATTTGTATAAACTTTCGGCAATATGTGCATATTCTTTCGCATTTATTTGCTTTTTCAGCAATATGGGTTTATAAGAATATTTTTTTTTCTTAAATACTGAAACTAATTCAGATTTAGAAATTCCGGTTAATTTACAGAAAGAAAGTGTGTCAAAAGGTGCAACACTTCTCGGAACAACTTTTAAATCGTATGTACTTTGATTTGAAATGATAATTTTCCCGTTTCTGTCAAAAACAAAACCTCTTGACGGATAAACCGTAACATGCCTTAAAGTATTATTCTCTGCTGACAATCTATACGAATCATCAATCACTTGAATATAAAATAACTTGGCAATAAATATTAAAGCCGTAACGCTAAAAACAAGACTTATGATTAAACGTTTTGTTTTCAATTATTTTTTCCGAATAAAAATTGACTTAAAAAAATTAATATCAGCACTATAATTGTTGATATAAAAGCTTTGTATAAACTAAGAAAGAAATCTGAAAAACTGAATTTTATAAGAATCCAATAGGTTAAATTATTAATAAAAACCAGAATTGTACTGTATTTAAAAAACCACAAAAAACCGTAATGCCTAATTCCGGGTGCCGAGTCCGGTATATATCCGTCACGCGGATTTAAAATTTTTAATACCAAGGGACGAAAAAATGCCGCAACAAGAAGCGATGCCGAATTCACACCGCCGGTATCGGCAAACATATCCATTGATAATCCCATAAAAAAAGCACTTACAAGAAGTAACCACGGCGGAGTTTCAAATGGTAAAATTAATATTAGTAAGACATAAAAATTTGGGTTAATCCCGAATTTAGTCAACGAAATATTATTCATCAAAAAAACCTGTAAAAATATCAACAACAGGAATAATCCCGTATTCTTTACTAAAACGTTCGGTGTCAAAACAAAACTTTTTAAAATTGTCGCTCAAAGATAAGGAATATTTTCTTTGAAACTAAGCTAACCACTCTTTAAATTTATTAACTTTTTCGCGACTGACAATTATCTCTTCATCGCTAAAATATTGAACGTTAATTTTTAAGCGGCTGTTTGAGTATGCAATAATATCTTTTACGGCATTTATGTTAATAATAAATTTTCTGTTTACCCTGAAAAATATTTTAGGATTAATAAGGTTTTCAAGTTTATCTAATGAAAAATCTAACAGATAATTTCGCTTTTCTTTTGTGAAAATGTATGTTGCTTTTTCGGAACTGTAAAAACATAAAATATCAGGAGTTGAAATCAGTTTTATATGCTCACCGACTTTTACCGTAAACCTTTCTTTATACTTTTTCGACAGCATATTTATTACTTGCTCAATTTGTAAATTTTGTTGAAAATTTGAACTCTGCAAATTAGTTGTGCGACTTTTAAATTTGTTAATTGCATTTGAAAGTTCCTCATAATCAAAAGGTTTTAACAAGTAGTCAATACTGTTTACTTTGAATGCTTTTATTGCATATTCGTCAAATGCTGTTGTAAAAATTACAGGACAAGTGATTTTAACTTTTTCAAAAATTTCAAAACTTAAACCGTCGCCGAGCTGAATATCCATAAATGCCAAATCCGGTTCGGGGTTTCCCGTAAACCATTCAACAGCTTTCTTTACCGACTGAATTTCTTCAGTAATATTAATTTCCTTGTCGTATTTTTTAATTAAATCTGAAAGTCTTTTTATTGCGAGAGCTTCATCTTCTATTATTATTATGTTCATATCTGATATTTAATATTTAATTTGCTGTATGCTGTGCTGTCAACAACTAAAAACCAATCTTCAACAAAGGTAACTTCACAACAAAACTGTCATTGTTTTTTTTAATAACAATCTCTTTATCGGTCAAATAACTATATCTCTTCTTTATGTTTTCCAAGCCGATGTTTAGTGATATTTCTCGTGTATTTTTCACTTGCAAATTATTTTTTACGATAATATATTTGTCCGAACTTGAAATATCAATACTTAAAGGTTCGTCTTCCGAAATTATATTGTGTTTTATTGCATTTTCAATAAGCATTTGTAAAGACAAAGGAACAATTGAAAAATTTTTATCGGAAACATTAATTTTTGATTTTAAATTTTCGCCGAAACGAATTTTATGCAAATAAATATATGCTTCGGTAAATTTTAGCTCTGTTTCTAAACTTACGGTCTGTTTATCTTTGTTTTCAAGCAAATATCTGTAAACATCCGACAACTTTTTTATGTATTTAACGGCATCGTCATTTTTTCCTACAAGGCTTGTTAAAACGTTTAAACTGTTAAACAAAAAATGCGGATTGACCTGATTTTTTAATGATGCATATTCAAGTTCCAGAATGTTACGTTTCAATTCCTCCTCTCTGATTATTGCTTTTTTCCATTCCTTAAAAAAACCGATACTGTATAACGAAAATGTAACGATAAAGGTAATTATCATTATCAGAAGAACAAATTTTAAGGAAATTGTATAAGTGCTTAAAGTTGCTTCGTAAAATCCAATACTCAATAAAAAATTTATGATAACAGTTATAACAGCCGAATAAGTAAATGACACTAATAGTCTGATTATCAATCCTTTTACAGGACTTTTATGCCAAGGTATTGTTTTCGAAAGATACTTTGCAATATAAGCGTTTCCGAAAGCCAAGGGCAGTCCGTAGGCAAGTGAGGATAAAATGCTTAAAAAAATATGGTTTTTTATTGTTTTAAAATCTGATAAAAATAACAGCATAACAAGAAATCCTAATATTAATATCAGCAAAATGTGTTTACTGTGTTTTATTATGTTTTTGTTATTCATATTTTATATTGTAAATTGTAAATACCCGTCCGGCCGCCGAGAGCGGTCGGACGGATTAACTGCAATATATTATTGTTCTTTGCAATATTCAAGCTTTGCTTTATTAGTTTTTTTACCCCAATTCGGCATTAATTCGTTTGATGTCGTAAATTTATCATATTTTTCTTTTCCTTTTTGGAAATATGGTAATGCTTTTTCTTTACCTCCGCCGAACATTGAAGGCATATTTAAAGCATTCATTCCTTCAAGATAATATATTCTGGGATTTTCTTCATCAATTTCTTGTGCATCTTCTAAAAAATTATTTGAAAGCGATGAATATCTATACCCTCTTGCCATAGGTGAAACGCTTATTCTTGCTTGATACAACATTCCTTGTAAAACAAAAAGTTCACTTTCTTTCTCTTTTATTTTAAAAGCTTTATCCAAAGGTTTTTGAGCCTCGTCAAGTAAAGCATCTTTTTTCTCGCCGTTTTGTTCTTTGTAGCTCATTAATATTCTTGCAAAACTTGCATAATACAAAGGCAACCATTCATCTTTTTCTTTTTCGGCAATCAAATCAAACTTGTTTGCAATTGTCTGATATTCAGCAATATCTTTCGCACTGTAAAGTAAGTTGATATTTTTTTTCATTTCTCTTTTGTACATTCCATTTTGTGCAAATACGCTTGTTAACGTAAAACTTAAAACTAATACTAATGTTAAATTTTTCATTTTTTTTGTTTAAATTGTTTATAAAATTATTGTTGAATTGACTGTCTGATTAATTGTTTCGTTGTTTTATGATTCTTCTGAATAAAATCGTATTCCGATTATTAAAATTTCATAATTAAGGCAATCACCGCAAACCTTTTCGCAGCCGGTTTAATCGGATGTGCTTCATATTCATTATTTTCATTCGGCTGATTATCATATCGGTATCCGTAAATTTTATCAAACCCGAGAACATTACTGACCGAAAGGTGTACTATTGTCGAACTTCCCCAAATTTCCGTTAAATAACTCGCATTGAAACTTAAATCATAATTTCCTTGCGTTCTGTCCGAAAGAAACACCTTATTATTCGGGTTATAATATGGTCTGCCGCTTGAATATGAATAAGTTAAACCTAAGTATGTTGAAATTTTATTAATCCATTGATTATATACAAATGCCAAGTTATGCTTAGAGCTGAAAATAGGTGTTGCCGCTTCTTTATAATTCAAATAATCTCTTTTTGTATCAATAAATGAATATGAAATTCTGTAAAAAGACTTTTTAAAAGTTTGTTTATCTTGCCAAAAAACATCAAATCCTTTCGCATATCCTTTCCCCGAATTATTATAAGAATTTTTTACGGGAGAATTCAGAAATTCATATTTTACCAACTCTTTATAATCTTTATAATAAGCTTCGACTCTGAATATTCGGTTATTTACGACATATTGCCAATTTGCGATATAATGTATTGATTCTTCGGATTTTAAATCATTATTAAATTTTAAAAAATCGTTTTGTGCGGTTTGATAAAATGTTCCGTATGCTATCGAAAACTGACTGAAAGTACTTGTTTTTATTGCCAAAGAAATTCGCGGAGAAATATTATTTTCGTTTGAAATTGACGAATGCTCGAACCTTCCGCCGATACGTGCCGCAAATTTGCTTGTCAGTTTTATTTCTGCTTCCGCGAAAGACGAATAAACAGTGTTCTCGAAATTTGAATTAAATGTTTGTTTCAAATCGGCATAAAAATAATTTTGATAATAATTGAAATTATAAATTTCCGTTCCGAATTTCACGGCAAGATTATTATTATAAAAATATTTGAAATTTAAAACCGATTGAACGGCATTTTCTTTTGTGTATGCATTATCATTATTTATGTCAATATCATCAAGATTAAAATTGTAGGCAATTCCGAATTTTATTTTCATTTTCGGCGAAAGCATATCGGTATAAACCGTATTTCCGTAAGCATTTTTATTCTGCAAATTAATAAGTTGTACAGTTCCGATTTCATAATTCGGATATGAAAGCCGACTTTCAGATACACTTCCCGAAAAGAAAGTTTTTAACATTCCGTTTTTGCCTGTTTTT
Organism: Bacteroidota bacterium; assembly: GCA_024277895.1. Lineage (GTDB taxonomy): Bacteria > Bacteroidota > Bacteroidia > Bacteroidales > JAADGE01 > JAADGE01. The sequence continues at coordinate 2,935 of JAJRUH010000155.1, read as the reverse complement.
TGCCTGAAAATGATATTCCCTCCGAAACTTTCGGGTGATTTTTTCCAATCAACCTCTTGTTTTATTAAACTGAAATAAGGTGCAAGGTTTTGATAATTTGCAGATAAAGTTATTGAATTATTTTTGCCTGTAAGTGTTTGCGAAGCACTTGCACCAACCGAAAGCAAAGTAATTTCCGTCATATTTTTTTCTGCAACACCCTTGGTATCAAGTATCAGAACCGATGATAAAGCCTGTCCGAATTCGGCGGAATAACCTCCTGTGCTGAAAACTGTACCTTTGAATAAAAAAGGCGAAAACCGACTGCGTGAAGGCAAATTAGGCATACTTGCCGAATACGGTTTTTGCACAAGCATACCGTCCATATAGGTTTTTGCTTCGTAATCGTCGCCGCCGCGAACAAACAATTCGCCTTTTTCTCCAACTTTTTGTGTACCTGGCATTGTGTTGTATGCTCCGTATAAATCTGCCTCTCCGCTTGCGGTTGTAACAATGTCCAAAGAAGTCATTGTTGCCGATTTTTTTTCATCACTCGCCTCAAAAGCACCTGCCGAAATTACTACTGCATTTATATTATTTACACTTTCTGTAAGTTTAATACTAATATCTTGAATATCAGAGAAATAACTTACTTCGTTTTCATAAGAATTATAACCGATATAATTCACGACAAGTGTGTCATTGTATCCTTTTTCAAATTCAAAACTGAAGTGCCCTGATGTATCAGATGAAGTTCCGTAGTATGAGTTTTTAATGTAAACATTAGCACCGATAATTGCATGTCCTTTTTTATCGGTAATTTTCCCTTTTAATATATGCTGAGCATTTAAGTTTATGAAACTTATACTTGCCAGAATGATAATTATCAGACTTTTCATAACAGTTTTGGTTTGCAATTTTGATACAAATATCTGCCATATTTAAACCTTGCAGAAATTATACTTACCGAACTGTTGATTTTAAGTGATGAGTTGTTAAAAGTAGGGAATGAGTTTTTTATGAGTAAGATTTTAATGAAAGACCCTGCGAGTTTTATAAGCCCGCAAGGTCTAAGAAAAAACTATCGAAAAAATTTAAGTTTAAAAAACTCCGGTTTATGCAGATGCAAATCGGAAAAATTGTAACTGTAAAAATTACCGTTTATTAATTATATTTTTGAATCACATTATACAAGGTATCACGTTCAATCGGAATTCTCTTAACATCTTTAATCAGTTTTACTAAATCTTGCGTTGTCATTTTCGGATTTTGATCTTCGGCACCCGCCATTGAATATATTTTTGTAGAATCATCAATTGTTCCGTCGATATCATCAACTCCGAAGGATAAAGATAATTGTGCAATTTCTTTTCCGATACTCGGCCAATATGCTTTTATATGCGGAAAATTATCAAGATAAATACGAGAAACGGCAAAATTCCTCAAATCTTCTATTGAACTGACTTCTCCGATATATGAAAGAGTATTATTTTCTTTTCTGTATTTCAGCGGTATATAAGTGTTAAATCCTTCGGTACGATCTTGCAAATCCCTTAATTTTGACATATGATGTATCCGATGTTCATATTTTTCTATGTGCCCGTAAAGTATTGTTGCATTGGACGGAATACCAACCTTATGTGCCGTTTCGTGAATAGTGAGCCACATATTTGTTGATGCTTTTTCGTCACAAATTTCTTTGCGAATATCAGGATGGAAAATTTCGGCACCGCCGCCCGGTATTGAATCCAATCCGTATTCTTTTAATATTCTCAAGCCGTCCTCTAATGATAATTTTGCTTTTTTTATCATATATTCCAATTCTACAGCCGTAAATGCTTTTATATGAATATCGGGAATAATTTCCTTAATTTTTTGCATCATTTCACCGTAATAATGCAAATCTCTTTTCGGATGTACTCCGCCGACGATATGCACTTCGGTAACACCGGTATTTTTATATGACTCAACGGTTTTCAGGATTTCATCAATACTGAATTCCCAAGCACCTTCTTGTCCTATTTTTCTGACGTAAGAACAGAATTTACAATTATAGATACAAATATTTGTCGGTTCGATATGAAAATTTTTATTAAAATAGGTTTTATCACCGTGTTTTTGTTCTCGAACATAATTTGCCAAGATTCCGAGAAATCCGAGTTCGGCTTTTTTATACATTATTAAAGCATCTGCATCGCTTATTTGTTTATTATTAACGACTTTTTCTGCTATTTCCTGTAAATCAATATCAATTGTACTGTTTTTTATTAAAGTTTGTATATTATTTATCATTATTTTTGTTTCTTATTTATATTAATTATAAATTAGATGCAATTATAATCAAAAAACCCCTGATATAGGAATATCAAGGGAATAAATTATATTTTAATATTTAAAATATTTTTAAAAAGAAAATAACTCTTATTTATGAGGTATTTCACTGGATACCGATAATTTTTTTCGTCCTTTTCTGCGTCTTGCATTTATTATATTCTGACCGCTTGCAGATGCCATACGTTCTCTGAATCCGTGTTTATTTTTTCTTTTTCTGTTCGAAGGTTGAAACGTTCTTTTCATTACTCTGTATTTTCTAAATTATCCTATCTGATTTTCAGGGATGCAAAGGTATTATTTTTTTATTTATCACAAAAAATTTCAAGATTTTTTAAAATAAATTCAGCTTTTTTTATTTTGTCAGATAAATCAACTTCTTTGTTTCGAAGAACTCTTCATCAAAATAACTTTTTAAATCATAAACTTTTACGTTACTAAACGTTTTTAATTCTCTTTCAAAATCACCGCCTTTCAAATAAATAATACCGTTGCGATTATTTTTCTTTTTTAAAAGATGTTTAACAGAATAATAAAAATCGGGAAATGCCGTTACTGCTCGTCCTGTTACGAAATTGAAATGTCCTTTAAATTCATTACTTCGTTTTTGTATTGCAGTTACATT
>JAJRUH010000154.1 GCA_024277895.1 Bacteroidota bacterium | reverse complement strand
CTGTTTCGGCATACATTTTATGTCCGGAAAACACGTAAAAATCGCAATCAAGCTGTTGAATATCAATTTTTTTATGTTGAATTGCCTGTGCTCCGTCAATCAAAACTTTTGCACCGATTTTGTGTGCTTCGGTAATAATTTCATTAATAGGATTTATTATGCCTGTTGAATTTGCCACATGTGCAACAGCAACAAGTTTTGTTTTTTTATTCAGAAGTTTTTTATATTCTGAAAAAATTAATTCTCCGTTTTCGTCAGCAGGAATAACTTTAATGTGTGCTTTTTTTCTTTCGCACATCATTTGCCAAGGGACAATATTCGAATGATGTTCGGTTTCGGCAATAAGAATTTCATCATCTTCATTAATAAATTTTTCTCCGAAAGAAAAAGCAACAAGGTTTATCGCATCTGTTGTTCCTTTGGTAAATATGATTTCTTCTTTTGCCTGTGCATTAATAAATTTACGAATTGTTTCTCTTGCTCCTTCATATAATTCGGTAGATTTATTGCTTAGATAATGTACTCCCCTGTGTATGTTTGAATTATATTCTGAATAAACCTTCCGAATTATTTCAATAACTTGTTTCGGTTTTTGAACTGTTGCACCGTTATCCAGATAAATTAAATCTTTTCCGTTTACTTTTTGTCGGAGTATCGGAAACTCTTTCCGTATTTTTTCAACATCAAACATATTTAAATTTTTGGTTTTATTAACAACTCGGACAGACTTTTACCGAGCATAAACTTTCCGGACTTTGTCCTTTTAATCGTTTACTGATTAAAAAATTGACATACTCACGGTATCCGGTAACATTAATTTTATCTGTAACATCACGTAAAAATGCTTTCATCAGCATTGTTTTGGCTCTTTTTTCGGGAATTCCGCGTGTTTTCATATAAAATAATGCTTCATTATCCAGCTGTCCGGTTGTTGAACCATGTGAACATACCACATCATCAGCATATATTTCTAATTGCGGACGACTGTGTACCCTTGCATAATCTGTTAATAATAAATTTTGATTAGATTGAGCCGAATCGGTTTTTTGGGCATCTTTTGCAACAAAGACTTTTCCTGTAAATACCGCAACAGCTTTATTGTCAATAATTCCTTTAAAAATTTGATTACTTCGGCAATTTGGTTTTGCATGTTTAATTTCAATAAAATTATCAACGGTTTGTTCTTTATCAGGCATATAAATTCCTTGCAAATTAACTTCGGCAAATTCGTTTTTAAATTCGGCATAAATATTATTTCTGACCACAGAGCCGCAAAAAGTAACAATGTTAGATTTAAAAGAACTTCCTTTTTCAGAATTAATGTTTATATTATTTACATGTGCTGCCGTATTTCCCTCACCTTCGAATAAATAATATTCAAGTTGTGCTTTTTCATCTGCAAAAATATCGGTCAAACTGTTATTGAATGAAAAATCAGAAGACAAAGAGTGGTAAGTATGAATAATTTTAAATGCCGTATTTTTTCCGGCAATAATTAAATTTCTGTTTTGTGAAAAGATATTTCCGTTATCACTTTGTATAAAGTGCATTATATAAATCGGTTCATCAAGAATAACATTTTCCGGAACATAAATAAAAGCACCGTCTTTTGCATAAGCATCATTTAAAACAGAGAAATAATTTTCTGTTTCGGTGTTTTGAGTATTTAATCGACCGGAAATAATCTCAGAATGCGTTTTTTGAGCATCTTTTAATGACCCGATGAAAATATTATTATTTAAATCGGTATTTTTTACATTTCCGCTGTGAAAAAATCCGTTTACCAATATCACATAATTTCCCGAAGGTTCAAAAAAAGATAATGAATCAAGATCTTTTGTCTCAACACTAAGTTTTTTACCGAGTTTATAATTGTGTTTAAAAATCGAATCGCTGTTAAATTTTCGCCAATTTTCGGTTTTATTATTCGGAAGTTTTATTTTATCGAATAAATTTGTTGATTTTTTTCTGACAATATTCGGCAACAAAAAATCTTTCGTTCCGGAATATAAATCGGCAAATGTTTTATTTTTTATATTTGTTTGTGTCATTTTTATGATTTAAAATCGCTTATCTGCTTCTTTTTTTATCTCGTCATAACCGTATTTTTCAAGTTCAAGAGCTAATTCTCTTCCGCCTGTTTTTACAATTCTGCCGTTATATAAAACATGAATAATATCAGGGACAATATAGTCTAACAATCTCTGATAATGGGTAATAACTATTGTTGCATTTTCTTTGGTTTTCAGTTTGTTAACTCCGTTAGCAACTACTTTTAAAGCATCTATATCTAATCCTGAATCTGTTTCGTCAAGAATAGCTAAATCGGGTTCGAGCATTGCCATTTGAAATATTTCGTTTTTCTTTTTCTCGCCTCCTGAGAATCCTTCGTTAACAGCTCTGCCTTCTAATTTTGCATCCAATTCCACAAGTGCCTTTTTTTCTTTCATATATCTTAAAAATTGTGAAGCATTCATAGGATCAAAGCCTTTGTGTTTTCTGTGTTCGTCAACAGCAGCACGCATGAAATTTGTAATACTTACGCCGGGAATTTCAACCGGATATTGAAAAGCCAAAAAAATACCTTCACGTGAGCGTTCTTCCGGGATTAAATTCAATAAGTTTTTTCCTTTAAATTCAACTTTACCTCCGGTAACTTTAAATATATCTCTTCCTGCCAATACTGAAGCCAATGTACTTTTACCGGAACCGTTCGGTCCCATAATTGCATGAACTTCACCCGGTTTAACTTCAAGATTAATACCTCTTAAAATTTCCTTACCGTCAACTTCTGCTTTTAAATCTGTTATTTTTAACATTCTTATTTTTTTTCTTTGATAGTTTGTAATAATATGACAAGCTTAATGAATAAACTTGATTTTGATTAAACGAAAAATTATTAACGGATTTTCCCGGAAATATATTCGTAAAATCATGATTGTAAATAAATCTTAATTCAACTTCTCCTTTATTAAAATTAAAGCTGTAACCTCCGCCTATGTTTATTCCTGCTTCAAATTTTATATTTGTTCCGTTTACATATTCTTTCCCGTAAGTATCTTCTAAAACGGTTAATTTTTGTTTTAAAAGATATGCAATATGCGGTCCGATATAAATGTTTATTTTACTGTGTTTTTTTCCTAATCTGACATCTGTTAAAAAGGCAAATTCACCATAATCTAACTGATGATTAAAAAGAATTGAATCTGTTACATTTCCGTATTTATCAAACATAAATTCATTATATCCGCCTTTTTGAGTATAGCTTAATTCTGCTAACAAGCCGATATTTTTTCCGGATATATATTTATACGATAATCCTCCGGAATATTTAAATATATACGGACTGCTTACCAAAATATTTCCTGACCCGTCGGTATAAGTTAATTTATCTTCACTAAAAACAGACACCATATTTATGCCGCCTGTAAGCCCGATTAAATGTTCGGGAATAAAAGCATTATCTTCCTGTGCAAAAAGAGTTTTTACTGACAAAAAGAATAATATTATTATCGTGATTTTTCGCATAATTTTGTTTTTGTCTATCCTACACTTCCTTCCAGGGTAATTGATAATAATTTTTTTGCTTCTGCTGCAAACTCCATAGGTAATTTACTTAGAACTTCTTTTGCAAATCCGTTAACAATTAAACTCACTGCACTTTCTGTATCAAGTCCTCTTTGATTACAATAGAATATTTGATCTTCGGCAATTTTCGATGTTGTGGCTTCATGTTCCGTAATTGCCGTAGAATTATCAACATCAATATACGGAAATGTATGAGCTCCGCATTTATCACCTATAAGCAACGAATCGCATTGCGAATAATTTCTTGCATTACTTGCCGATTTTTTTATATCGACTAAACCTCTGTATGTATTACTGCTTTTTCCGAGAGATATTCCTTTAGAAATAATCGTGCTTTTGGTATTTCTTCCTACATGTATCATTTTGGTTCCGGTATCAGCTTGTTGGTAATTATTTGTTACTGCTACAGAATAAAACTCACTGACGGAATGATTTCCTTTCAGAATTGTACTCGGATATTTCCAAGTTACGGCAGAACCGGTTTCAACCTGTGTCCAGGAAATTTTTGAATGGTCTCCTTTACAAATGCCTCTTTTTGTAACAAAATTATAGATTCCGCCCACTCCGTCTTTATTTCCGGGATACCAATTTTGAACAGTAGAGTATTTTATTTCGGCATCTTTTAATGCTATGAGTTCTACAACTGCTGCGTGTAATTGATTTTCGTCGCGTTGCGGTGCCGTACACCCTTCAAGATAACTGACATAACTTCCTTCATCCGCAATTACCAAAGTTCTTTCAAATTGCCCGGTATTTGCTTGATTTATACGAAAATACGTTGAAAGTTCAACCGGACATCTGACACCTTTCGGAATATAAGCAAATGAACCGTCGGTAAAAACTGCAGAATTTAAGGCTGCATAAAAATTATCACGATACGGAACAACTGTTGCCAAATATTTTTTTATCAAATCCGGGTGTTCTCGAATGGCTTCACTGATTGAGCAAAATATAATTCCTAAATCATTTAAGGTTGTTTGAAAAGTCGTATGTACCGAAACACTGTCCATTACAACATCAACAGCAACGCCCGAAAGCACTTTTTGTTCTTCCAAAGGAACACCGAGTTTATTAAATGTATCAATAATTTCAGGATCTACTTCATCTAAACTGTTATATTTTGCCTTATTCTTAGGTGCAGCATAATAGCTGATTTCCTGAAAATTCGGTTTCCGGTACTTTAATAAAGCCCAATTCGGTTCTTCCTGTTCCTGCCAATATCTGTATGCTTTCAGTCGGAAGTCGAGCATAAAATCGGGCTCACCTTTTTTTGCTGATATTGCTTTAATTATATCCTCGTTTAATCCTTTCGGAAAAACTTCCGTTTCTATATCAGTTACAAAACCTGCTTCGTATTCTTTCTCTTGTAATTCGTTTATTATTTTATCGTCTTTTCCCATTTTATCAAAATCACTATTTAGAACTATTCTAAATAAAGTGCAAATATAAATATTTTTTCTAATTTTGAAACAGAATAAAATAAAAAGTATTGTTTTTGCATTCTATTAAAAAACAAATTATGAAAAAATTTAAAATTGCAATAATAACAGTTATTTTCTTTTTCGGGATACTTTCGCTTGCGGGTTGTTACACAAAAAAAAGAGGTGTTGTTCCCTGCCCTGCTTGGGGACAAACAGAACAATCGAATATAATTACCGGTAAAGTATAAAAAACCTGTGTGTTTTACTGCAAAATATATAATTTAATCAGCAATACCTGACAGGTTTTGATAACCTGTTGAGTCTGTGATAAAAATTAAAAAAATGAAACTCAAAATTAAATCTTTTATCTTTATTATCTTTATTTTTTTTATTTTTTCCTGTAAAGAAAACTATTATCCTAAACCACACGGTTATTTACGAACGGATTTTCCAAAAAAAAAATACCGTTTGTTTGACTCTGTTTTTCCTTACACATTTGAAATTCCGGTTTATTCAAAAGTTGTTTCCGACAGCAGCAAAGATGCTGAAGAATACTGGGCTGACTGGCAATTTCCGAAATTCAACGCTACTGTTTATTTAAGTTACAAAAACATAAAAAATAATTTAGATTCCTACGAAGAAGACACCAGAGAACTTGCATATAAACACAGTGTAAAAGCCGATGCCATAGAAACAAAAATATGGGAAAATGACAGTGCAAAAGTTTACGGAATTTTATACGATATTAAAGGTGATGTTGCTTCGCAAATTCAGTTTTATCTTACCGACAGCACTCAACATTTTGTCAGAGGTGCTTTTTATTTCAACAATGTTCCTAATAAAGATTCTTTGGCACCCGCACTAAAATTTTTACGAAAAGATATTGACAGAATGATACAAACATTTAAGTGGAAAGATGTTAGATAGTTCAACAGGAATTCTCGGCGGCGGAAGCTGGGCAACAGCAATCGTTAAAATGCTGAACGATTCAGAAAACTGCAGAACACTGAATTGGTATATTCGCAATTCGGAAAATATAAATCAGATAAAAAAGTACCGACATAATAAATATTATTTAAGTTCGGTTGAATTAAATACCGATAAGTTGTATTTGAGTGATGATATTAATGATGTTATACACAAATCCGATATTCTGATTTTTGCAATTCCTTCGGCTTTTATAAAAAATGCTCTTTCAAAAAACAATTTTTCATTATCGAAAAAATATATTATTTCAGCCGTAAAGGGTATTATTCCTGACGAAAACCTGATTTTTGCCGATTATTTTCATCAAAAATACAATGTTTCAAAACAAAACATCGGAATTATTGCGGGACCTTGCCATGCCGAAGAAATTGCCGCCGAACGACTTTCTTATCTTACGGTTGCCTCCGAAAACAAAGAACTTGCAACACATCTCGGCAGTATGTTAAAAACCCGATACACTCGAATAAACATTTCAGACGATATATACGGAACAGAATATTCGTCAGTTTTAAAAAATATTTTTGCAACAGCTTCCGGAATATGTATCGGTTTGGGCTACGGAGACAACTTTCAGGCAGTTTTAGTTTCAAATGCCATACGCGAAATAAAACGCTTTGTCAATACTGTGCATCCGATTACGAGAGATATTAAAAACTCTGCATATCTCGGTGATTTGCTGGTAACGGCATATTCAAAATTCAGCAGAAATCGTATTTTCGGCACTATGATAGGCAAAGGATATTCGGTAAAAGCAGCACAACTCGAAATGAAAATGATTGCCGAAGGTTATTATGCCGTTAAAAGTATATATGAAATTAACAAAACCCGCAAAATTGAGATGCCGATAACTGATGCAGTTTACAATATTTTGTATGAAAATGAAATTCCTTCGGAAGAAATAAAAAAATTAACGGATAAATTGACATAAATCTTCTCCTGTTATCTTTATATTTACAATCTTTGCAGTATTGTATCCGGTAATGAACTATGCCGGGAAAAACCAAATACATATCTGATAAAAATCAGTATCCAAGCGGACAATAAGATAAATTATTTATTATTTTTTAACTAAGTTTGTTACTTTTAAAAATTTATGAAAAAATATGCAATAATTACTGCCGGAGGAATCGGTTTACGAATGGAATCAGAAATTCCGAAACAATTTTTATGTATCGGAGATTTGCCGATTTTGATGCATACAATAAATCGTTTTTATCAATTTGACAATCATATTAAAATAATATTAAGTTTGCCTGAAAATCATCTCAAATATTGGGAAAATCTTTGTAAAAAATATAAGTTCACTATTCCTGTTACCGTTGTTAAAGGCGGTAAAACACGTTTTCATTCAATAAAAAACGCTCTTGATATTATTGATGAAGACGGCTTTGTTGCTGTGCACGACGGTGTGCGTCCTTTGGTAAATATTGCAACAATAAAGAGGACATTTGATAAAGCCGAAAAACTCGGAAATGCTGTTGCATCAAGCGATGTTGTTTTTTCGATAAGAAAAATTGAAGGACAAAAAAATATCGGTGTTAACAGAACATTTTATAAAGAAATTCAAACGCCGCAAACATTTAATATTCAGGCAATAAAGCAGGCATATAATTTGGAATACAAAAAAGAATTTACCGATGATGCAAGTGTTTTTGAAGCAGCAGGGCATCAAATATATCTTGTAAACGGGAATAGAGAAAATATTAAAATAACAAATTCTGAAGATATAATTATTGCCGAAGCATTATTGAATCGTATCGTTTAAATTTTTACGTTTTTCCAGATTTTCGTAATATTTATCATCTCGGTCTAAGGAATTATCGTGTTTAAAAGGTGATTTTCTAAATAAGTTTGTTCCGTATTTTTTTCGTTTTCTGAAATCAATAAAATAAGATACCCCGACAATTGGCATAATTAAAAAACGATTGCGATCAGGCATGGTTGAAAAAGCAAATTTTAATCCGGCAAATCCGCTTAAATGTTTTCCGTAATATCCGTAAATTCCTCCTTTTGCTTCAACGGAAAAATTATTTATAAACCCGTAGGCATAATAATCAAAATTTGCAAAATAATTATAGGTGTAATTTATGTGTCCGTTGCTTCCGGCACCGGCATACCATACAAATCCGGGAATTAAGACAGCTGTTTCACGAAATAATATTGACTGATAAATTAAAGGCTCATCAAAAGAACTAAATTTCAGTGCGTATTTAAATCCTAAACGAACGGTTAATAAAAAATCTCCGGCACTGCAATGGTCGGGTTCGTGTAAATAATGACTTAACAGTATTTCGCTTTGAAAAGCGAGCGTATTAGGAACACCGGCATCTTCGGGCTTAAAATGTGTAAATCCGAAAGGTAATCTTTGATTTAAGTTTAATGCAAAATGGGGATAATAAATACCGTGCTTTGATGAAAATAAAAATCGTTGACGAAACAAGTCAAATTTTAACCATTGTCTTTTATAAAAAAAATGCGGCAAAACAAACATTCCTATCGGGTGTGCCGAAAGTTCGTCTTTTTTGGTCAGTCCGTATTTTGCCGGTCTGAATAAACTTAATTCCAGAGTTTTAACAGGAACGGTAAAAGCTGTTTCGTCGGTTCTCAAAGGGTTTTGCCCCGAAACCGGATTATTAAGCGTACTTATAATTGTTAAAATTAATATGATTAGTGCCGGTTTCTTCATATGCAATGCAAAAATATCATTTTGTATTAAATTTTTTCAGAAATATTTGACAAATTTCTTTAATTGATTGTTCAACAGGTATAAACCCAAAGTTTAAAGCAGATGTAATTTTTTCGTTTGAGCAACTATGTTTTTGTTGTGCCGAACGTAAGGTGTATTTTGTTAAACGAGGTTCTTTTCCTGTAAAAAAATATCTTATTTTGTCGAAATACATCATACTTTCAAGCATAAAAGAACCGGCAAGAACAGAAGGACATTTTTTTTCGAGATTTTCGGCAATTATTTCAAAAAGGTATTTATATGAAATGTTTTCACTGTTAATAATAAATCTTTCGTTTGAAATATCGCTTTCGGTCAAAAGTATCATAATATCGACAACATCTCTTACATCAACAAATCCGTTTACTCCTCTTGTGTAAAATTTTAAACCGTCCCATATCGTCTTTATCAGTCTCGGACTGCCGGCTTCCCAATTTCCGGCACCGAGAATTATTGAAGGATTAACTATTACGGCATTCAATCCTTCTGCTATGCCTCTCCAAACTTCGCGTTCCGATTGGAATTTACTGACTGCATAATCGGAAATATTATCAAAATCGGTTAATTCCGTATCTTCTTTCAATAACTCTCCTTCGAGAGTATTTCCGATTGCCGCAACCGAACTTACATGGCATAATTTCTTAACCGAATTTGCAAGACAAGCATTTACGACATTTGCCGTTCCCTGAACATTATTATAAATCATATGTTTTCTGTCTTTCGGTTTAAATGAAACTACTGCAGCTGTATGATACACAAAATCAGCATTTTTAACTGCAAAATCAACAGAACCGAAATCAAGAATATTGCCGTCAACCCACTTAATTTCAGAAAAAAGCAGTTCCCCTTTTTCTGATAAAACATTGAAAATTTTTCGCGTAATTTTAAGATTACTGTTGTTTCTCCTCAGGGCGGTTATTTTATATCCTTTTTCTGCGAGTTTAAAAAGCAAATAGGAACCCGTCATTCCGGTGCCTCCGGTTACCGTAATATTCATAATGCAACTTTATTTTTGTATGAAACGTCTTTAACAGTAAATAAAGTATTAATTTTACTAACATAAAAATATTTTACAATTATCGCTTTTTTAAAATAAAAATCCTCAATTTTGTAAAGTTAAAGAATAATGTGATGCTTGACTTATTATCCGAACCATATTTAATTATCGCAGCTTTTATTGTGTCGTTGGTTATAACAGCGGTTTCTATCCCGTCTATTATTAAAGTGGCGGAACTAAAACAATTGTTCGATGAGCCGAATGAACGAACTGTTCACAGCAAAAGTATTCCGACTCTCGGCGGAATAGCAATTTTTTCGGGGTTTATGGTTTCTGCTTTATTTTTTTCTGATTTTTCGGAAATACCCGAATTAAAATTCGTTTTAGCAGCTACGGTAATCTTATTTTTTGTCGGAATTAAAGATGATATTTTAGTTATTGCTCCTTTAACAAAATTGTTGGGTCAAATTCTGGCTGTTTCAATTATTGCTTTTTTTTCTGATTTACAATTTACGGATTTACATGGATTTTTCGGCATTAATCACATCTCTCCTTATTTCGGAATTCCGTTAACAATTTTTGTTTATCTGGTTATTGTTAACGGATTTAATTTAATCGACGGAATCGACGGTTTGTCTGCAGGTATAGGAGTTGCAGCTGCCGGGGTGTTGGGAGTTTGGTTTTTTTTAGTGAAAGAATATCACTATGCTGTTCTGTCTGCAGCAGTTGTAGGGGCATTAATCGGATTTTTAAGATATAATGTGTTCAGTAAAAAAAATAAGATTTTTATGGGTGATACAGGCTCTTTAATTCTCGGGCTTGTAATTTCTGTATTAATTGTGAAATTTAACGAAATGAATATCAATCAAAATTTTGAATATTCAAAATATGCGGCACCGGCAATTTCTATTGCCATATTAACAATTCCTTTGTATGATACTTTGCGTGTAATGTTTATTAGATTCTTTCAAAAAAAACCGCTTTTTAAACCGGATAAACAACACATCCATCATATTTTTATCCGCTTGGGATTAAATCATAAACAAGCCGTTCTTATTTTAATTCTTATTAACTTATTATTTTCTGCTGCTGCAATGTATCTTCATAATTTAATGGGGATAAGACGGCTAATTCTTCTATTGTTGTTGGCTGCAATGATTGTTTTTTACATTCCGATAATAATACTGAATATAAAAAATCGAAAAAAATAGCTTTATGTTTCTCAAAAAAATATTCTTTGTACTTTTACTTTCTTGTATTTTCGGTTTTTCGGCAACTGCACAATTTGTCAGATTAAATAATGATATTAGTTATTATCATGAAACGAATTTGAATTTCGATACTGTTCGTCATTATACAATAAAACCTTATAAAAAAGATTATTATAAAGATGTACATTTTCAAAATATTTTTTCGGAGAATAAATTATTTAATGATAATCTTCTTGAGATAAAAAATAAAAATACCGACTTTATTTTAAACCCTATAATTACTTCTTCTTGTTATAAGGATTTTTCCGACAAAAGATTTTTTTCTGATTTACGAGCCGGAATAAGTGTTCAGTCTTCATATAAAAATAAATTGTTTATAAGTTCAGATATTTTTTATTCCGCCACAGAATTTCCTTCTTATTTTGATGATTTAATTAATAAATTCGGAATTATACCGCACTTCGGAAAATATATAAAAAGAACAAATTCAAAAATAGAGTTTTATTCTTGGACCGGAGATATTACATATCAGGCAAATAAATACATCTCCTTATCCGGCGGACGAGGAAAATTTTTTCTCGGAAACGGATACAGATCGCTGTTTTTATCGGATAATTCGAATGCATTTCCTTATGTAAAAGCAGAAGTTAATATTTGGAAAATTAAATATTTGTGGATGTTTACTAAACTTTCGGATGTAAATTTATCTTCAGGAGTTAATACAAACATTTTATATGATAAAGCGGCTTTTTTACATTATTTCAGTTTGAATATTACAAAACGCATTAATTTTGATTTTTTTGAAACCGTTATTACAAACCCATACGACAGTAACGGACGGCACATTTCCTACGATGCCGTATATTTTAATCCGGTAATTTTTTACCGCCCGACAGAATTTTATAAAGGAACTTCCGATAACTCGTTGATGGGCATAGCTTTGAATGCCAGACTGTTTAAATCAACATTCTTATATTCGCAATTTATTTTAGATGATATAATTATTTCATCTCTGCGTGACAAATCCGGTTGGTGGGGGAATAAATTCGGAATGCAGGCTGGTATTAAAGTTTACAACGTACTTAACATCAACGGATTATTTGTAAGGGGAGAAATTAATGCTGTTCGTCCCTACACTTATTCTCACGGCGAGGCATATGTTAATCAGGGAATTGCAAATTTGAATTACGGAAATTTCAGACAAGAACTTGCCCATCCGTTCGGAGCAAATTTTGCAGAAGGAATTGCCCTTATAAGATATGTTAAGGGTCGGTTTTCGGCAAAAGTAAAAATTATTTCAGCAAAAAAAGGCGAGGATATAAATGATACCGTAAGTTACGGCGGCAATATATACAAATCGTACAGGTTACGACCCGATGATTACGGTATAAAATTTCTGCAAGGAGAAATATCAAATATTCGAATATTTGATTTGGGTTTTTCATACTTAATCAATCCTGAATACGGGCTTTTGTTTAATGTCGGATTCTATTACAGAAAAAAAACAAATCAATTTACTGAAGAACAAAGTCAAATAATTTATTTTGGTTTATCAACGGATATTTTTAACAGTTCCTTTTAATTACTAAATCAGAATTATATTTTATCCTGAATATAACAAAATATTTATTCTTACTGATTTGAATATCTGTTCAAAAGATATATCTTTGTCGCTGAAATATTAATATAAATTTAATAATATATTTATAAACTATTGATTAACTAATGGAAACACTTATTTATTCTATTATCGGAGCCGGAGTTTTAGGTATTTTTTTTACAATTATTAAGTCTGCTTGGGTTAAAAAACAAAGTGCCGGTACAGCAAAAATGCAAACGATTGCGAAACATATTTCGGATGGTGCAATGGCATTTCTGAAAGCCGAATATAAAGTTCTGGTTGTCTTTGTTGCATCAGTTGCTCTTTTATTGTATTTTAAAGGAGAATCGGAACAATCTTCAAACGGATTTATTGCCGTATCATTTATTGTCGGTGCATTTCTTTCTGCATTTGCAGGTTACTTGGGAATGAGAATCGCCGTAAAAGCAAATGTGCGAACGACTAATGCTGCACAAAAATCTATTAATTCAGCATTAAAAGTTGCTTTTAACGGAGGTTCTGTTATGGGTTTAGGCGTTGTATCTCTCGGTGTTTTAGGATTGAGTGTTTTATTCCTTGTGTATAATTTAATAGGATTTTCCGGAGGAACTGTTGAAGTTTTAAATGTCCTTACAGGTTTTTCTCTCGGAGCATCATCTATTGCTTTATTTGCACGTGTAGGCGGCGGAATATATACAAAAGCTGCTGATGTAGGTGCGGATTTAGTGGGTAAGGTTGAAAGCGGGATTCCGGAAGACCATCCTTTAAATCCTGCAACAATTGCAGATAATGTAGGTGATAATGTAGGCGATGTTGCCGGTATGGGGGCCGATTTATTTGAATCTTTCGTCGGGTCCATTGTTGCTACAATGGTTCTCGGAGCAGCATTTATTTCATTGCCTGAATTTGCAAATTTCTCAATAGGTCCGGTATTATTACCGTTAACCATAGCAGCTGCAGGAATTATTATTTCCGGAATCGGAACTTTTTTTGTCCGTATTAAAGAAGGCGGTAATCCGCATATAGGACTAAATATCGGTGAAGGAGTTTCAGCTGTTTTAATGATTATTGCTTCTTATTTTATCATTAACAAAATGCTTCCGGAAACTTGGAGTTTTACTAATTTTGAAGGAATTACAAGAACATATACTTCTCTTAATGTTTTTGCGGCAACAATTATCGGATTAATTGCCGGTTTTGCAATAGGTAAAATTACCGAATATTATACAGGAACCGGAAAAAAACCGGTAATATCAATTGTAAAAAAATCCAGAACAGGGGCTGCTACAAATATTATCGGCGGACTTGAAATCGGAATGTTATCAACAGCTCTGCCGATTGTTGTCATCGCATCAGCAATTATTGGTGCATATTATTTTGCCGGATTATACGGAATTGCAGTTGCTGCTGTCGGAATGTTAGCAAATACAGGTATTCAACTTGCTATTGATGCTTACGGACCGATTGCCGATAATGCCGGCGGAATTGCTGCAATGGCTGAACTTGATTCAGAAGTGAGAAAGAGAACAGATAAATTAGATGCTGTCGGAAACACAACCGCTGCAATCGGTAAAGGATTTGCTATAGGCTCTGCAGCACTTACAGCTTTAGCTTTGTTTACTGCGTTTATGCAACAAGCAAACATTAACGTAATCGATTTAGCCAATCCTTACATTATTTCCGGTTTATTTTTCGGGGCTATGCTGCCTTTCTTATTTTCTGCTTTGGCTATGGGTGCAGTGGGTCGTGCTGCAAGTAAAATGATTGATGAAGTAAGACGACAGTTCAAAGATATTCCTGTTTTAAAAAGAGCATTAGTCATTATAAAAAAATATGACGGAGATACGTCAAAAATGTCTTCCGAAGAAAAAGACATTATTAAACAAGCAGACGGTTCGGCAGAATATGATAAATGCGTGGCTATTTCTACAAAATCTTCTCTCAGAGAAATGATCTTACCCGGTTTGTTGGCTCTTGTTGTACCGGCATTAGTCGGATTTATAGGCGGTGCCGAAATTCTCGGCGGTGTATTAGCCGGAGTAACATCTTCAGGTGTAATTATGGCAATTTTTCAGGCAAATGCCGGAGGTGCCTGGGATAATGCAAAAAAAATGGTTGAGGAAGGTATCACATTTGAAGACGGAGAAGTATTTAATAAGGGTTCTGAAATGCATAATGCAACGATTGTAGGGGATACTGTAGGGGATCCGTTTAAAGACACTTCCGGTCCTTCTTTAAATATATTGGTTAAATTAATGTCAATTGTAGCACTGGTTATTGCACCGAGTATTGCAGTTCCTTTTAAAGTAACACCTCAAAACATCAAAGAAACAGAATCAAAGATAATGAAGCTCCCACAAAAAGAAACGAATGTAATAACAGAAAATGTAGCTCGGTTTAATGATTTCAGAGCTCAATAAAATTCCATTCTCTTTATAAATATGAAAAAGATTTCTTGGTTCAGGAAGTCTTTTTTTTATGATATTTAATTTAGGGCTATATAGCTTCAGCATAAAAAAGTACACAATTATTTGTGATTATTTGATAATATTTATACTTTTAAGAATTAATTTGATTAAATAACAGATGGTTCGCAACTTCATTAAACTATTTTTAATATTTTTTTTCTTATTTCCGAAGTTCATTTTATTCGGACAGGAAAAACAAAATAAAGACAGTTTATTGCAAATTGTCAATATGCATGAAGAAGATACATTAACGGTAAATGCTCTAACTGAATTATCTGAATTATATATCTATCAAAATATTGATTCTGCACTTTTGTACAGCAGCAATGCTTTAGTTCTTTCCGAAAATCTTTTGTTCGACACCGGAACAGCCGGAGCATACAGAGAATTGGGACGTATAAACACAATTGCCGGTCATTATAAAAAAGCACTTAATTACTTCTATAAAGCTTTAAAAATAAATGATAAATTAAAAGATACTTTAAACAGCGGCAGAAATCTTGCAGGAATCGGTATCATTCATTATTATCAGGGAAACTTGGATAAATCGTTGGATTTTTGTTTAAATGCTGTTGAGATTTTTAAAAAGAAAAATGCATCAGAAGATCTTGCAAATGTTTATAATAATATCGGATTAATTTATTCTGATTATCATAAATTAGATACTGCCCGAATTTATTTTGATAAAACAATTACAATAGCCAAACAAATCGGCAATTCTAAAATTATAATAAGTGCTTTAGGAAATACCGCCCGAATTTATTTATTTAAAAAAGAATATAAAAAATCCGTAAATAAATTTCTTGAACTTACTAAAAAGATTAATTCTGAGAATGATAAATCTACTTTGAGTATAACTTATTCAAATATTAGTATGATATATATACAACTTGCAGAAAAATACAGCGAGAAAAAAATAAGTTATGCTGACAGTTCATTAGAATATGCAGAAAAAGCTTTAAAATATGCCGAAGAAGTTAATTCAAATTCATTACGATCGTATGCATACAGTTCTTATACCGAAGCATACAAGGTAAAAAATAATTACAGAAAAGCATTTGAATATCTTGAAAAATTTACTGATGTAAATGACAGTATTTTTAACAAAGATAAAATAAATGCGATTGCTGCAATTGAATCAAAGTACCAAAATGAAAAAAAACAACTTATCATTGAAAGTCTGCAAAAACAAAAAGCTGCAGACAATAAAATTATTCAAAAACAAAAAACAATTATAACAATAATTATTGTAGGATTTCTTATTGTTTCAGTGCTTTTATTATTCTTAATTTATTTATACAGAAGTAAAAACAGAGCTCTGTTTTTATTGGACGAAAAAAATAAAGACATCTTACTACACCAAGAAGAAATTGCTGCACAAAGAGACAAAATCAGCGAAATTGCTTTTGAACTAAAGAAATCAAACAGAACTAAAAATAAGTTATTTTCAATTATTGCACACGATTTAAAAAATCCCTTTCAGGGCATTATCGGTTTTTCGGAAATGATAAAAGAAAAAGCAGAAGAATCTAATCTAAAAACAATTTCAAAATATGCAGAATATATTTATAATGCTTCTAATCAAACATATAAATTCTTAGATAATCTCTTAGATTTTACCAGAAGTCAAATAGGTCTGATAAAATATAATCCTGAAAAGATTAAATTAAAAAACATTATTGATGACAGTATTACATTAATACAATGCAATGCTGAAGAAAAAGGTGTTTCTATGTATAACGAAACTGATGAAACATTAACAATATATGCTGATGAAATAATGATTAGTACAGTACTGAGAAATTTAATTTCAAATGCCGTAAAATTCACATCTGAAGACGGGTTTGTAAAAATTACTGCAAAAAAGAGTAAAGATTCAGTCATTATAAAAATAATTGATAACGGTACGGGAATTAAAGAAACTGATATTCCGAAATTATTTAAAGCCGATTTGAACTTTTCGACATTCGGAACTCACAATGAAAAAGGAACAGGTTTAGGTTTGGTTGTTTGCAAAGATTTTATTAAGAAAAATAACGGAACTATAAGCGTTGAAAGTGAAATCGGCAAAGGCAGTACATTTACAATACTTTTACCTGCAAATAAATAGGGCTTGCTGAAAAGCTCAGATGTGCGTCTATTTTGGATTTTGTAAGATGTAGATGTATATAAATACTTCAAATTGAACAAAATACAAAAGAGATGTGCAG
>JAJRUH010000153.1 GCA_024277895.1 Bacteroidota bacterium | reverse complement strand
TTTTTCATAAACAAACAATTTTTAGTTAACAATTAAAATTCATTTTATCAGACAAACTTAATAATAAAATAATTCTTAGCAAAGCAAGAAACACTATTATTTTCAATCTTTTTTACAGCAAATAATATAACTGTCTAATTTTCTGATAATTATATAATATTAAGAATATTAACATTTTTTAACAAGAGAAGATATACCTTGTATTATAACAGAATAAACCTGATTTATTCATTATTTTCGATTCAATTAACAAGTATAAAATAAAAAACCTAACTTTGTGCAAATGAATAAATGCTGAAATAATGAATAAAGAGATATTACAAAAAGCCGAAAAATGGTTGAACAATGATTATGACCAACAAACAAGAGAAGCTGTTAAACAACTTATTAATAATAACGAAAAGGAATTAATTGACAGTTTTTATAAAAATCTTGAATTCGGTACCGGCGGATTAAGAGGTATTATGGGTGCAGGAACAAACAGAATAAACAAATATACAATAGGAGCTGCAACACAAGGTTTGTGTAATTATATTAATAAGATGTATTCAGACAAAGAAATAAAGGTAGCTGTTGCCTACGACTGCAGAAATAACAGTACTTATTTTGCTCAAATAAGTGCAGATATTTTCACGGCAAACGGATTTCAAGTATATCTTTTTGAAAGTTTAAGACCGACACCGGAATTATCTTTTGCCGTAAGAGAATTAAAATGTCAAGCCGGCATTATCATAACGGCTTCTCATAATCCGAAAGAATACAACGGTTACAAAGTATATTGGAATGACGGTGCTCAGATTACGCCTCCGCACGACAAAAATATTATTACAGAAGTAAATGCTGTTTCGGATATAACCCAAATTAATTTTGAAGGAATTCCAAAAAATATCACTGTACTCGGTGAAAACTTTGACAGAAAATACATTAAAAAATTAACAGAATTATCATTATCTCCGGAAATAATAAAAAAACATTCTGATTTTAAAATTGTTTACACGCCTATTCACGGTACCGGAGTAAAATTGGTTCCCGAGGCTTTAAAATCTTTCGGTTTCACCAATATATATAATGTCCCTGAACAAGATATTACTGACGGAAACTTCCCGACCGTTCTTTCACCGAATCCTGAGAATGCCGAGGCACTTAAACTTGCACTTGCAAAAGCCGAAGAAGTTAATGCCGATTTAGTATTAGCAACCGACCCGGACGGCGACCGTGTAGGAATAGCCGTAAGAAATCTGAATAATGAACTTATACTTTTAAACGGAAACCAAACAGCAAGTTTGTTAATTTATTATTTAATAAAAAAACGTGTTGACAAAAATATATTGAAAGGAAATGAATATATCGTAAAAACAATTGTAACAACCGAACTTCTCGGAAATATTGCATCTTCTTTCGGAGTTAACTGCTATGATACCTTAACCGGATTTAAATACATTGCCGAAGTAATCAGAAAAAAAGAAGGAACGGAACTTTTTATCGGCGGCGGCGAAGAAAGTTACGGATACCTTGCAGGAGAATTCGTAAGAGATAAAGATGCCGTTATGTCATCTTCCTTAATTGCAGAAGCTGCTGTATGGGCAACAGAACAGGAAAAATCAATGTATGAATTACTGATTGACATCTACGCAGAATTCGGTTTTTACAAAGAGAAACTGATAAATATTGTAAAAAAAGGTAAAAGCGGAGCAGAAGAAATCGGAACGATAATGAAAAATTTCAGAGATAATCCGCCTGAAAAAATTGCCGGTTTTAAAGTTATTGAAATTAAAGATTATTTATTACAACAATCTGAGAATTTTATAACAGAATCTGTTGAGCCGTTAAATTTTCCGGTTTCAAACGTTATTCAGTTTTTTACCGATGACGGATCGAAAATTACCGTAAGACCGTCCGGCACAGAACCGAAAATAAAATTTTATATCAGCGTAAATGAAAATTTGTGTTGTAAAGACAAATTTGAAGAAACGGATAAAAAATTATCGGAAAAGATTCAACGAATTAAAAATTCATTAAATTTATAAAACAGTTAATTTTATTTTCATAAAAAAAACTTTGTTGAACTTGTTTCCTTGTTTCAACAAAGTTTCTTCTGTATCTGAGTTTTTAATTATTCAGGGCTTACTGAAAACGCTACTATATTTGTGTTTCAGTTACTTATAAGGTTATTTACATACAAGTGCAAGGTTTTTAATTCATTTCACCCTATTTCCTTGCATTTGTGTAAAATATTTTAGCTGCCCACAGGCACATCATCTTTCTGTTGATAGTCATCGTATCACTATTTCAATTTAAGCAAAACAGGTTTAAACCTAACAGGCTGTTTGCTGACACATTGATACGATGACTTGCGGATTTAAGGTATTTATATACGACTTCAAACGAGAAACCTGAAATCTAATGCACCTGTGAGCTTTTAATTATTTAACGATGATTCATCAAAATTTAACGGCAGTAATTCTTTTGCATCATGAATTACGGTAATTCCGGTTTCACTTACTAAATAAATTTTAATAGGTGTATTAAAACGTGTTTCCGTTTCAACTAAGACCTGACGACAAGAACCGCAAGGCGGAACAGGTGTTTTAACAAACTTATTATTTGTAAATGCAGTTACGGCAATTGCTTTTACCGGAACATCGGGATACTTTGAATTTGCATAAAACACGGCAACTCTTTCGGCACAAAGCCCCGAAGGATATGCAGCATTTTCCTGATTGGTCCCTGTAATTATTTCTCCGTTTGCTAATAAAACCGCAGCTCCTACCTTGAATTTTGAATAAGGTGCATAGGCATTTTTTACTGCCTCCTTTGATTTTTCAATTAATAATTGCTCTTCTTTACTTAATTCCTCAACCGAATATTCATAGGTTACGGTAGTGATTTCTCTTTTCTTCATAAAAATATTATTACAGTAAAAGATGCCCCGAAAAAACGGGGCATGTAACTAATTCAGTTATTATTTTTTCGGCACATTTTTTAGTGTTTCTTTTAAGAAATCCCAAAATTTTGCAACCGTTTTAATATTTACTTTTTCATCGGGCGAGTGAGGAAAACGAATTGTAGGTCCGAAAGAAATCATATCCCAATTCGGATAAGTTGCACCGAGCACACCGCATTCCAAACCGGCATGAATTATTTTTACTTCGGGAATTTTTCCGTATTTTTCGTTGTATGATTTTTTCATTGCTGCTAAAATCGGTGAATCGAAATCAGGTTTCCAACCCGGATATTCGCCTGATAATTTCACTTTTGCACCGGCTAATTTGAATAATACCGAAATATCTTTTGCCAAAGCATCTTTTGCCGAATCAACAGAACTTCTGATTAAATTGGCAGCCATAATTTTACCGTTTTCTGATTTTACAATACCCAAATTTGTAGATGTTTCCGGTGTTCCGGGCATTTCGTCAAGAAAGCGTTGAGCACCGTGAGGAGTTGCTCTGATAACTTTGTATAATTTTTTTGCAACTTTATTTTCAATAACTTTCTTCGGCATTGTTGTTTCTTTAACAACAATTTGTACTCCGGAATCTACGGATTGTAATTCGGCTTGTACTGTTTTACTGAACTCTTCGGCATATTTTTTCAAACTTTCGGCATATTTTTCTGTAACTGTAATTACAGCAACAGCTTCGCGCGGAATTGCATTGCGCATATCGCCTCCGGAAATACTTGCTAATCGGATTTTATGTCCTTGAGATAAATTGTATAAAAATCTAAACATAATTTTATTAGCATTTCCTCTTTGCAAAGGAATATCTACTCCGGAGTGTCCGCCTTTTAATCCTGTAACGGTTATTTCAAAAGCTTTTGAACCTTTCGGAACTTTTTCTTCTTTATATTTCATATATGCTGTTGCGTCAATTCCGCCTGCACATCCGATATAAAGTTCTCCTTCATCTTCGGAATCAAGATTCATTAATATATCGCCGTCTAATAATCCGGGTTTTAAATTAAATGCACCGGTCATTCCGGTTTCTTCATCTATGGTCATTAAAACTTCAATAGGTCCGTGTTCCAGTGTTTTTGACTCTAAAACAGCCATTGAAGCGGCTACTCCCATTCCGTTATCGGCACCGAGTGTAGTTCCCTTTGCTGTTACCCAGTCGCCGTCAACATAAGCTGTTATCGGGTCTTTTTCAAAGTCGTGATCTGAGTCATTATTTTTTTGAGGAACCATATCAAGATGTCCTTGTAAAATAATTCCTTTGCGATTTTAGTAACCTTTAGTTGCAGGTTTTTTAACAATAACATTTCCTATTTCATCTGTAAGATGTTCTAAACCTCTTTCTTCAGCCCAATTTTCCATAAATTTAATAATTTGAGCTTCTTTTTTTGAAGGTCTCGGAATTTTTGTCAGTTCAACAAAATTTTTCCAAACTTCTTTCGGTTCTAATTTTAATAATTCTTCGTTCATTTTATATATTTTTATTTATTAACAATATTTAATTTCTTCATAAAATTTTCTTTATATGATTTTGATAAAGGAATACTTTTATTTTTATCGAGTGATTGTATAAAAATCATATTATTCTCAATTCGTTCAATCCGATCTTTATTAATTATAAATGAACGGTGTACCCGAATAAATTTATCTGCGGGTAATTTATCGAACAACGCTTTCATAGTAAAATGTATTGTATATTTCTTTTTTTCTGTTTGAATAAGAACATAATTTTCCATTGCTTCGATATATAAAACATCATCGTAAAACAATCTGACAAAAGAAGATGAACTGCTTTTAATGAAAATTCCTTCGGAACTGATTGTTTCATTTTCTTCTTCGTATTTGATTTTAGATTTTGTTACTGCTTTCAAAAACCGAGAATAACTGATCGGTTTTAATAAATAATCGGTAACATCGTACTCAATAGCCTGCATAGCATATTTTTCTTTGGCTGAAACAACAATAATTTGCGGAAGGTTTTCTAATATTTCCAGAAATTCCACGCCGCTCATTCCGGGCATTTCTATGTCTAAAAAAATTAAATCAGTTGTATTATTATTATTAAAAAAATTTGCTGCATCTACAGCATTATCAAATGTTTCGGTTAATTCTAAAAAATCGGTTTTTTTGATATATTTATCAATTACCAGTCGAGAAACTTTATCGTCATCTATAATAATACATTGCATAATAAATCGGTTTTATAATATTAGTTCTGAATAATTTCAAAAATGTGTTGTAAAATTCCGGTATTATCAACTAAAAGATTAAAATATTCATATCTGTTTGCCGATAAAACAACAGATTTTTTACTTGCTTTTAAATATTTAGTATTACTTTCAATATTCATTCCGGGTGTAATAATTATCTTTTTGGAAAATTTCTTCTTTTGCCCTTTATCCTCAAATAATTCACCTCTTATTAATATTAATATTCGTTCTTCTTCTCCTGAGCCTAATGAAATTTTTTCATCAGGTTTTAAATTATGAACATTAACAATTCTTGCCAAATCTACTAATAAATAATCAGGAATACTGAAAAACAGTTGATATCTTCTTAACAATTTTACCTTATCCTCAAGCAAAGTTCCGCCTTCCGAAAGGGTTTGAACCAGTTTCTGTTTTACAGGAATCATTCGGTTTAAATAGTCAAAACATTTTTGCGGATTTTCGTTATAAATAATTTTTGCAGCTGTTGTATAGATTAATTCATCCGGGTGAAACAAACACAGAAACACCTCATCGGGTAATTCGCTTCGACGAATTTGTTTTAATATTTTATTAGTATTTTCAGTTGTCCACGGGTTTATATCATCATAAGTATGTTCTTCTTTCGAGATTTCGTTTTTTGATTTGCTTCTGTGAACACGTTCGGTCATTTCAAGTGTTTTTGCAACTGCCCATGTACTTATTTTGTTATAATCCAAAGTTATCATCCATTTTAATCTTTCGTTAAATGTCATTTTCTTTTGCGGAAAATATTTTGATAATTTTTTAATACGTTGCGGTGTTGAAAGATCATCAAAAATGGGAATAATATAAGGTTTTAAATCCTGTTCTATAAAATTATCAATCAGCTCCAAAGCATAAATCGTATTTTTACCGATAATATTCTTTTTTATTAAATTAATAACTCGCGGTTCATGCAGGAAGCTTAATAAATTGAATAATAATTCGTAATTTGTTTCACGTTCTTGATCTAAAGCCAAAAATAATTTTAAAGTATTTTTTTCTTCTTTTATATCACTAATCGAAACAAAAATTTTCAATAAATTATCTATTACAAAGAAAATTTTTTCTTTTATCAGAGTTCTTTCAGTTTCAATTGCCTGATACTTACAATAATACAATGCCCATATTGCTGAAATTTGAATTTTTCTTGACGAATCGTTAATTTTTTTAACAATTAAAGATTTTGCAGTTCCGGAACCCATTTTTGCATAAATCTCAATTATTTTCAGCTTAATATTTTCGTTATCCGTCTTATCATACATTGCATCCAAATATGTTAAAGTTTTTTCGCCTATATCCAATAAAGCAGCGGTGCTGACGTGATAATATTCGGAAGATTCCAGAAATCGGGTTAATTTTTCAATTACTTGCTTTGATTTTATTCCTGCAGCAAGTCGAATAGCAGAATTTACAATTATTTTATCATTCGACTGTAAAAGTTTCAGTACAATATTTTCAATTCCCTTTGTATCGGGATGTTTTACCAAATATTTTACGATTTTAATTTCATCACCGGGATTTCCGGAATTTAATAATCCTAAAAGTTTTTTCTCTGTGAGTTTTTCAATATCATCAAATGTAAGCAATGAAACTGCCTGAATGTAGCAACGCTTTATTTCAGCATCTTTTGCATCTTTAAATTGTGTTTTTATTTGTTTTAATATTCGTTCTCTCCAAGTTGCATCAATACTTTTTAAAATTGCTTTATTTATAAGTTCGTCATTTTTCTTAAGCAATGAAGTTGCGTAAGGTTCAAAAATGTTCGGATTTGTTTCTGCTAAAATGGTAACACTTAATCGAACAACATCATCATTAAATTTTTTAAACTTTTTAGAAAGAACTTCTGTACCGTATTTATATTTAGATGTTTCTTTTTGCCTTTGCGAAGTTAATTCTTTAAGAATTTCTCGAAGTTTATCTTTATAAGCCAGATATAATTTTCGTGCTGTAAAAACCCAAATAATTAACAGAGGTAAGAAGAAAACAGGGTAATATTCTAAACTGAAACCGTTACCGAGATTTAAAACTAAATTTAAACCCAAAAGTAATGCACCGGCAATGGCTATGGCAAATTGCATTACAACTCCCACTTTTGACTGCACCGCTAATTGAAGCGAACCGGGCAACGGTTGATATAAAATATTAAATGAAGGATCATCCAAACCTCTTCGCATTATTCGTTCAAAAGATTTATTTAGGGTCATTAAAATCAAAAACAAAATACTTACGGTTCCGAAAGCAAAACCTGATATTAAGGAAACAAAAATAATTAACGTAAGTGATAAAGGTAAAACAATCAGACCTAATTTAACGCCGTATCTTACAAGAATTCGACTTGAAAAATATGAAATCAATAATTCGCCTATCTTTAATCCTGCAAAAACCAATGCTATAAATGAGGCAACTGAACCTTCTTTAACAAATAATATTTTTTCCTGAACTTTAATTGCAGAAAGAAATCCGAAATCAGTAATATAAATAGCTGTCATTGATATTATTGCAGAAATAAATATCAACCGGAAATATTTGTCTTTTATTAACTTTTTAAACGAAGTATCAACTTTTTCTTTCGCAACCTTTTCTTTTCCTTTTTGTTCCGGAAATTTCTTATAAATTTTTAATAAAATCAACACGGCAACAATCAAACTTCCTGCCGAAATAAACAATAAATTGTAAGATGTACCGATGAATTTTGACAAAACCGGGATAATTAAATAACCGAGAATTGATGCAATAACACCGCCCATATTTATCATTCCGAATAAGCGTTTTACCTGTACCAAATTTAAAAGGCGAAGAGCCAATCCGCCGGATTCAATTCCGACTAAAGAAATAAAAGGCCAAGCCCAAATGAAAACAAAAAAACTAAGGTATTTTGAATCAATAAAATTTAATGAGAAGCGAGCAAACAGACTGATTATTAACATGAAAATTAATGCTGACACAAACAAATTTCTGCTTTTAATTTTCTGTTGTAAACGAGAATACAGAGTTGAAATAATATATCCTGCAAGACCGGCTGTTAAATATGCATAAGGTAAATGTTCACTCCCGTAATTATTTATAAAAACAGAATTCGCCTGAACAAAATAAAATGCAATAAATAAGCCGACAAAGAATGAATGAAAAAACAATAATAAAAATTTATTCAGTTCTTCCGATTTCAGCCCGAAAGTATTAATCAATATTTTTTTAAAACTCGGCATTAAGGTCTCTTTTAAACAGAAAGAATTGACTTATCTTCTTTCATATCATTAATAATTCTTCGTAATCGTTTAATTTCTTTTTCTTTTTGAACAATTGTTTCGATATATTGCTCTTTTTCTGATACTAACTGATTATATTCTGTTTGCAGCTGTTCTGTTTTAGCATTAATTTTTGCTGCAAATAAAGATGCTGCAATTGTTGCAGAAACTTTTTCAACAAATTCAATATCAAATTTATCAATTTCTTTTAACGATGCCAGTTCAATAATTCCTACTAAAAAATTTTCTGTTAAAAGCGGAACAATAAGTACCGATTTAGGATTTGCAGTTCCTAAACCCGAACGAATTTCAGCGTAATTATCAGGAACATTTGATATATATATTTTTTTCTTTTCATAAGCACAAGCACCTGCCAAACCTTCCCCTATAATTATCTTTTTCTCTTTATATTTTCTTCTTCCGTATGCTGTTGATGCGGTTAATTCAAGAAATTTTTCATCCGAGTCATCATTCACCAGAAAAATACCGCCTTGGTTAACTTTAAGCATATTTACTAAAGTGCTGATAATTTCATAGGATAGTTCAGAAATTTCTTTACCGCTTTTTCGAACTAATTCGGTAAACATAGCATACCCTTCATTTGCCTGACTTCTGCGTTCGTTTTCCAAATGTCTTTTTTCCTCTTCTTCGCCTGCCGTTTTAATACTTGTACGCATTTCAAGTAAAGAATTTCCTAATGTATCCTCTGAACTTAAAGGCTTAAATTCAGCATCAATATTTCCTTTTCCTATTTCCATAGCGAAAGCAGCATATTGATGTATTCCGTTAATCAAATCATTCAGTGAGTTAAGCATGTCGCCCAATTCATCGCTTCTATTAACCTGCTCAATTTCAGACTCTTGCCCTTTTGACATGACATATAACTTTTCTTTAACTTTAAATATCGAATCACTAATTGATTTGCCGAAATAATACAAACTGATTGAAGCGATTGAAATTAATATCAATCCGAAAATTACAACTACGATAATTAATCTGTGAATTTGACTGTTTAGTTCTGCTGTTTTTTGTGCAACCATAGTGTCAATATAATCCACATAAACTCCGGTGCCGATAACCCAGCCTAAGGGTTCGAACAATCTTATATAACTGAGTTTAGGAATTCGTTTATCCGTACCGGGTTTAAAATAGTCATATCTTAAAAATCCTGCACCACCGTTTTTATTGATAACATCTGCAAATGCCTCATAAACATTTTGTTTAGTATCCTGAATATAAAATACTTGCACAGTTCCGTTCATTTCAGGTTTTATAGGATGCATAATTACCGTATAAGGTGGTTTTACTTCATTTATCCAAATATAACCGGCATCGCCGAAAGTCATTTGCTCAATATCTCTTACGGCATATCTTAAATCAGGCGGAAAATCTTTAATTTTTACAGAATGCTTATGATAAGAAGAAGAAACTTTTGTCCAAGCTTTGTCAAGCATCTTATAGGCACTGTTAACATTATCTTCCAATTGTTTTTTTACAATGTCGGTTTGTTCTTTTCGGTATGATTCAATACTTTCAAAAGTACTTTTACGATACTCCAAAACAGAAAATACGGTAACGGCAACAATTGTTATAAAAACAATAATACCTGTAAACAACGGTATTTTAGTGCGTATATTCATTAAAAAATAATACTCTTTTAAAAATCCGAAATATACAAAAAAAATTTTTATAAACTATTTTACGGCTTTTTCTGCGGAATTCTTAAATCCGCAAGTCATCGTATCAATGTGTCAGCAAACAGCATGTCAGGCTTAAACTTGTTTCACTTAAATTGAAATAGTGATACGATGACTATCAACACTTTATATATAGAATTACGGATTTAAGAGGAATACAGAATATTTTATTTGCTCAATTATTATTAATTCATACTTTTGTGTTTGAATCAGGTATATTTGTTTATTATATTCAAATATAAAAGGGAATGTCGTGAAAATCGGCAACAGTACCCGCTGCTGTAATCTTCAAAGTTTTAAACATTCTTTTGCCACTGTTTTTAATTTGCAAACGGGAAGGCGTTTAAAATAAGGAGTAAGTCAGAAGACCTGCCTAATTCATATTATGATCCGAAGCTTTCGGGATAAAAAGCTTTAAGGACAGGACATTTATGCTCATTTCCTTATTTTCTTATTCCCTTTTTCTCTCGGATTAATATCGTTGTTTTTTTATTAATTAATTTTTAAAAATTTTATCATGAAGAAAAATTTATTTTTAACATCGGTGTTAATCGCAATGTTTTCATTTGCTCTTAACGCACAAACACCTTTTAATTTTGAAACATTAACCTTACCGAGCCAAGGGTATTGGAACGGTTCCGACGAAAGCGGACTTTTCGGAGATAATGAAATCAGTTTTGACAACAATTACAACAGCGATTGGAGTAGTTGGTCGGGTTTTTCATTCGCCTATGACACAATTACTTCCGACTCGCAATATGCAGCATTTGCAGATTCAGAAGAAGGTCATGTGTTCGGCATAGGTTATGTTCCGTCAGACTGGCAAAGCGGAACATATGACAATATTCCGATTGTTTGCAAATTTACAAATTCAGTTGAAATTCAATCAGTTGACATCACAAACAACAAAAAAACTGCAGACGTAATTATTAACGGAGATTCCGGGTTCGGAGACCCTGCTTTTTCAGAAGGGGATTATTTTAAAATTATTATTAAAGGTTTTTATAACGGAGACACTACAGGAATTGTGTCATTCTTTTTGGCAGATTACACAGCAGGAAATTCGTATGTAGTTGATACATGGAATACTGTTAATTTGAGTTCCTTCGGAATAACAGACAGCCTAAAATTCAATTTAGCATCAACCCATACAGGCAGTTACGGTATGAATACTCCTG
This sequence comes from Bacteroidota bacterium, assembly GCA_024277895.1. GTDB lineage: Bacteria > Bacteroidota > Bacteroidia > Bacteroidales > JAADGE01 > JAADGE01. Next base: position 8,700 of record JAJRUH010000153.1, on the reverse strand, counting down.
CTTATTTTTGTATAGATAATATTAAATATAATTATCCTGCATCGGTTAATAATTTGTCGGGAACAGAAATTTCAGTTTATCCGAATCCGGCAGTTGATAATATAAATATAACAAACATTTCGAATTCTGATATAAGCATATCCGACATTTCCGGAAAAATTGTTTTCGGAAAAAGTAATTGTAATGAAACAGAGAGTATAAACTTATCAAATATTAAACCCGGAATTTATTTTATTACACTCAGAAATAACAATAAAGTTATAACTGAAAAATTTATAAAACAATAAACTCCCTTTTACCAAAACAAGGAGGATGTCTAAAAAATATTATAGCGTTATTCTGAATTTACCTCAAAGTCTTACTGCGCTGATTTTCAACTATTTGTACGGATACTAAAACGAGTTCAGTATGACAAACAGACTTTTTAGACAGCCCCCTTTGTTTGTATATATTTATTTTTCAACTTTCAATACACTTTTCACTATTTCTTCAAATTGTGCTTTACTTCTGTAACCTATTATTTGTTGATAATTTCCGTCTGCCGGAACAAATAATACTGTGGGAATACTGCGTATCTTAAATAAATTTGCCAATTGCGGATTTTTATCGGTATTAATTTTATATACCTGAAGTTTATTTCCGTATTCGGATTGTATCGCTTTCAGGTGCGGTGCAATCATTTTACAAGGTCTGCACCAATCCGCATAAAAATCAATAATTACAGGCTTGTTTCCTTCGTATTTCCAAGTTGAATTTTTACTATAATCCCATACATTTTTTTTAAAACTTGCATCATTCAAATGAATCACATTTTGGGAATTAACAGAAGCAATTCCGAATATCATAAGTAATGCAGTTAATACAATTGTTCGTTTAATTTTCATATCTTAAAATTTATATTATTTATAACGAATTTCATACCAAAAAATTATTTAGGGTTTACTGAAAAGCTCAGATGTGCGTCTATTTTAGATTTTGTTAGATGTGCAGATTAGCAGCAAAAATTTGGCAGTTTTATCAAAATAAGTGTAAGGATTTCAAGATGTTTCATTCAAAAACCTTGCACTTTATCACAAAAACACAAATATAAAGCATTGAATTACAATATATTCAGCGTTTTTCAGCAAACCCTGTTTAAAAATAAAGCCGTTGAATATCAGCGGCTTTATTTTTAAAATTTTTTAATTTAATTTATGCCGACGGTTCTTCAACTTTAAGAACATCCGCAATTGCTTTTTTGAATGTTTCTTTAGGTAAAGCTCCTACAGCCATCTGAGGTTGTCCTTCTTGAGGAACAAATAATAATGACGGAATACTTTGAATTCCGAACATACCCGCTAAATTACGTTCAGCTTCTGTGTCAATTTTATAAATATCAATTTTTCCGTCATATTCATCCGAAAGTTCTTCCAATATAGGAGCTACCATTTTACAAGGCTGACACCAATCTGCATAAAAATCAATCATACAAGGTTTATCACCTTCAAATGTCCAATCTTTATTTTTTTCAAAATTAAAAACTTTTGTTTTAAATGTTTCTTCGCTTAAAAATTCTACTTTTGCCATTTTAAATTTACTTTATTTTTTAATAGTTTATGTTTTAACGACATATTTCAGTCAAATAATATGCCTTTTTAAAAAGTGGTGCAAAGAATACAAAAAAATATGACATAATTACCTATTTTATATTTTTTTTTATAAAAAAAGATAATTTTGTCAGAAATTATAATTCTATATTAATACAAAATAAATAATAAAATGCCTGAATTTAAAAGATATACCGTAACTTCCGCCCTGCCCTACGCCAACGGTCCCGTTCATATCGGACACCTTGCCGGAGTTTATATTCCTTCCGACATTTATGTCAGATATTTAAGGTTAAAAGGAAAAGACGTTATTTCTGTTTGCGGAAGCGACGAGCACGGAGTTCCCATAACGCTTAAAGCAAAAAAAGAAGGTGTCAATCCGCAGGAAATTGTTGACAGATACCACAATACCATAAAAAAATCTTTTGAAGATTTCGGAATTGCTTTTGACATTTATTCGCGCACAAGCAATAAAACTCATTACGAAACGGCTTCCGGTTTCTTTAAAAAACTTTACGACAGCGGTGAATTTATTGAAAAAACAACCGAACAATACTACGACACGCAAGAAAATCAGTTTTTGGCAGACCGCTACATAAAAGGAACCTGTCCTAAATGCGGTTACGAAGAAGCATACGGCGACCAATGCGAAAAATGCGGAAGTGCTTTAAGTCCTACCGACTTAATTAACCCGAAATCTACAATCAGCGGTGCCGAATTAACATTAAAAGAAACAAAACATTGGTATCTTCCTTTAGATAAACACGAGGCATTTTTGAAAAAATGGATTTTGGAAGACCACAAAGAATGGAAACCAAATGTTTACGGACAATGCAAATCGTGGCTCGACAACGGATTACAGCCGCGTGCCGTAAGCCGCGATTTAGACTGGGGCGTACCCGTTCCGGTTAAAAATGCAGAAGGCAAAGTTTTATATGTGTGGTTTGACGCACCTATCGGCTATATTTCCGCAACAAAAGAGCTTACTCCCGAATGGGAAAAATATTGGAAAGACAAAGACACAAAACTCGTTCATTTCATCGGAAAAGACAATATCGTTTTTCACTGCATTATTTTTCCGGCAATGCTTAAAGCCGAAGGTTCTTATATTTTGCCCGACAACGTGCCGGCTAATGCATTTCTGAACCTTGAAAACGATAAAATTTCAACATCAAAAAATTGGGCGGTTTGGCTGCACGAATATCTCGAAGATTTTAAAGGAAAACAAGATGTTCTGCGATATGTTTTAACGGCAAACGCACCCGAAACAAAAGACAACGACTTTACCTGGAAAAATTTTCAGGCAAGAAACAACGGCGAATTAGTTGCAGTTCTCGGAAATTTCATAAACCGAACTCTCGTTCTGACAAAAAAATATTATGACAAAATTATTCCCTTACCGGATAAAATTAATGAAACAGATACCGCCGCTTTGGAAGAAATTCTGAAAACAAAAAAAGAAATTGAAAAAAATATCGAAATTTTCAAGTTCAGAGATGCCCTGAAAGCATATATGAATTTAGCACGAACCGGTAATAAATATCTTGCGGACGAAGAGCCCTGGAAACTTGCAAAAACCGAACCCGACAGAGTTCGCACGATTATGTATGTCGCAAATCAAATTACGGCGGCATTAACCGTTTTGGGCGAACCTTTTCTGCCCTTTACTTCCGAAAAATTAAGACAGATGATAAACTTGCCGGATGCAAAATGGGAAGATATTGACCTCGGAATTACAAAAAAAGGACACAAAATAAACGAACCCGAATTACTTTTTGAAAAAATAGAAGATAAAGAAATAGAATATCAAATAAATAAACTTCTGAAAACAAAAGAAGACAACGCAAAGGAAAATATTGAATTGAAACCGATTAAAGAAACAATTTCATTTGACGATTTTCAAAAACTCGACATACGGGTTGCAACAATTTCAGAAGCGGAAAAAGTTCCTAAAACAAAAAAATTACTTAAATTATTGCTTGATACCGGAATTGACAAAAGAACGGTTGTATCGGGCATTGCCGAATTTTACAAACCCGAAGAAATAATAGGAAAACAGGTGCAGGTGCTTGTAAACCTTGCACCGAGAAAACTAAAAGGGATAGAATCGCAGGGAATGATTCTGATGGCAGAAAATTCTGAAGGGAAGTTGTGCTTTGTTTCTCCGGAAGAAAAATTTGAAAACGGTTCCGCAATCAGTTAAATATTATTTTGCTGAGTCTGATAATTTTCGGAACTTTGAAATAAATTAAAAAAATATACAATTATGAATTGGTTACTTTACATTATTCTCGGCGGATTTGCCGGTTGGCTTACCGGGCGACTTTTTAAAGGCGAGGGCTTCGGCTTTTTAATGAACCTCGTAATAGGAATTGTCGGAGGAATTATCGGCGGGTGGATATTTAAACTGCTCGGATTCGCCGTAGGCGGAGGTATTATCCCTTCACTTATAACGGCTGTTCTCGGAGGCGGTATTTTAGTCTGGATTTTCGGTTTGGGAAAAAAGAAAAAATAATATCGGACTTACCGGTCTTTTTCTTATCTTTGTAAAAAATTAAATTATGTTTCTTACAATATTTATATTCGCACTGATACTAATCTCAATTGCGTTAATCGGCTTGGGAGTTCAAACCTTTTTTTCAAAAAAGAAAGAATTTCCGGAAACTCGCATAGGACATAACAAAACACTACGCAAAAAGAAAATATACTGTATTAAAACAGAACAAGTTATTTTAGATAAAAATTATAAACAAGTAAAAGGAATAAAAACAATATGCTCCGATTGCTGAGAACTATCGGGAAAAATATTATAAAAAATTCGGCAACATTAAAAATTGCCGGATTTTTTATTTTCAGTTCCCATTAAAAATTATTCAGCAATCGTCATTTCATCAATCAATCGAGTGTCGCCGGCGAATTTATCAATCAAAAATAAAGCATATCGAATATCAAGCGTAATATTTCTGCACATTTCGGGGTCATACATTATATCGCTCATAGTGCCTTCCCAGTTGCGGTCAAAATTTACGCCTATGAGTTCGCCGTAGGCATTAATTACCGGACTTCCGGAATTTCCGCCCGTTGTATGATTTGATGCAATAAAACAAACGTGCATTTTTCCGTTTTCGTCGTATTGCCCGTAATCTTTTTTCCGGTATAATTCTTTCAATCGTGCCGGCACTTTATAATCGTAAATATCCGGATTGTCTTTTTCTATTACGCCTTTTAATGTCGTATAATATTCATATTCAACACCGTCTCTCGGTTCGTAAGTATCAACATTTCCGTATGCCGTGCGAAGCGTAAAGTTTGCATCCGGATAAAAAATCTTGTTAGTGTCGGCTTGCATTAATGCTCTCATATACAACCGGTTCAACTTATCAATTTTATTTGTATATTTCTCGGTATTGTTTGCAATTTTTGTGTAATACACATTTACGAAATCGTAAAAGAAGTTATATCCGGGCGTATCTTTTATTTTTTTTTCATTTTCGCTTCCGTAAGAATATTTTTCGATAAAATCGTTGAATTTTGTTTCATCAAGATAAAATGTTTTTTCAAAATATAAATCGGTAAAAATATCCAGAGCCGTATCATCGTCGATTTCAAAATGATTTAAAGGTTTTATAAAATTAAAAATTTCGGGCTGAAAATCGTTTCCGGCATTCTTATAATACAGTTTTACCAGACTTCTGAAAATTTTAATATCCGTATCTCGATTATAGTCTTTAAAAAATTTCTTTGCATATTTTTTTATACTTTCAATATCTTTTTCGGTAAATTTATCGCCTTTGCGAAGCAAACCGGCAAGTTTTGACGTAAATTTAACACTTTCCATACGCCAAATTGCTTCGTAAAAATACTCTTCGGCAAGTTTATAAGGTGTGTATTCGGCATAAAGTTTTTTGTATTCGGGAAGCAGATGTCCGTATTTTGCAATTCTGTCTTTACTTTCGTTTATCCAATCGGTTAAATTTTTCTCGATTTCTTGTTTCTTTGCAACGGCATTTAATCTTTCCAAACCTCTGTTTTCACCAATCCATTTTTTCCAATAATTTGAAACTCCTGCATATTTCGATGAATATTTAATTCTCACGCCGGGGTCCTTTTCCATATCCGCCGACATAATATCAATAATACTTTGGCGAACTTTTATGCGTTCCGGATTTATTTTATTTTGAATCATATCTACGGCATAGGAAGTAAGATACTCCTGCGTTCTTCCGGGATAACCGAAAACAAGCGTAAAATCACCTTTTTTAACGCCTTTCAGCGAAACCGGAAAATGTTTTATCGGTTTGTAAGGCACATTATCTTCCGAATATTCGGCGGGTTGATTGTTTTTGTCGGCATAAATTCTGAATAAAGAAAAATCGCCGGTATGCCGGGGCCACATCCAATTATCCGTATCGCCGCCGAACTTCCCTATCGCCGAAGGCGGAGCACCTACCAAACGAATGTCTTTAAACACATTTTCAACAAACATAAAATATTGATTTCCGTAGAAAAAGGGTTTCACTTTAATTTGATAATTATTGCCTTTGCCGGCTTCTTCTTTTATTTTTTCAATTCTTTCTTCAATTAATTTTACTCTTTTTTCTTCCGGCATATCATCATTTATGCCTTTTAAAACCTGTCCGGTAACATCTTCCATTCTTACCAAAAAAGTTACCGTAAGTCCTTCATTAGGAAGTTCGTCTTCATCGCGCATTGCCCAAAAACCGTCGGTTAAATAATCGTGTTCCAAAGAGCTGTGCGACTGAATACTGCTGTATCCGCAATGATGGTTTGTAATTATCAAACCTCTGTCGGAAATAAGTTCTCCGGTGCATCCGCCTCCGAAAATCATCACGGCATCTTTCATACTTGCTTTGTTTATGCTGTAAATATCTTCCGCCGTCAGTTTAAAACCTTTTTTCTGCATATCGGCAATATTGTATTTTTTCAACAACATAGGAATCCACATTCCTTCGTGTGCCTGCAAAACAGGTGCGAGTAAGATTACAAATAAAGTTACAAGAAATAATATTCTTTTTATAATTTTTAAAATTTTATGCGATTAAATTCTCAAAGATACATTTTTTAGAATTATTATTCAGATTAAAAGTCCGGAATTTTTGTGAGTCAGCTAAAATCCGCAAGTGCAAAACCGACAAACTGACAGTCATCGGATGAATGAATAAACTAAAGAGAAATCAATAATCTTATAAATTGCTGTTAATTAACTAATTCATCCGACGACTTGCAAATATCACGGATTTTTGTCATATAAATTTGTATTATCCGTTGTAAATTCAGAATAAAATTAAAAAAATGAGATTTCTGACCAAAATATTGAGAATTTAAACTTTTATATTAATTTTAAGCATCTTAAAAAATATTAATTATGCTGAACATTGCATTATTCGGACCGCCCGGAGCGGGAAAAGGCACACAATCGGAATTTCTGATAAAAAAATACAATCTTTTTTATATTTCAACCGGAGATTTGTTAAGAAAAGAACTTGCTTCCGAAACAAAACTCGGTATGCAGGCAAAAGACATTATTGCAAAAGGCGGTTTAGTTTCCGATGAAATTATTGTTCAAATTATAGAAAAAACCATAAAGACAAATTCCGATGCCAACGGTTTTTTGTTCGACGGTTTTCCGCGAACCTACATTCAGGCATATATTCTTGAAGGACTGATGATTAAGCTTAATTCAAGTTTAGATGCTCTGATTAGCATTGAAGTATCGGAAGAAGAAAGTGTAAAACGGCTTTTGAACAGAGCCGAAACTTCCGGCAGAAGCGATGATAATGAAACGGTAATAAAAAACCGCCTGAAAGAGTATAAAGAAAAAACCTTGCCTGTTTTGAATTTTTATAAAGAAAAAGGAAATTTCATTGCCGTAAACGGAATGCAGCCGATAGAAAAAGTTACCGAAGATATTGATAAGATTATCAGCGATTTGTTGAGTAAAAAACTCTTAAATATCGTTATGTTCGGACATCCCGGTTCGGGAAGAGGCTCTTTGGGTAAAGCTCTTGCCGAGAAATATAATTTAGAGTTTGTGGCTACCGGTGCAATGCTCGACGAAGAAATAAAAAAAGGCAGTAAAATCGGCAAAAAAATACAATCGTTATACGAAAGCGGACAATTGGTTCCCGACGAAATAGTAATTCCTTTAATTGAGAAAAAAATTAAAAACTCCGAAGACGTAAGAGGTTATATTTTTAAAGGATTTCCTCGAACATTGGTGCAATCATATATTCTTGACGGACTTTTAAAAAAATACGACTCGTATATTGCCAAAATTTTTGAAATAAAAGTTGATACTCTCGAACTTATTCGGCGATTGGATAAAAGAAGCAAAACCGATGCGGCAATGCCTTACGACAGCAGCACCGAAAAAATCGTAAAACGTCTTCAGGAACACGAAGATAAAACCGTTCCGGTAATAGAAAAATACAAAGAAACCCACGATGTAAGCGTAATTGACGGAACTCCTCCTTTCGGCAAAGTTCTTGAAACAATATCGAAAGAAATTGAAAAAAGTTTTAAAAATCTTAAGTAAGAAGTTGAAAGAGAAAAGTTGAAAGTTTAAAGTTGTCGGTATGAAACTTTTTTACAGAAAATACGGCGAAGGCAAGCCGCTTATTATTACACACGGGCTTTTCGGAATGTCGGATAATTGGATACCGGTTGCAAAAAAACTTGCCGAACACTTTAAAGTTTATCTTCCGGATATGCGAAATCACGGCAGGTCGCCGCATTCCGAAATTCATACCTACAAAGCAATGAGCAACGATTTATTTGAATTTATCGAAGATAAAAATATTGAAAAAGCAATTTTTGTCGGGCATTCGATGGGCGGAAAAACCGTTTTGCAATTTGCCGAAAAATTTCCCGAAAGGGTAAAAAAAATGATAATTATTGATATTTCGCCGGCGGAATATATTCCTTCTGACGAGTTTTTTAAACGTGCTTTAAACCACAAACTTTTTCTTGAAAAACTAAAAACACTAAACCACTATGGATTGAAAATCCATAGGTTCGAAAAAAAGAAAAATGAAATTTTTCATTCCAATATCCAATTACCATTCTGCGAATTTGGTTTATCACGATGATGTTC
>JAJRUH010000152.1 GCA_024277895.1 Bacteroidota bacterium | reverse complement strand
GTAAAGAATAAATATATTAATTCCTGATGTGGTTTTTCAAGAAAAAAGAGACACAAAAGGACAGCGAAGAAAATAAGATGAAATATCTTATTGTCGGACTGGGAAATCCCGGTGAAAAATATACCGACACAAGACATAATATAGGTTTTAAGGTATTGGACGCTTTTGCAGAAGCGTCCGATGCTGTTTTTGAGCATAAGCGTTATGCCGATGTTGCCAAAGTTAAATTTAAAGGTCGTATTTTTGTATTGGTAAAACCGATGACCTATATGAATTTAAGCGGAAAAGCCGTTGATTATTGGATGAAGAAAGAAAAAACAGATACGGCAAATACTCTTATTATTGTCGATGATTTGGCTCTTCCTTTCGGAACAATACGATTGAAAAAAAACGGTGGTGACGGCGGACATAACGGATTAAAAGATATTATTGCCGTTCTCGGGCATCAAAATTTTAATCGCCTGCGTTTCGGTATCGGAGATTCTTTTCATAAAGGAACACAGGTTGATTATGTTTTGAGTGAATGGAATGATAATGAAAAAAAAATACTTCCCGAAAGGATAAAAAAAATGATTGGTGCCGTAAAAAATTTCGGAACTATAGGTATTGAAAGAACTATGAATTACTTTAATAATAAATATGATTTTGATGCCGAATTAAAAAAATTATCTGCAAAAAATGACAAATCCGACTGAACGTACAGATAAGTTTCTTTGGGCGGTTCGCCTGTATAAAACTCGAAATAAAGCTGCAGAAGCCTGCAAAAAGAAACTTGTTTCAATCGGAGATACTTTTTTAAAACCTTCACGACTTGTCCAAATCGGTGATGAATTTAAAATTAAACATCCTCCTGTTTTTCGTATTTACAGAATAAAACAAATATTGCATAATCGTGTGGAAGCTAAATTAGTTCAGGATTATATTGAGGAAATAACCCCGAAAGAATATCTTGACACTTTGGATATTATAAATAAAAATACAGCATTAAATCGGGAACGCGGTACAGGTCGCCCAACAAAAAAAGATCGCAGAGATTTGCAGAATTTTTTTGAATAAAAAAAGCTCCGAAAAGGAGCCTTTATAACTTATTTTTTCATCGCCGAAATACCGGGTAAATCTTTTCCCTCAAGAAATTCCAACATTGCACCTCCGCCGGTAGAAACATAACTTACTTTATCTTCGAGATGATATTTCTTAATTGCCGCCACCGAATCTCCGCCACCGATAAGAGTATAAGCACCTTTTGAAGTTGCATCAACAAGAGCTTCGGCAATTTTAATCGTGCCGTTTGCAAATTTATCCATCTCAAAAACTCCGGCAGGTCCGTTCCAAAGTATGGTTTTTGAATTTTTTATAATTTCCGAAAATAATTTAATAGTTTTGTTTCCTATATCCAAACCCATCCAACCGTCTTTTATTTCATTAACGGGAGTAACTTCGGTATTTGCATTCTCGGAAAATTTATCGGCATTAACACTGTCAACAGGAAGGATTAAATTAACACCTGATAATTCTGCTTTATTAATAAGATTTTTTGCCATATCAAGATAATCGTCTTCAACAAGCGAAGAACCGATTTTTCCGCCTTGAGCTTTTATAAAAGTATATGTCATACCGCCGGCAATTATCAAATTGTCAACTTTTTCGAGTAATTTTTCAATAACAATAATTTTTGATGATACTTTTGCACCGCCGAGAATAGCCGTAAAAGGTTTTTCATTATTATTTAATACTTTTTGCAAGCTTTTCAACTCATTTTCAATTAAATATCCGAACATTTTGTTTTCCGGAAAAAATTGTGCTATAACAGTTGTGGAAGCGTGTGCTCTGTGAGCCGTTCCGAAAGCATCATTTACATATACGTCTGCTAATTCCGAGAGTTTTTTTGCAAAATTCATATCGCCGTTTTTTTCTTCCGGATAATAACGTAAATTTTCGAGAAGAAGTACGTCTCCGTTTTTTAGGTTTGCTGCTTTTTCCTTTACCTTTTCACCAATACAATCATCAATAAACTGAATATTTTGTCCGAGAAGTTTTGAAAGTTCCGGAACAATGTGTTTTAAAGAAAATTTTTCTTCTTTGCCTTTCGGTCTGCCGAGATGCGACATTAAAATAACGGCTCCCTCAGAAGCAATTTTTTAATTGTAGGTAATGCCGCTGATATTCTTGTATTATCGGTAACTTCAAATTTGTCGTTTAAAGGAACGTTAAAATCCACTCTTACAATGGCTTTTTTATCCGTAAAATTATAATTTTCAATATTTTGCATAATTTTCAAGTTTTTTGAACTAATAATAATTGTAATGCAAATAAAATACTAATTCGATTATTTTCCTAACTTTTCTAACAATTCGGGAAAATGAGTTGCAATTGAGCTTGCAATATTTGACATAAAAAGTTTAATGGCGATAGATAATAATATAATACCGAAAATTTTTCGTAAAATTGTTATTCCTGATGTCCCCAATACTTTTTCAATATATTTTGTTGTTCTTAAAACAATAAATACAACAACCATATTCAAAAATAAGGCAATCATAATATTCAAATAAGAATATTCGGCTCTTAATGACAGTAAAGTTGTAATTGAACCGGCTCCGGCAATTATCGGAAAAGCCAACGGTACAATTGTAGCTCCTTCGGGAGTGTCGCCTTTAAACAATTCAATACCCAGAACCATTTCCAATGCCAAAAAGAAAATAATAAACGAACCGGCAATAGCAAATGATGAAATATCCACACCGAAAACTCTCAATAAAGCTTCTCCTACAAAAAGAAATAAGGTAAGAATGACAAAAGAAACAATTGTCGCTTTACCTGCCTCAATTTTATTCCCTTTAGCTTTCATGTCAATTATTAAAGGAATAGAACCGAAAATATCAATTACGGCAAACAGTACCATAAATACGGACAAAATGTCAAGAATATTAAATTCCATAGCAATATTTTTTTAATATTTTCAAATATACTTATTTTTAAAAAGCGTGCAAAAATGAAAAACATTTTTTAATCTGCAAATCTTTTTACCGGAAGTTTTTCAATTTCGAAACAATAAATAATTTCAATTTCAGCATTCCAAAATGTGATATTTGTCAAGTCCTGTTATTTAACATCTTAAAAATACACCTAATAGGCTAATATACAACCTGTTAATAAACACAATTTCCTTTTGCTTTTTTATGTTTAAAATAAATAAAAATACATAATTTTGCTGCATCTAATTTTATAAAAAATTTGTAATGACTGAAAAAATAAATAAATTTATGGAGGGTGTAATTGCCCGTAACCCGGGTGAAAAAGAATTTCACCAAGCGGTAAAAGAAGTTGCTGAAGTTATTATTCCTTTTATTGAAGAAAATCCGAAATACGAAGAAGCAAAAATTTTGGAACGTTTGGTTGAACCGGAACGAGTCGTTATGTTTCGAGTTCCCTGGCAAGATGATAAGGGAGAATTTCAAATAAACAGAGGCTACCGAATTAATTTTAACAGTGCAATAGGACCGTATAAAGGCGGTTTGAGATTTCACCCGAGTGTTAATTTAAGTATCTTAAAATTTTTAGGATTTGAACAAATTTTAAAAAACAGTTTGACAACTCTGCCTATGGGCGGCGGAAAAGGCGGTTCTGATTTTAATCCGAAAGGCAAATCAGATAATGAAATTATGCGTTTCTGTCAAAGTTTTATGTCGGAATTATTCAGACACATAGGACCTGATACAGATATTCCTGCCGGTGATATCGGTGTGGGCGGAAGAGAAATTGGCTATTTATTCGGTCAATATAAACGCTTAAGAAATGAATTTACCGGTGTTCTTACCGGAAAAGGAAGAGAATGGGGCGGCAGTTTAATGCGTCCGCAAGCTACCGGTTTCGGAAATGTATATTTTTCTCAAAATATGTTAGCAACAAAAGGCGAAAGTTTTAAAGGAAAAACAGTTGCTGTATCCGGTTTCGGAAATGTTGCTTGGGGAGCCGTAACAAAAGCAACTGAACTCGGAGCAAAAGTTGTAACAATTTCAGGACCTGACGGATATATTTATGATCCTAACGGAATTTCAGGAGAAAAGATTGAATATATGTTGGAACTTCGTGCTACGAATAATGACGTAGTCGCTCCTTATGCCGAAGAATTCGGTGTTAAATTTTTCTCGAGTAAACGACCTTGGGAACAAAAAGTTGACATTGCACTTCCTTGTGCCACACAAAACGAATTAAACGGAGAAGATGCTCAAAAATTAATTGATAACGGTGTGATTTGTGTAGGAGAAGGTGCTAATATGCCTTGTACTCCCGAAGCTGTTGAAATTTTTCATAAAGCAAAAATTTTATTCTCACCGGGAAAAGCTTCAAATGCCGGCGGCGTTGCTGTATCAGGTTTAGAAATGAGCCAAAATTCAATGCGTTACAGTTGGTCTTCGGAAGAGGTAGATAAAAAATTGCATTTGATTATGAAAGACATTCATGATGCTTGCGTAAAATACGGAACAGATAATGACGGTTGGGTTGATTATGTGAAAGGAGCAAATATTGCCGGATTTGTAAAAGTTGCCGATGCTATGCTGGCTCAGGGATTAGTTTAATATTTTAATTAATTATAAATTAAGAACCTGCATTTTGTGCAGGTTCTTTTATTTGTCAGATAATTTATAACCTAAAAGAACGGCAACACATCCGGATTGAGGCTTACTGCCTTTTGCAGGAGGAAGTTCCACTTTTATTATTAAATTTTGATTTTTATTCGAGGTATATTCCCATGTTTCGGAATTCGGGTTATTCAAGTTGTCATAAATAATTTCTCCCTCCATTGTTTTTACCTGAAAATTTATTATCGGTAAATTATTATCGGCAACAACGGCAACTTTATAAGTCTTCCCGCGAAAAAATGATTTATATACTTTAAGGTAGTCGCCCTGACTTAAAATCAACGCATCAAATCTGCCTTCAGGAATATATTTTACGGTATCTAATACGGTAAAACCTTTAGTTGTAACAAATTCAGTACATTGTGCCTGAATGTAATCGGGTTTTATAATTGCCTGAATAATTAATATGAGAAAAAATATTAACTTGTTCATCAAAAAGATTATTGTAGTTTAGATATGTATTGTTAAGCATAAAAACCTTTCCAAATTTTAGTGCATATCTTAAAATTAAATGTTCGTCCGCTTTGGAATGTATTAAAACCGCAAATACACAAATTTAATAAAGTGTAAAGTATTATGTGTTGAATTGTTGTGCTTTATTATTTTAATTCTAATTTCAAGAACTTTTTTTCAGAAGCTGACTCAAAGAAAAATCAAATGTCGAATTCAGTTTACTAATGATTTTACAAAATTTATAAGTAGGGCTTGCCGAAAAGCTCACAGGTGCATTAAATTTCAAGTTTCTCGTTTGAAGTCGTATATAAATACCTTAAATCCGCAAGTCATCGTATCAATGTGTTAGCAAGCAGCCTGTTAGGTTTAAGCCTGTTTTACTTAAATTGAAATAGTGATACGATGACTATCAACAGAAAGATGATGTGCCTGCGGACAGCTAAAATATTTTACACAAGTGCGAGGAAATAGGGTGAAATGAATTAAAAACCTTGCACTTGTATACGCAAATAGCCTTATAAATAACTAAAACACAAATATATCAACGTTTTTCAGCAAGCCCTACATTAGCATTTTTCAGAAAACCTTAAGTATAAAAAACCGGCTGTTTTTCGGGCAGCCGGTTAATAATTTTAAAAGAATTGTTTATTTTATAATAGTCATTTCTTTAATTAATCGTTTATCTCCTGCATATTTATCAATAATAAACAGAACAAAACGAATATCAACATTAATACATTTTTGCAAATCAGGGGCATAAGCGATATCGCCACTCATTGCTTCCCAGTTTCCGTCAAATGCAATGCCGATTAATTCACCGTTACCGTTAATAACCGGACTTCCGGAATTTCCTCCCGTAATATCATTATTTGTGGTAAAGCAAACACGCATTTCTTTTTCGCCTTTTGAATTTATCATACCGTAATGTCCGTAATCTTTACTTTTATATAAATCTTTTAATTTTTGGGGAACATAAAATTCATCAGTTTTAGGTGCACCTACATGTTCTTTCGCCATATACCCTTTTAAAGTTGTATAATATTTATAAATTACGGCATCTTTAGGAGAATAATCTCCGACGGTTCCGTATGTAAGACGCATAGTTGAATTGGCATCCGGATAATGAGCCACATTACTTTCTTTTTCAAGCAATGCTGCCAAATATAAACGTCTGCCTTTTTGTAAATCAGCATTTAAATCGGCGGTTTCTTTTTGAATTGATATATATAATGCATAAACCGAATTGGCAACCTTCACACCCGGATCTTCACTTAAGGTTTTCATATCCGGCTTTTCTATCATTTTATTAAATTTTGCTTCATTTGTAAAAACAGAATTTGCATATAGATAATCGGCAAATTTTGAAAAACTTCCTTCATAATCTTTTTTAACATCTTCAAAAAATGACGGATGATATTTTTCCGGAATATCTTTATTAAATGTTTCGCACATAGAAACGAAAATCTGTTTGTCGATAGGCTGATAGAAATTTTTAAAGAACTTTTTTTGGTTTTCTTTGATTTCGTTTAACGCATCTTGCTTATCTCCTGCTCTTTGAATACCATAAAATCCGCGCAGTGAAGTTTTAATAATTTCAGGGCCGAGCCAGAAACCCTCTATCCAATAATTAAAAACAATATTAGGTTCTTTCAGAGCTGTGATTGATTTTTTAATCAACGGCAAAGCTTCTCCGTATTTTTCTCTTCTGCTTTTCTTCTTATTAATCCAATTTGTAATATCAGCTTCTTCCGCTTGTTTTTCGGCAATAACGTTTAATGATTTTAAACCCATATTTTGCCCGATAGAATATTTGTAATAATTTGTTGACCGTGAATACTTTGAAGCATATTGAATGCGAACTTTATCACTTGCATCCATAGCTTTTTTCATAATACCTTGTTTGATACCTCTGAGTTTAATTCTGATATCATTGGTAACATTCATTTCATTTTCAACGCCCCAAGAAGTCATATATCGGGATGTACTTCCGGGATAACCCATTACCATAGCAAAATCACCTTTTTTTTCTCCTTTTAGAGAAATAGGAAAGAATTTTTTCGGATGATACGGAACATTATCTTCTGAATATTCAGCAGGTTTTCCGTCGGGAGCACAATAAATTCTGAACATAGAAAAATCTCCGGTGTGTCGAGGCCACATCCAATTATCCGTATCTGCACCATATTTTCCGATTGATGAAGGAGGTGCACCGACTAAACGAATATCTTTAAATGTTTCATATATAAACAAATAAAAACTGTTTCCTGCAAAAAAAGGCTGAACTTTTGCTTCATACCAATCTTTACCTGAATTTTTAATTGCCTCATCCTGAAGTTCTTTTGATAATTTTCGAATGGCAAGGTCGCGTTCTTTTTCGCTCATAGTATCACTGACAACTTTGTTAATTTTAGCAGTAACATCGGTAATACTAATTAAAAATGAAACGGTTTTTCCCGGATTCGGCAACTCCTCGGCTCGTGTTTTCGCCCAAAATCCGTCAGTAAGATAATCATGTTCTACGGAACTGTGTGCCTGAATTTCACCATATCCGCAGTGATGGTTTGTAAGAAAAAGACCGTCGGGAGATACAAGTTCTCCGGAACATGATCCGTGGTCAAGAGCGATTACGGCATCCTTTAAACTGCCTTTGTTAACGCTGTAAATGTCTTCGGCAGTAAGTTTTAAGCCCATTGCCTGCATTTTTTTGATATTCAGCTTTTGAACGAGCAAAGGAAGCCACATTCCTTCGTCAACGCCGCCGGCTTTTACGGTGGTTGTATTCAGTATTAAAGTAAATACCATGAATACTGCTAAAATTTTTTAATCATAATGTAGATTTGAAAATTATTATTAAAATTAAAAATTGTGATTTTATTTAAAAAAACTTAATTTTACAAAGATAAAAATTATAGAAAGAAATAAAAAATGTTTATACCAACAGTGTTCTGTATTTTATAAATGGATTGATTTTAACTATAACCGTACAAAATGAAAGTTGATAATCGCTTTAGAACAGCAAAATTAAAGATTTATTATATGTTAATGTTAGCGTTGATATTTTCCCTGTCAATCTATTATTCATTTGAACGACAAGCCGGATACGGTTATATGATTGCTGTCGGTATTATTATTTTCACTTACTTGTTCTTATTGTTCCGAAAATCAAATTATTTTTATTTGGAAGATCAAGGAAACAAGATAATTGTAAGATATTATACAGCACATCCTTTTTTGAGAAAATATCGAGCATTTGAAATTCCGAAGCCGTATTTTTTCGATTATGAGATAAAACAACACTTGGGCGGTTACAGAAAAACCTTGCAACTTACAATAAAAACGCCAAAGGGGAAATTTAAATATCCGCCTCAGAGCATTGTGTTACTTTCGGAGAATCAAGAAGCCGAGTTAATAAAAATTCTTGATAAATTAAAAAATAAATAATTCTTTAATATGTACTTCAGGTTAGCAATTTGGTTTATTTTTATTTTCGGGGGAATTTTCGGAGGAATTTATTTTGATAACATTTTATTTCCCGGGATACATAAAAATATTATTCTTCATATAATATTCTTTATCATAGGTGCAATTTTAATGTTTATTGTAATGAAAATAAGCAAAAATACAGGACGAACTCTTGCAAAATACGGCAGAAAGGGCGATGTTGACAGAATGGATACCAATGTGTTGGTTAAGGAAGGAATTTATTCTTATATGCGACACCCGATGCATTTGGGATTAATGATTTTCCCTTTATCGTTTGCTTTTCTTTCCGGAATTATTTCTTTCATTGTTTTTATTGCTCCTTTGGAAATTATATTAATGCTAATTATGATTTTTATGATTGAAGAACCGGAAGCAATAAGAAAATTCGGAGACGATTACAGAAATTACAAGAGAAAAGTTCCGGCTTTTTGTTTCAGATTTTCCTGTATCAAAAAATTATTTAAAAATGTTGAAAAGTCGAAATAATAAAGAGGCTGTCTGAAAGACCTGATTATAGTCATCCAGAACCATGAATGGTTCTGCGAAGCAAATTTATTTCATAATTTCATGAAACAGATATAGAGAGAAACAGATATTGAAACAAGTTCAATATGACAAAGGACTCTTTTCAGACAAGCACTTTATTTAGGGCTTGCTGAAAAACGCTAATATATTTGTGTTTCAGTTACTTATAAGGTTATTTACATATATAAGTGCAGGGTTTTTAATTCATTTAACCCTATTTCCCTGCACTTGTGTAAAATATTTTAGCTGCCCACAGGCACATCATCTTTCTTCTATTTGATAGTCATCGTATCACTATTTCAATTTAAATAAAACAGGTTTAAACCTAACAGGCTGTTTGTTAACACACTGATACGATGACTTGCGGATTTAAGGTATTTATATACGACTTCAAACGAGCCAACTTGAAATCTAATGCACCTGTGAGCTTTTCAGCAAGCCCTATTTATCCATTATAAAAAGGCAGTTTTACAATTTCCGCTTTCAAAAGTTTGTTTCTTACTTTTATAAATATTTCGTTTCCGAAAGTCCAATGACCTTTGTTGACATATCCCATTCCTATGCCTTTTTTCAGCATAGGCGACATAGTTCCGGAAGTAACTTCTCCTATTTTACTGCCTTCGGCATCGGTAATTTCGTAGCCGTGTCGCGGAATACCTCTGTCTTTAAGCTCAAAACCTCTTAACCTTCGACTAACGCCTTCTTCTTTTTGTTTTAAGAGATTTTCTTTGTTTATGAAATTATTTTTATCGTTAAATTTTGTAATCCAGCCCAAACCTGCCTCAATAGGCGATGTTGTATCGTCTATGTCATTTCCGTAAAGGCAATATCCCATTTCAAGGCGTAAGGTGTCGCGAGCGGCAAGACCTGCTGGTTTTATGTCAAATTCTTTCCCTGCTTCAAAAACCGCATCCCAAATTTTTAGGGCATCGTTATTATACATATACAGTTCAAAACCTCCTGCTCCGGTATATCCCGTAGCCGAAATAATTACGTTTTTTACTCCGGCAAATTCGCCTGTTTTAAAAGTATAAAACCCGATTTCGGAAAGGTTTATATCTGTCAATTTTTGTAAAACTTTTGTTGCATTAGGTCCTTGCACGGCAAGTTGCGAAATGTTATCCGAAGCATTTTCCAATTCTGCACCTTCGGTGTTTTGAGAAACAAGCCAATTCCAATCTTTTTCAATGTTGGCGGCATTTACCACGAGCATATATTTATCGGGTTCGTAAAAGTAAACAATTAAATCGTCAACTATTCCGCCCTTATCGTTCGGAAAGCAAGAATATTGAGCATCGCCCGGTTTTAAAACCGAAATATCGTTTGATGTTACTTTTTGCACAAAATTGTATGCTTTTTTTCCTTTTACCCAAAATTCGCCCATATGAGATACATCAAAAACGCCGACATTTTTCCTTATGTTAATATGTTCTTCATTAATACCGAAATATTCAACAGGCATATTAAATCCGGCGAACTCAACCATTTTTGCCCCGAGTTCTGTGTGTTTTTGCGTAAATTGTGTTGTTTTCATACTTATAAAATTTAAAAAAGCCGTTACGATAATAAAACCGAAACAGCTTTTTTGTTAAACTATTCGTTTTATTTTAAAATAATTTTCCGATTAAATCGACAACTCTTGACGAATATCCCCATTCGTTGTCATACCACGATAATACTTTTACCATTTTTCCTATAACCATTACCGATTGAGAATCAAAAATTGATGAGTGTGAGTTATGAATAATATCAACGGAAACTATCGGATCTTCGCAATATTGTAAAATTCCTTTCATTTCACCTTCGGCAGCTTTTTTCATTGCTGCTTTTACTTCTTCGACTGTTACCTCTTTTTCCAAAACTGCCACCAAATCAACAATTGAACCGGTAGGCGTAGGAACACGTGTTGCCATTCCGTTAAGTTTTCCGTTTAAAGCCGGAATAACTTTACCGACGGCAATTGCAGCACCGGTAGTTGTCGGTATCATAGAGACGGCGGCAGAACGAGCTCTTCTTAAGTCGCTGTGAGGTCCGTCGAGAATAACTTGGTCGTTAGTATATGAATGAATGGTATTCATTAAACCGCTTACAATTCCGAAATTATCGTGTAAAACTTTTGCAATAGGTGCAAGGCAATTTGTTGTGCAAGAAGCATTTGAGACACAAGTATCTGTATCTTTTAAATGATCTTCGTTTACACCGAGAACAATCATATTATCAATTTGATCTTTAGCCGGAACAGTTAAAATAACTTTTTTTGCACCATTTTTTAAGTGGTCGCCGTATCCGCCTCTTTCGCCTTCGCGAGTTCTGAAAACACCTGTTGATTCAATAACGACATCGGGAGTTTCTTTCCACGGAATATTTGCAGGATTGCGTTCTTCGTAAACATAAGTTTTGTGTCCGTTAACTATTAAACCTTCTTCGTCATATTTAACCGTTCCGTTAAATTTCCCTTGTGTGGAATCATATTTTAATAAGTGGGCTAAAACTTTATTACTTGTTAAGTCATTAATCCCGACAATTTCATAATCTGTTTTTTCAAGTATAATTTTAAAAACATTTCGTCCTATTCTTCCGAATCCGTTAATTGCTACTTTTATTTTTGCCATTTTATAAATTTTTAAATTAATTTGTATGCCTGAATAAATTTTGTGCAAATTTAAAACATTAATTCAAATAGTTCAAGTATTTTGTCGTTTTATAAAACACTAAAATCAGTTAATTTCCAATCAAAATGAGAAAAACATATATTTTACTGACATTTTTAGTTTTAAGCTGTATTTTGAAATCTCAGAATTTAAAAGATTCCGTAAAATGGATAAGCATAGAACAAGCAGGTAAACAGTTTCTGAAAAAACAAAAACCTATTCTGTTTTATTTTTATAAAAATGATTGTGATTCGTGTCGTATTCAAGAAAAAACAACATTCTCAAATCCTGAAGTTGCAAATTATATTAACATATTGTTTTATCCGGTAAAAATTAATGTTGAAACTAAAGACAGTTTAAAATTTTTTGACGGGAAATATTACAAAAATACCGGAAAATACGGAAAGATACATGACTTAGTTTATAAACTTGCCGGAACCGCAGACAGTTTTCCCGCATTGGTTGTTTTCAGCAGACGTGCCAAAGGTCAATCTTTTTTCGGGTACAAAAACAGAGACGAAATTTTCAGAATATTGATTTATTACGCAGAAGATATTGATTTATCCGTTCCTTTTGCAGATTGGTATAAATATCATAAAAAAGGGTATCCGCCGGGGCAAAAGCAAATTATTACACATCTGAAAATCCGGTGGAAGACTTTGGACGAGGCATTAAAATTAAATAAAAAAGAACCTCGGAAAATTTTGCTGAATTTTTACAATTATAATAAAATAAGTTGTTCTTTATTAAGAACTCAAACTTTTAATCAGCAGCAAATTGCAAATTATTTAAATAAAAATTATTATCCTGTAAATATTGATGTTTTTTCGCAAGATACGTTAAAAATTATGGGACAAACTTATATTAACGAGAACAAACCGTATAAATATCATCAGCTTCCGATTGCTGCATTAGACGGAAAAATGATGTTTCCTGCATTTATTATTTTAGATGAAAATGAAAAAGTTCTAATCAAAGTTCAGAAATATATGACACCGGAAGGTTTTGAACCGCTAATGAAATATTACGGCGGAGATTTTTATAAAACTGAAAATTTCAATGATTTTAAGAAACATTTTCATTCAAGTTTAAAAAACTGATTTTAAAACACAATAAAAAAACTGATTTTAATAATTTTATCCGTCGGAATATTCATTAGTGTCGGTCTTTTAATATTAAATTTTGTCATATCAATATCAAATTTACCGCTGTAAAATTCTTTGCCTTTTTTTTCTTTTTTCAGAATCGGAAATTTAATTTGTTTTTTAACATTATGAAAAGTTAAAATTCCGGATACAATAATATTTTGATCTGACTTCTTAATAGAATTGCTGACAAATGTAACGGTCGGGTATTTTATTCCTTCAAGAATTTCAACGGCATGAGAGTCTCTGTTAGCATTTCCGCTGTTAAAATCAATTATTTTTAATGAAACGGCAACTTTTTCAATTTTCCCGGTTTCCGAATTTTTCTTAATTACCGCTCTTACATTTTTATTCACTCCTTCCCAATCGTGTAAAGGATGACTCATAGTATATGTTACTTGAGACAATGTTTTATCGGCAAATTTTTTTGCCGTATTCTGTGCCGAACTTACTGTAACAAAGAATATTAATGACAATGCAATTATATTTTTATTTATTCCGAACATTGTTTTTATTTTAAAATTTAATAATAATTTCTGCGGCTAAAAAAGAACCAAAAGCCGTAAATGCTGCAGCTCTGTGCCAAGGTCTTAAATCGGGATTATCTTCAATATAAAAAGATAAAACATTTGTAGCAATCATACTTGAGAAATGAATAATTGCCAGAGCTCTGTGTATTTTTATACTGCTGTATCCTTTATGCTCGGGAACAATTTTCGGCGGCGCAAATAACGCTAATGATGCTGTTGTAAAATATAAAATATTCACGCCTGTTGCAATACCTTCATGCAAATCCCTCAAGTTCTCTTTTCCGTTATAAAGTTGTGTGCCTACGATTCCTTGTGCAATCATTGCCGCCGAAGTAAGCATTCCGAGTGTTTGGTGAGCTTTAAAAAAATAGGCTCTTATTTTTAATTCTTTCGTTCTGTTTTCCGGTGTTAACTTAAATGCTTTAAAATTTCGCATAAGCCCTCTTTGTCCCCACAATATTTTTTGTGTAAATAAAAACTTGTCGGGTAATAATTTAACTTCCGATTTGTCCGACAAATCATTTAACAAATCCGAATCTTCCTGATTATTAACAATTGTGTCATTATTTTGAGCACCTATATTTAAATTAACAAATACTGAGAACAAAAGAATTAATATAATTTTTATTCCGTTTTTTTTCATAGTTTTAATTTTTATCAAATATAATATTAAATTATAATAAATCAAATACAGATAATAATATCCTCAAATATTTTTCAGATTTGTTCAAACAGTATTTGCATTTTACTATAATCTCACTTTTTGAAAAATTACAACTTGATGTTGAAATTTTCAAATATTAACAAATGTTCGATTATTTATTGAGGATTATGTTTTTAATTTGTTGAATTATCGTCAACTTTTTTTAAGTCCATACCGCATTCAGGGCATTTTCCGGGTTTATCATAGGTTTTATCCCCTTCGCACCTCATCGGACAGGCATATTTATCCGTTTTTACTTCCGATGTTTTCATTTCTGTTTTATCGGATGATTTTGTATTTTCATTACAACTTGTAAAAACAGCAGTTCCGGCAAACAACAATATTGCTGTTCCGACAAGTAAAATTGATTTTTTCATTTTGAAAGAAATTAATTAATGTTAACTGTGCAAATATAGGTATGCCGTTACTTAAAACTGTTATATAATTCCTTCTGAATTTTATATAATTATGACATAAAACAGTCTCATATCAAGCACTTTATCTTTCGACACAATTGTTGACAGTCATCGTATCACTATTTCAATTTAAGTGAAACAGGCTTAAGTTTAACAGGCTGTTTGTTAACACATTGATACGATGACTTGCGGATTTAAGGTTATATACGACTTCAAACGAGAAACTTAAAATCTAATGCACCTGTGAGCTTTTCAGCAAGCCTTAAATATGTATTATTTTTTCATAATTACATAATTCAGAGGAATAAAAACCCCGATTTTCAAGCCCAAATCGAATTGATTTACCGGTGTAAATAAAAATGCAAAGACATTACCGATTTTACTTAATTTTATATTCGGACCTGTTTGAATGAAAAACATTTTATTGTTGAGATTATATTCTTCGGCAAGAACCCATGATACCGGTAATTTTTTATCAAAACCTAAAAACCAATATTCGTTAAAATTATAAATTGCATTCATTGCGGCAGTATATCCAACAGATGTGTAAATCTTCTTATTAAATAAGGCACCGAGTTCTCCGTGCAAAAGTACTTTTTCGTTTACATTACCGCTTAAGTCGTAAATTAAAAGGGGATTAACTCTTACTCCGGTTGTTAGTTTAAGACTTTTGTTTTCTTGTGCATTCAGGATAATACTGATAGTGAATACTGCAATTAAAATTAATGTTATTTTCTTCATTTTCTCTTACTTTTCATATTTTTTGTTATTCATTATACGTGTTGCATTCAAAATTGCAATTAATGCCACTCCCATATCACCGAAAACGGCTTCCCACATAGAAGCAATGCCAAAAATACCGAGAACAATAAATATTCCTTTCACACCAAGGGCAAAGATGATATTTTGCCAAACAATTCGTCTTGTTTTTCCGGCAATATCTATGGCTTCGGATATTTTTGAAGGCAAATCGGTCATAAGAACAACATCGGCAGTTTCAATTGCGGCATCGGAACCGAGAGCTCCCATTGCAATTCCTATATCGGCACGTGCCAATACAGGAGCATCGTTTATTCCGTCACCGACAAAAGCAACTTTCCCGGTTTCGTTAAGTAATTTCTCAATATGTTCAACTTTTCCTTCCGGAAGCAGCTCGTAATAATATTCTTTTATACCTAACTTTTCGGCATATACTTTTGCGGCATATTTATTATCGCCGGTAAGCATTACTGTTTTTATTCCTTTTTTATGAAGTTTGTTTATTGCATCTTCGGCATCCTCTTTTAAAGTGTCGGAAATAACAATGTAACCGGCATATTCTTTCTCAATTACAAGGTGAACAACTGTTCCTCCCACATCACATTTGCCGTGTTGAATATTTTCTTTATGAAGAAGTTTGTCGTTCCCTGCAAATATTTCTTTTCCGTTAATAATTGCTTTTATTCCGTGTCCGGATATTTCATCAACTTCACTGATTTTTGTATTATCAATTTCGGAAGTATATGCTTCGAGAACGGATTTGGCTATCGGATGATTAGAATTGTATTCTGCATAGGCTGCATATTCGAGAATTGTTTCTTTACTGAAATTATTTGCAGGAACTATTTCCGATATTTTAAATTCGCCTTTTGTTAAAGTGCCTGTTTTGTCGAAAACTACTGTTTTAACTTGTGTAAGTGCATCTAAAAAATTCGATCCTTTCACTAATATGCCTCTTTTTGAAGCACCGCCGATACCGCCGAAATATCCCAAAGGAATACTGATAACCAGTGCACAAGGACATGAGATTACGAGTACAACCAATGCTCTGTAAATCCACTCATCAAAAGTTGCTCCGCTTATAAAAAGCGGCGGCAAAACAGCAATCAAGAGTGCTCCGAAAACAACAAAAGGAGTGTAATATTTTGCAAAAGTTGTTATAAATTTTTCTGTTTTGGCTTTTTTGGAAGCAGCATTTTCAACCATCTCCAATATTTTTGCTACAGAAGATTCTCCTGCAGGTTTTGTAACTTTAATAGTCAGTAATCCGGATTGATTAATCATTCCGGCTAAAATTTCTTCGGATTTTTTAATTTTTCGAGGCACACTTTCGCCTGTTAATGCAGATGTATCAACAAATGATTCGCCGCCGATAACAATTCCGTCCAAAGGTACTTTTTCTCCGGGTTTTACAACGATTAAATTTCCCGGTTTTATTTCTTCCGGAGAAACTTTTTTAAGTTCATCACCGACTTTTAAATTTGCGTAATCCGATTTTATTTCCAAAAGTGCTTTTACGGATCTTCGAGAACGATTAACTGCAATATCCTGAAACAGTTCGCCGATTATATAGAACAGCATTACGGCAACGGCTTCGGGCATTTCATCAATGGCAAAAGCCCCGATTGTTGCAATTGTCATTAAAAAATGCTCGTTAAAAACCTGTCCTTTAATGATATTTTTTCCTGCCAATACAATAACTTTCCAACCTACAATAAGATATGCTGTAACAAAAAGTAAATATTCGGCAAAGTGATAAGGAGTATTATGTAAAAAATCCTGAAAAATAATACCCGGAATAATCATAAGAATACCGATGCCTGCTGTTAATACAGTATTTCTGTTTTCTGAAAAAATACTTTGTTTAACTTTCTCTTTTTCAGAACCTTCTTCAATCATTTCAACATTCGGTTCTAAATCTTTTATTTTACGCTTTACTTTTTCAATATTCTCGGTATCCAAAGTAATTGAACCGGTTGCAAAATTTACGTTTACAAATTTAACTTCATCGAGTTTTAAAAGTCCGTCTTCAATTTTTGCGGCACAGGATGCACAATCCATGTTTTTTAATTTGTATTTCTTCATTTTCAGTAATTTATATTTCGATATTTTTATGTATTTCCGTTTTCTTTACCTGTTTTAACGCGGTATGCTTTTTCAACACAGGCAACATATATTAATCCGTCGCCCGGATTTATTGTCTTGCCGTTTTCGGAAATTATTTCTATTATTTTATCAACGTTTTCATCTTTTGCAACTAATTCAAGTTTTGCAATTTTGCTGTCGGTTATTGAAAATTTTCGGGACAAAGAAGCTGTTTCATCTTGAAATTTCCCTGTTCCTTCTGCTTCCGAGATTGTAATGTTTTCAAAACCGCTTGCTTTTAATTGCTCTACGATTTTATTAACCTTATTCGGGCGTATAAACGCTTTTATTTCTTTCATAATATCAAATTTTAATGTTCGTGTTCATTTTCCTCTTTTTTCATATCTGCCAATAAATAGTAGGCTGCGTTCAGTACAATTTTAGTGTTTTCGGGTAATTCTTCAATCAATTTTACTTCGCTGTATCCGTCATCTGTTTGTCCGATAATAACTTCAACCTGCTTAAATGCTTTTACATTTTCCGGTTCTTCGTGTTCTTCACCCTCTTCTCCGTGTTCGTGATGTTCGGGTTTTACGGTTTCATCTAAAATGAAAATATATGATTTTGTTCCTTCGGAAACTATTGCATCATTTGGAAGTGTTTTTGTCATACGTTTGTCGGTATGTAAATGACCGGATATATACATTCCGGGTATCAACCCATTAACATCTTCGTTAATTTTTGTATGAATATTTACGGCTCTGATATCCGGATTAAATTCTTTTCCTATTGCAAAAACCGTTGCCGTGTATTCCTTTTCCGGTTTGTTTGAAACGGTAAAATGCACCGTTTGTCCTTTTTTAACGAGATGAACATCTTTTTCATAAATAATAAAATCGGCGTGAATTGCATTGTTGTTTGTTACTTCAAAAAGTTTTGTTTTGGCATCAACATATGTTCCTTTTCTTATAAATATTTCATTTACATAGCCGTTTATCGGCGAAACAATATTTATTGTGCTCGTTATTTTACCCTCCAAAACCCTTTCCGGAGAAATATTAAGTAAACGTAATCGTGCTTTCAGTCCTGCATATTTTGCTTTTGCCGTATTGTATTCGGATTTTGCTTTTTGAAAATCTTTGCCTGCTCCCACATTGTTTTCAAATAACTCTTTTTGTCGTAAATACTCTTGTTCGGCAAATTTTAAGTTGTTTGCTTTTTCGGCAAAGTCTTCCTGCAATGTAATATAATCGGGATGTTCAAGAACTGCCAAAACTTGCCCTCTTCTTATTTTATCGCCTTCAAAAACTTTGATGTATTTTACGTTTCCGCCTACAACAGCCGTAACTTCGGCAATGTCGGAAGGCGAAACGGCTAATTGTCCGTTAGTTTTAACAACTGTTGTAAGATTTCTCATTTCAAAACCTCCGAGTTTTAAATTTAATGCTTCCTGTTGTTTTTCATTCAGAAATACAACACCTTCCTGTCCGTGTTCTTCGTGTTCTTCCGACTTTTCAACATTTGTATTATTGCTTGAATTACAAGAAATTAAAGTGAATACCGAAAGAAATACAGCTATACTTATTATTATTTTTGTTTTCATTTTATATTTTTTTTTACAATTTTTTTATTTGTTTTGATTGTTTTATTCTGTCGGGTATTTTAACATAGCCGATAATTTGAAATATTCCGTTTGTCGCAATAAAAACTCTTGCTTTGTATTTACCGCAGTTTCAATGCTTTGAATAAATTGCAGATAGTCAATACTTCCGGATTTATAGGCAATACCGGATGCCTTAATTTGTTCTTCCGCCAAGGGAATTGCTTCAATTTGATAATATTCGATAAGTTTTTTTAATACTTTATATCTGTTTATCAAAACGGTATATTTTGTATTCAATTCCAAACTTTTTTGTTTAAAATTTTGTTCGGCAATTTTATAGTTAAGTTCAGAAGCTTTTACGGTTCCCGATTTTGAAAGAAATATTAAAGGCATTGAAATCCCGGCTTCCCAGCCTGAAAATCCGGAAACACCGTCAACGGATTGTTTTAAATATCCGAGATTTATTTTCGGCAAATATCCAGATTTTTCTTTTTTCCATTCGTTTTTTGCAACATTAACAGAAGATGAGAAATAATCAAAAACAGGTTTCAAGTAAATACTGTCTTCCGCTTGTGCGGAATTAAATAAATCCGTTTCAAAACTTTACTCGGCAATTTCAAATTCATCTTTAAACATCAAATATTTATTCAGTTTTTGCAATGATGTTTTATAATTGCTCTCCGCCGTTTGAATTTTAATTTGCAGTTCTTTAAATTTTGCCGAAGCCGATAAAAATTCGATTTTAGAGCTTTGCCCTGTTTTATATCTTAATTCGGCAGCTTTCATAAAATCGGCATATAAACTGTCTAATTGCCGGAACAATTTCAATTCATTTTTGAAATAAACAGCTTCATACCAAGCAAAATTAACCTGTTTCTCCAATGAGAATTTTGTAAGTTTTTCCGCTTTTTCAGCATTATTAATTTTTGCTTTTATCAATTTATTTTTTGCCGAAATTCCGAAAATATCTATGTCCGATTGTGTTATGCCGATTTGATTTTGAATACCGACGGCACCGTTTCCGAACTCTTCTTTTCCCGTATAAATTGAAGTATTTCCAAAATCGTATGCTGTTTTTTTAAGTGCGTTTTGTTTGTCGATTTCTAATTCAGCGGTTTTAAGAGAAGGATAATTTTCTTTTGCTCTTTCAACTGCATCTTTCAGAGTAACAACCTTTTGAGCTTTTAAGTTTCCTGAAAAACTTATTCCCGTAAAGAATAAAATAAGCATAATCGCCGCAGGTTTTATTTTAGGGAGTCTTATTTTTTTACCTTCTTCAACCCATTTATATAAAATAGGCAAAACAATTAAAGTCAGCAATGTTGATGTTAACATACCGCCGATAACAACCGTTGCCAAAGGACGCTGAACTTCCGCACCTGCCGATGCCGAAACAGCCATCGGCAAAAATCCGAGAATATCGGTTGATGCCGTAAGTAAAATCGGTCGGATACGTCTTACGGAACCTTTTTTAATAATTTCCGATAAGCTGAATCTTCCTTCCGATTTCATTTCATTAAAACCGCTGATTAAGACCAAACCGTTGAGCACCGCTACACCGAACAAAACAATAAATCCTACGCCGGCAGAAATACTTAAAGGCATTCCGCGAAGGTATAATGAAAAAACACCTCCCACAGCTGCAAACGGAATTGCAACATAAATCATCATAGTTTGTTTGAACGATTTAACGGCAAAAAATACCAACATAAAAATTAAGGCAAGTGCAAGCGGAACAACCAAAGATAAGCGTTTTGTTGCTCTTTCAAGGTTTTCAAAAGCTCCTCCGTAACGAATATAATAGCCGTCGGGAAGTTCCAATTTTTTATCTAATGTTTGTTGAATTTCTTCTACAAGCGATTTTATGTCTCTGCCTTCAACATTAATTCCGACATAAGTTCTTCGGTTGGTATTGTCTCGACTGATTTGCATCGGTCCGGGCTGATAACTGACATCGGCAACCGTTTTAACGGGTATTT
>JAJRUH010000151.1 GCA_024277895.1 Bacteroidota bacterium | reverse complement strand
TTCTATAAACTTGAGAAGAATCAACAACAGGCACGGTTTTTAAGGAGATATCGGATATGTAAAATTTTGTTTCATTTTTCAAAATGGCATTTTTAGCATTAAAATATAAATGAGTATAATCCGAAAAAATACCCTTTTGTTTAATTTCTTTGGTTATTTCAACTTTTACTAAAATTTTTGCCTCCGGCAACGAATAAATAATTCCTTCTGCTTTGCTGTTTTGATGCGGAATTTTTCTGTGTAAAAAGGTGCTTTACAAGAAACAGCAGATAAAATAATAATAACAGTAATAAATTTTATGGTATTCATGGTGTTTGAATTATTTACTGATTTATGGTATTTACTTTTGATACAGACAACTGCATATAAACATTTAATATTAAACCTTAAAAATTTACTTATAAACTTTTTGTAAGATTCAATTAACTTATTTATTAACAGGATAATCTTCCGGATGATTTTTATAATCTTGAGGGTCGGCTATATGTTTGCCTTTTTCTATATTTTTTTTATACTCTTCACTCTCTCGTTTTTCTACATCTGCTTCATTAACGTCATGCCCGTTTTTATATGTTATTGTATCTTTCTCTCCGTGTTCGCCGTAAAATGTCCAAACACCGTCTTTTAAATCATTTTTATATTGTCCTTTCACTTCAATTTGCCCTGATTTATAATATCTCAGCATAGGACCTTCCATTTTACCGTTAACTATTTTTGCTTTCAAGAAAGGTTGGCCGTTTTTATAGAATTTAGTCCACGAATCTGCTTGTACACCATTTTTATACAATCGCTTATCGTAAATCTGTCCGTTATCGTAAAATAAAATTTGTTCGCCATGCAAACTGTCATTTTTATAATTCTCTTCTTTTACTTTAATTCCCTTCTGATAATAAGTCCATTTTCCTGTTTTTTTCTTTCCTGCATATATTCCTTCGGTTATTAAATTTTCGTTTTCATCATAAAATTTAACTTTTGCCGTATCTCCGGTTTTATTATAGTCCAAAACGGCAGATAATTTCCCGTTTTCGTGATAACGTTTCATTTCACCAATCGGTTTATCGTTTTTAAAATAAACCTCATAAGCTTTATTTCCGTTTGAATAAACTTTCATCCATTTGCCTTGTTTTAATCCGTTTTTATCTTTCCGGTTTATCTTTCCTTCTTCGGTAAGTCTTACAATTTCGGCATCGGGTCGAGTTTCTTCTTTTTTAAAAAGCTCATGATATTGTTTCAGAGTATCATTATAAATTTTTGCAAGATATTCAAAATACGGTTTACTTAATTTTTTGTTAGCATCGTAATAATTTGCCGCATAGTTTTTTAAAATTATATGAAACGTATCAATTTCAGATTTAAATTTTGTGTCGTAAACAGAGTGATTTTTCTTTGTTTTACCTTTGGCAAGATATTTTCCTGTAAGTTTAACCGATATATTATCTTTCATCTTTTCAAATTCTTTCAAATAAGATATTCCGATAAAATAATACGGTGCTGCATCCTTTTTATTTTTTAAAATGTATTCTTTTGCTTTTGAAATACATTTATCATATTTTCCTTTATTGTAATAATGCTCAATTTTAGAAATATCTTTGTCTTGAGAATAACTAAAAACAATAAAAAAAAGAAATCCGGAAACTAATAACAACTTTTTCATATTTGAGTTTTTATAATTTTCTGTAACTAAATTTAATAAATATTTATTGCATTACAATACAAATTAACAAATCAATTTATGTAATCTTTTGTATTTTGCAACTTTTATATTATTTTTAAAGTCAATAATAATACCAAAGCATCAAATGAGAAAAATTCTTTTTATAATTTTCATTTTTCGGTCATTTCTCAGCTTTTCCCAACATGAAGCCGACTATTGGTATTTCGGAAACTATGCAGGTTTAGATTTTAGTTCGGGAAAACCGGAACCCTTAACTGACGGACAATTAAAAAACTATGAAGGTTGTGCGGTAATATCGGATTCTACGGGAAATTTATTATTTTACACAAACGGTGTAACGGTATGGAACAAAGAACATCTGATTATGGAAAACGGTACCGGTTTATTCGGAGACACTTCTTCTACGCAATCAGCAATAATCATTCCGCAACCCGGAAACGACAGTTTGTTTTATTTGTTCACAACAGATGAGCTTTCAGTAAATACAAAAAAATTATTTACTGACGGACTAAATTATTCAATTGTTAACATAAACAAAAATAACGGGAACGGAAAAATTGTATATAAAAACATTCATCTGCTTGATTCGGCAACTGAAAAATTAACTGCTGTAAGACATCAAAACAAAAATGATATTTGGATAATTACTCATGAATGGGGAAACAGCAAATATTATGCTTGGCTTTTAACAAAAAACGGTTTAAATACAACACCGGTAATATCGGATATAGGAACACCCATAGGTAACGACCAAAGATTATCAATTGGCTATATGAAAACATCGCCGAACGGCACAAAAATAGTAACTGCAATTTTAGGATTATCAAAATGGGAAATTTTTGATTTTGATACTTCAACCGGATTACTTTCAAATAAAATTGAAATTTCATTGCCGGGATTATATCTGGCTTATGCCTGCGAATTTTCTCCCGATGCTTCTAAGCTGTACATCTGCTCTGCCGATTCTCTGTTGCAGGCTGATATGAATGCCGGAAACGAAAACGATATTCAAAATTCTTTAACAAAAATAGCAAAATTTAATTCTCCTGCCGGGGCAATACAAAATGCAAACAACGGGAAATTATACATTACAAGCGATTTATCTGATTCATTAGCAGTAATTAATTTTCCCGACAGTTTGCCGGACAAATGCGGTTTCGTAAAAAATGCAGTTTACCTTGACGGCAGAAAAGCTCGTTTGGGTCTGCCTAATTTTATGCAATCATATTTTCATAAAGTCAAATTCCGAGCAAAAAATACTTGTTTCAATGATTCTTCAATTTTTTCGATAAATAATTCAGCTGATATTGATTCCGCTATTTGGAATTTTGACGACCCTGACTCCGGAACAGAAAATATCAGCAAAAAAATAAACCCGAAGCATCTTTTTTCGCATTTTGGAATTTTCAGAGTAAAACTAACAGTATGGTTTAACAATATTTCTGCAATTTATTTTCAAAATATAAAAATTGTTGCTCCGCCCTCACTTTTTATAGGTAAAGATACGGTTTTATGCGGAGTAAATTCCCTTGTTTTGTCGGCATATTCACCTCATTATACTTACTTATGGAGTACTTCTTCAACCGATTCGGTAATAAATGTAAATATCGACGGAACATATTGGGTAAATATTGAAAATTTTTACACCGGATGCAAAAATTCCGATACTGTCGATATTATTTTCTCGGAAATTCCGGAAATTAATTTAGGAAACGATAAATCTTTTTGCGAAAACCATACATTTATTATTAACGCATATCATTCCGACTATACATATACTTGGCAAGACAATTCGCATAATTCATATTTTGAAACCGATACCGCAGGAACATTTATTGTTGAAGTAAAAAATTCCGACAGCTGCCAAAATTCAGACACAATAAATTTAAAAAAAATTTATATTCCGAGATTTGATTTAGGTAAGGATACCGTAGTTTGCGAAGGACATTATTTAACATTGAAAACAAATTTAAACAATATTGATTTTATTTGGCAAGACGGCAGCACGGATTCCGTATTTTATGCCGATAAAACAGGCATGTATTCTCTTACAACAAAAAATATATGCGGTTCATGGTCTGACTCTGTTTTTGTTACCGCCGAATATTGCGGACCGATTGAAATTCCCAATGTTTTTACGCCAAACGAAGACGGAATTAATGACAGTTTTAAAATCAAAGGAATTGAAAATGACATATGGTCTTTAACAATATATTCTCGTTGGGGAGACGAAGTGTATTATTCACCTGATTATCAGAGTAATTGGAAAGCTAAAAATATTAATAACGGAATTTATTATTACATTCTTTCTAAACCCGAAAGAAATCAAACTTATAAAGGAACCGTGAGAGTTATTAAATAGTGTACGCCGGTAAAAGTCAGCTTAAACCCGATATTTTCAGGCTTCCGCTAAAATCAAAAAAATCAATTTGTATGCAATAAATTATTACTAAACACAACAGCAAGATATTCAAAGGAAAAAAATACAAAATTTACAGATTATGAAAATCAGAGAACCGTATTTCGCAGGCAAATTTTATCCGTCGGATAAAAGCGATCTTCAAAATTTAATTTCAAAAATTCGTAAAACTGAATCGGATTTAATAAATTTAAATTTGGCAAAATATAAAATCTCCGGAGGAATTGTGCCTCATGCCGGATATATTTATTCAGCTTATCAAGCCGTGCATTTTTTTGAAATTTTGAAAGTATCACAACAGCAATTTGACACTTTTATAATTATTAATCCGAACCACACCGGCTACGGAAAAGAAATCTGCCTTGACACAAACGAAGCTTGGGAAACACCGCTCGGCATTACCGAAATTGATACTGAATTTAATGAATTATTAAACTTATCGAAATCGGAAGAAGCACATAAATACGAACATTCCGGAGAGGTTATTTTGCCTTTGCTTCAATATTTTCTTAATAATAATTTTCAAATTGTTCCGATTACAATGTCGGTTCAGAACTATTATAATGCTCAATTAATTGCAGGAAAATTACGAATGGCTGCACTCAAACTGAACAGAAAAATTTGCATTATTGCATCAAGCGATTTTTCTCATTATGTAAGTCCTGAAGAAGGCAAAATAAAAGATGAAAAAGCAATTTTCGAAATTTTAAATCTGAAACCTGAAAAATTAATTAATACGATTAAAAAAAATCATATCAGTATGTGCGGATACGGACCCGTTGCCGCATTACTCGAATATGCAAACTCAGTCTCGGATAATACAAAAGCAGAATTGCTCAGATACGGAAACTCCGGAGATGTTTATCCTTCCGAAGAAGTCGTGGATTATGCATCATTTTTGATTTATGAATAAAATTATTCTTATTTTTGCACAATGCAACAATTAAACCTTCCGGAAGCTCATTTAAAATTAACAAACGAAAAAGGCAAACTGAAAATTTTCGATATAATCAGAAAAAAATATGTTGCTTTTACGCCGGAAGAACATGTTCGTCAGCAGTTTATTCATTATTTAATTAACGAAAAAAAATACCCGAAAAGTTTACTTTCGGTAGAAAAAAGCTTAAAAGTTTATGAAACCGAAAAACGTGCCGATATTGTTGTATATAATACTGCCGGAAAACCAATTGTAATTGTTGAATGCAAAGCACCTTCAATTAATATCAGTCAAAAAGCATTTGATCAAACAGCACGTTATAATATGACCTTTAAGGCTGATTATCTGATTGTTACAAACGGCTTAAATCATTATTGCTGTAAACCCGATTATGCCGATAATACATTTACTTTTTTAAAAGATATTCCTGATTTTAACACAATTTCTCAAAATGCTGATTAAAGATATTACAAATTATCTCGAAAGCTTTGCACCTTTATCCTTACAGGAAAATTACGATAATGCCGGATTAATTATCGGTGATGCAAACACCGAACTAAAAGGAGCGATAATAACATTAGATACAATTCCGGAAGTTGTTGATGAAGCCGTACAAAAAAATGCAAATTTGATTATTTCTCATCATCCGATAATTTTTAAAGGTTTGAAGAAAATAAACGGCAATAATTATACAGAACGAACAATTATCAAAGCCATAAAACACGATATCGCAATTTATGCAATACACACAAATTTAGATAACATCAGTGAAGGAGTTAATTCAATACTTTGCAAAAAATTAAATCTGATTAATTGCAAACCGCTGGTACCGCTTCAAAATCAATTAAGAAAACTTGTAACTTTTGTTCCTGAAAATTATGCGGAAAAAATTCGTAAGGCAATTTTCAAAGCCGGTGCCGGACAAATCGGGAATTACGATAATTGCAGTTTCAACACCGAAGGTATCGGAACTTTCAGAGCCGGAGAAAACACCAATCCCTTTGCAGGAGAACAAAATAAAGAACATCATGAAAATGAAATACGAATTGAAACAGTTTTTCCGGATTACCTTCAAAATGAAATTATAAGTGCCTTAATTCAAACACATCCTTATGAAGAAGTTGCTTATGATATTTATACGATAAATAATTTATTTAAGAAGAACGGTGCCGGAATGATTGGTGAAACAAAACACAAAATTTCTGAGAAAGATTTTTTAGGATTCATAAAATCAACTTTAAAAGCCGGTATTATCCGCCATACAGCATTATTAAAAAAGCCGATAAAAAAAGTCGCACTATGCGGCGGCAGCGGAAGTTTTCTCCTTTCACATGCAATTAAAGAAAAAGCTGACATTTATATCAGTTCCGATTTCAAATATCATGAATTTTTTAATGCTGATAATAAGATACTTATAGCAGATGCCGGACATTTTGAAACCGAACAATTCACAAAAGAATTAATTTTTGATATTCTTACAAAAAAATTTAATAACTTTGCGTGCTTTTTATCAAAAGTATATACAAATCCGATTAACTATTTATAACCCATGGCTGATAAAGTAAACCAAACAGAAGAACAAAAATTGAAATTACTGTTTCAATTACAGACAATTGATTCAAAGATTGATGAAATAAGAACATTAAGAGGTGAATTACCGCTTCAAATAAGTGATTTAGAAGATGAAGTTATCGGTCTTGAAACAAGAACCGGTAAAATTAAAGATGAAATTGAAACATTTACAAACACTTCAAATGATTTCAAAAATAAAATTACAGAATCTGAAGATAAGATAAAAAAATACGAGAAACAACAAATGACGGTTAAAAATAATCGTGAATTTGATTCTTTAAATAAAGAAATTGAATTTCAAAAACTCGAAATTCAACTTAGTGAAAAACGTATTAAAGAATACAAAGAAAAAATTAAAGCAGAGAAAGAACGTATTAAAGAAATAAAAGAAATTAACAAGGAAAAAAAAGCAGAGCTGAAAGAAAAAAAAGCAGAACTTGATGATATAACAGGCGAAACAAGGGTAGAAGAAGAAAAACTTGTAAAAAAATCAGAGAAAATTAAAGCACAAATTGAAGAAAGATTAACAAAAGCATATACAAGAATTCGTAACAATGTAAGAAACGGAATAGCGGTTGCAGTGATTGACAGAGGTGCCTGCGGCGGATGTCATAATAAAATACCGCCGCAAAGACAATTAGATATCGCAAACAGAAAAAAAATTATTGTTTGTGAGCATTGCGGAAGAATTCTTATTGACCCCTTATTTGTTGATGAAATCAACTAATTTCTCCAAACTCAGAACTATTTCTAACCCGAAAAATTTAAAATAGTTTTCGGGTTATTTTTAAATAATTTCAAAAATTAAAACTTCAATAATTTACATACACCACTGATAATGTGGCAAATATAAATAATATTTTCTCCGATGAAAACAATGTTAACAATTATCCTCTCTGTTTTTTTTAGTATTCATATATTTTCTCAAAAAAAGACACCTTCCAAAAAACCAAAACTAATAATTACAATTATAGTTGAAGGTATGCGTTATGATTATCTTTACAAATATTGGGATAAGTTTACCGACGGAGGGTTTAAAAAACTTGTTAATAAAGGAAAATATTATCAAAATGCCGAATACGATTATCTTTACACAAAATCATCCTGCGGATATGCAACCATTGTTACCGGAGCCGACCCTTCACAACATGGAATTGTCAACGATTACTGGTATAAACGCATTACAAATACTGAGAAATATTGTATTTTTGACAAAAAACAATCTGCTTTAGGAAGCGATGATTTTGATTTAAAATTTTCACCAAAATCATTATTAACTTCAACATTTTCGGATGAATTGCGTTTATCCGATTTTAAACAATCGAAAGTAATAAGTATTTCACCGAAAGATTATGCGGCTGTGTTACCCGGAGGACATTTGGCAAGTGCCGCCTACTGGACAGATAAAAAAACAGGTAACTGGATTTCAAGTACTTACTATTTTTCACAATTACCGAAATGGGTTACTCGTTTTAATGAAAAGAAATTCCCTGACATATATCTTTCAAAAGAATGGAATACCTTTTTCCCGATTGAGAAATATACCAATACACTCGGAGATGACAATTTTTTTGAAATAGGATTTATCGGAGGGCGAAAAACTTTTCCCTATAATTTATCTGCCTTAAAAAATATAAGCGATTCATACGATATTCTTAATTCTACACCTTTCGGAAATACTTATACAAAAGATTTTGCAATTTCTGCAATCGTAAACGAAAACCTCGGAAAAGATAATTACTGCGATTATTTGAATATTGCATTTACTGCAACTGATAATATTACCAATAAATTCGGTATTCGTTCTGTTGAATTAGAAGATACATACATACGATTAGACAGAGATTTAAGGCATTTTATAAGCTTCGTTAATGATTTTGTCGGTATAGAAAATACGGTAATAATATTGACTTCCGACAGAGGCTCTTCCGATTCTCCTCGTTTTCTGAGAAAAATAAATATGCCCGGAGGTTTTTTTAAAGACAAAAATGCCGAAACTTTATTAAACAGTTTTTTACATGCAGTTTATAACGAAACTAATTTAATTGAATACTTTGACGGAAGCTATATATACTTAAATACCAACAAGATAGAGGATTTAAAACTTAACATAAATGAAATACAGCAAAAAATCAGTGATTTTATTGTCAATTTCACGGGAGTTTCAAATGCCCTTTCATCATTTAATCTGGAAAACAGAAATTACACTTCCGGTATGCAAATGCGTGCACAAAACAGCTACCAGAAAAAACGTTCCGGTGATATTTCCGTCATCCTGGAACCGGGATATGTTCCGGGAAGTGATATTCATTACGGTTCCGGTTATCGTAACTTTACACATGTTCCGCTAATTTTTTACGGGTGGAAAATTAAACAAGGCAAAATCGACACTCCTGTTTCAATGACAGATATTGCTCCTACTCTTGCCGGTTTTTTACAAATTGCCTATCCGAATGCATCAACAGGACAAGTATTACCTGATATTCTTAAATAGGGCTTGCTGAAAAACGTTAAATATATTGTAATTCAACACTTTATACTTGTATTTTTGTGATAAAGTGCAAGGTTTTTGAATAAAACATCTTGAAACCCTTGCACTTATTTTGATGAAACTACCAAATTTTTGCTGCTCAGCTGCACATCTGAGCTTTTCAGCAAGCCCTAAATAAATATTTTGAATTAAAAATTTATCCGAACATTAATTCAACAAATTCGGTAATATCATTTTCTGATAATTTGTAATTATTCCCCGTTACTTTATTCTGCTTCATCATTTTAATAATAATATTTTTTTCTGTATCGGCAAAACCTTCGGATTTTAAAGAAACAGGACAATTAATTGAAAGAAAAAACTTCTCAGTATTTGATATAAACTCATCAATATCCGGATTATCATAGATTAATGTTGCGAATGTTTTTAACCTGTCGGGAATACGACTTTTTTGTAATTTAAACCATGCAGGATAAGCAACCGACAATGTTGCACCATGCGGCATATCGTAAAGCAACGATAAAATATGCCCGGCAGAATGAACGCCCCAGTCTCCGCCGGATTTTCCGTAAGCGGTAATTCCGTTTAAAGCACAGGTTGATTGCAGTAACATATTAGCTCTGTATTCATAATTTTCGGGTTCATCAAGAACAAGGGGTGCATAATACATCGCTTCTTTTATAATTGAAGCAGCAAACCTATCTGCCAAAGGAGAACTTCCGTTTCCGAAAAAGTTTTCTGCTGCATGTGCAATTATATCAGTAATTCCGTATGCTGTATAATCTTCAGGAACCGAATATGTAAATTCAGGATTTAAGAAAGAATGTTTCGGAAACATTATAGGAAATCCGAAACCGATTTTTTCATTAGTTCGGTTATTTTGAATTACGGCATACGGATTCATTTCGGTTCCGGTTGCTGCGAGTGTTAAAATTGTAATCACAGGTAATGATTTGCTCGGCAGTATTTTACTTTTAACGACATCCCACGGATTTAAGTTTTCAGGGATGCAAACAGCTGTTGTTTTTGCAGTGTCGATTACACTCCCGCCGCCGAGTGCAATAATTAAATCAACCTTATTTATTATTCCTGTTTCAATTGCTTTTTCAACATCTTCAACAATCGGATTTGGTTTAATACCCGAATATTCCGTTATTGTAAAATTTTCTTTCCTGAGAATATCAACTACAAATTGATAATAACCGTTTCTTATTACAGAACCCTTTCCGTACATTAAAAGCACTTTATTTCCGAATTCATTTGCTGCTTTCGGCAAATTTTTCAGAACATCTTTACCGAAATGTAAAATTGTCGGATTATTTATTGTGAAATTTTTCATTTTTTTGTAATTTAATTTTGTGATAAAAATCATAAAGTACAACAGCCGCAGCCGTTGCCGCATTAATTGATGTATTTATTCCGTTCATCGGCAAATGAACAGAAACATCAACCAAATTTAATAATTCTTCTGAAATACCGAATTTTTCGGACCCGATAATTATACAAACAGGTGTTTCCGGAATAAAATCAGAATAATTTATACTTTTATTAGTTTTTTCAACAGCTGTAAAAAAATTGTCGTTTTTTATTTTTTTAATTTCCGTAATATTATTTACAATTTCATACGGCACATATTTTGTTGTATTTCGAGATTTCTTTTTCAATAATTTAAAATTAAAATTATCTTTTAAATTAAAGAGAATTATTTTTTTTATTCTCAAGGCATCTGCCAAGCGAAAAAGCATTGCTAAATTTCCGATATCATTCACTCCGTCGGCTAATATAATTACAGGCAGACGATTTTTATCAAGTTCAGAAATTTCTTTCAAATGATGTTTTCTTATTTCTTCAAACTTAAGCTGAATTTGCGACATATTTTTATAAAAAAAGCAGTCTGATACAGACTGCTTTAATAAATATTTAAAATTGTATTATTCATTTTTAACTAAGCGAATTCCGGCAAGACCTTCATTACTGCTTTTATCAAGATTAAATCTTCTGCTGTTTCTCAAAACATCCGGACGACACATATAATTACCGCCTCTACAAACTTTGCTGATGCCGGTTGCCGGTCCTGTGGGATTATCCGCCGGAGATTCTTGATAATATTTAGGTTGATACCAATCATAACACCATTCCATAGCATTACCCGTCATATCATAAATTCCTATTTCATTTGGTTTTTTTTGCCCTACTGCATGGGCTGTATTTCCGGAATTATTAATATACCAGGCAACTTCTTCCAAATCGTTAGATCCGCTAAACGCATATGCTTTTGATTTTATTCCTCCTCTTGCGGCATATTCCCATTCTGCTTCAGTAGGCAACCGATAACCGTTTGCATCGGGAATAAGAGTAACTGTAAATCGACTGCTGTCCCGTTTTAACTCATAACATTTATCTAATCTGCTTGCACGACTCAGCCAATTACAGTACATGACAGCTTCTTCCCAAGTAATATTATTAATTGGTGTTTGAGGTTCACCGTCAGGCAGTCTTTGTCCTGTAACTCGACAAAACTTCGCATAATCTTTCATTGTAACTTCATATTTTGATATAAAAAAAGAAGTAAGATTTACCTTATGTTCGGGTCTTTCGTCAGCATTTGCACTGTAGTCATTTCCCATATAAAAATCTCCGCCTTCGACTAATACCATTTCGGGTCCTTGGTCTTGTGCTTTTCCCATAGAAACAATCAATAAGAAAGCAATTAATGATGTAAAAATTCTCATAGTATAATAATATTAGAGTTATAAAAATTACTTTATAAATACAAATTTAATTTATAATTTTTAAAAATAAAATAATTTTATTAAAAAGATTTCATAAGTAAAGAATTAAAATATTCAATTGTTTTTAATAATCCGGTTTTGAGGGATATTTCAGGTTTCCAATTTAATACTTTTTCGGCAAGAGAAATATCGGGTTGTCGTTGTTTCGGATCGTCTTCGGGTAATGGTAAGAATATTAATTTTGATTTAGAATTTGTCAGTTCAAGTATTGAATTTGCCAGTTCAAGTATTGTAAATTCATTCGGATTTCCGATATTAACAGGGCCGATAAAATCCTCTGCCGTCTTATTCATTAATTTATCAAAGCCTGATAATAAATCATTAATATATTGAAAACTCCGAGTTTGGCTGCCGTCTCCGAAAATTGTAATATCCTTATTTTGAAGAGCTTGTACAATAAAGTTTGACACTACCCTACCGTCATTCGGGTGCATTTTCGGTCCGTATGTATTAAATATTCTGGCGATTTTAACTTTCACTTTATTTTGTCTGTAATAATTTACAAACAGTGTTTCGGCAACTCTTTTTCCTTCGTCATAACAAGATCGTGCTCCCAAAGTATTTACATTTCCCCAATAGGTTTTGGGTTGCGGGTGTATGTCAGGATCTCCGTAAACTTCACTTGTTGAAGCTTGCAATATTTTTGCATTTAATCTTTTTGCCAAGCCAAGCATATTTATTGCTCCCATAACGGATGTTTTTACCGTTTTAATAGCATTATATTGATAATAAACAGGAGATGCAGGACAAGCCAAATTATAAATTTCATCAATTTCGGCAAAATACGGCATTGTAACATCATGCCTTACCATTTCAAAATACGGGTTATCAAGTAAATGAATTATATTACTTCTATTTCCGGTAAAAAAATTATCTAACGCAATTACTTCATTTCCCTCGTTTAATAGTTTTTCACATAAGTGTGAGCCTATAAAACCGGCACCTCCGGTTACTAATATTCTTTTCATATATTTCTGATTATCTGCCGATTCCGAAATATTCAAATCCGTTTTCTTTCATTTCTGTCGGGTTATAAATATTTCTGCCGTCTATAACAAGTTTTCGGCGCATTATTTTTTCCATTTTTTTATAATCCAAAACTCTGAATTCTGTCCATTCGGTTACTAATAAAAGTGCATCTGCATCTTTAAGTGCATCTGATTTGTTCTCGGAATAATTGATTGTTTCTCCTAAAATTCTTTTTGCTTCGGACAATGCAGCCGGATCGTAAGCATTTATTTCTGCTTCGGCATTCAATAATTTCTTAATTAATACAACAGCCGGTGCTTCCCTCATATCATCAGTATTCGGTTTAAATGCTAAGCCCCAAATTGCAATTTTTTTCCCTTTTAGGTCTCCTTTAAAATAAGAATATAATTTATTATACAGTACAGATTTCTGTCTGTCATTTACATTCTCAACTGCTTTCAGAATTTCTAAAGAATAGTTATTTTCTTCGGCAGTTTTAATAAGAGCTTTAACATCTTTAGGGAAACATGAACCTCCGTATCCTGTTCCTGCATAAATAAATTTGTTACCGATTCGGGTATCCGAACCAATTCCTTTTCTGACATTAGTAACATCGGCACCAACGATTTCACATAAATTAGCAATATCGTTCATAAAACTTATTTTAGTAGCCAACATAGCATTTGCTGTATATTTTGTCATTTCTGCAGAAGGAATATCCATAAAAAGAATCGGATGTCCGTTAAGAACAAAAGGATTATAAAGGCGTCTCATAATTTTTTCGGCTTTTTCAGATTCTATTCCGATTACAATTCTGTCCGGTTTCATAAAATCCTGTACTGCACTTCCTTCTTTTAAAAATTCGGGATTTGAGGCAATATCAAATTCAATGTTTACTTTTCGTTTATCCAGTTCGTTTTTAATAACTTTTTTCACTTTTTCGGCTGTTCCTATCGGCACTGTACTTTTTGTAACAAAAACTAAATAATCCGACATATTTTTACCGACTTCTTCCGCAACTTGAAGTACATAAGATAAATCAGCACTGCCGTCTTCATCCGGAGGTGTCC
>JAJRUH010000150.1 GCA_024277895.1 Bacteroidota bacterium | reverse complement strand
GAATTTATAAAAAAAGCAGCATCAAAATACTGCCCTTTCTGTTCTTAATATAATTTCTATAAACTCCAATACAACATAGTTTGTATTTTATCTTTTAAAAAACCTTTAACGTCAATTACAATACCTTTTTCAGAAGTGTGTTTTTTAAAAAAATCTTCATTTAAATCAAGATACTGTTTGTGATTAACGGCTACAATAATTGCATCGTAATCAACATCATACGAATTTTTTAATTCTATTCCGTATTCTTTTTGAACTTCTTCTGCGGAAGCATACGGATCAACAACATCAACAATAACTTTATAAGTCTTTAATTCTTTTACAATATTTACAACTTTTGTATTTCTGATATCACTAACATTTTCTTTAAATGTTAAGCCCATTATCAATACTTTTGCATTCCGAATATTTTTATCCTGAGCAGCAATTCGTTTAACAGTTTGTTTAGCCACATAACTGCCCATAGAATCATTTACAAATCTTCCGGCATTGATAATATGCGGATGATAGCCGAGTTCTTTCGCTTTATGAACCAGATAATAAGGATCAACACCGATACAATGTCCTCCTACTAAACCGGGAAAAAATTTCAGAAAATTCCATTTTGTTCCGGCAGCTTCAAGAACTTCATAGGTATTAATTCCCATTTTATTGAAAATAATTGAAAGCTCATTCATCAAAGCAATATTAACATCTCTTTGGGTATTTTCAATAATTTTTGCAGCTTCGGCAACCTTTATTGAACTTGCTCTGTGTGTCCCGTTTTTCAAAATAATATCATAAATATTTGCAATATTATCTAATGCTTCGTCATCGCAGCCGGAAACAATTTTCGTTATTGTCGTCAGTGTATGAATTTTATCACCCGGATTAATACGTTCGGGAGAATATCCTACTTTAAAATCTTCACAATATGTTAAA
Source organism: Bacteroidota bacterium (assembly GCA_024277895.1). Lineage (GTDB taxonomy): Bacteria > Bacteroidota > Bacteroidia > Bacteroidales > JAADGE01 > JAADGE01. The sequence continues at coordinate 23,897 of JAJRUH010000150.1, read as the reverse complement.
CCGGATTCTTCTTCGAGAATAGGCACACAATCTTCTTCGGTACAACCGGGATACACCGTTGATTCAAAAACAATATAATCGCCTTTCTTAATATTTTTTCCTACAATATGACAAGCTCCCAAGAGAGGAGTTAAATCAGGCTGGTTGTGTTCATTAATAGGTGTAGGAACTGCAACAATATGAAAATCGGCTTCTCTTAAATCTACAGGATTAGAAGTAAATTGGATATTTGTTCCTTCAAAATCTTCGGAAGAAAGTTCTTTACTCGGATCTATGTGATTACGCATCATTTCAACACGTTCTTCATTAATATCGAAACCGATAACTTTGATTATTTTAGAAAATTCAAGAGCAATCGGCAAACCGACATAACCTAATCCGATAACCGAAATGGTTGCTTTATCTCTGATTAATTTATTATACATTGTATTTTAATTAAAATTTTATTTTTTATTTAATAACGGATGATAATCTCCTTTTAAACCAATCGGTGCGGCATTTCTTATTTCATAAACAGTTTGAATGGTTGAACGTACATCGTCAAGTCCGAAACCTTTGCCTTTTAAAATTTCGCGATAACTTACGGTATGTAAATTGGTAAATCCGTCGCTGAATTCAAGGTCTTTTCCGTTAACCGAGATTGAGCGATAAGTTCTTTGCCCGTTTTTCTTTATTTCTTCAGGAATGTTATTATAATCAACACTTAAGAACCAACGCACATCGGCTCTTTCTAATTTCAACAAACCTGCAGCTTTTGATTTTTCCGAAACATGGACAATATTTTCTTTTACATCACCGAAAATCCATGAAAGCATATCGAAAAAATGAACACCTATATTAGTTGCTACTCCGCCGGACTTTTGCATATCACCTTTCCAACTAATAAAATACCACCGACCGCGAGATGTAAGATACGTTAAATCTATATTGTAAATTTTATCTTTCGGTCCGTTTTCTACTTCTTTTTTCAGTTTTATAATACTCGGATGCAAACGTAACTGCAAAATTGTGTTTATTCTTTTACCTGTTTCTTTTTCAACTTCTGCAAGAGCATCCACATTCCAAGGGTTAAGCACCAAAGGTTTTTCACAAATAGCATCAGCTTGTTGTTTTAATGCAAAACGAATATGAGAATCATGCAAATAGTTTGGTGTACAAATACTTACATAATCAATCTGTTTATTATCGTTATGACGCAATTTGTCAATATGTCTGTCAAAACGTTCAAATTCGGTAAAGAAATCGGCTTCGGGGAAATAACTGTCGATTATTCCTACACTGTCGAATTTATCGAGTGCGGCAATTAAATTATTTCCGGTATCTTTTATTGCCAGCATATGCCTTACTGCAATATATCCGGCAGCTCCTATAAGGGCAAAATTTTTCATTTTTTCAGTTAAAAAATCAAAAGGTAAAAGTTTAAAATTTCGTTACATTTTCATTTGAAAGTTTATATTTTTCATCACTTTCGGGGCAAACGGCTGTTCCGTTTTCGTCAAAATTTAACCGATGCCCGAATTCACTCATCCAGCCTGTTTGTTTTGCCGGATTTCCTACAACAAGTGCATAATCTTTAACCTCTTTTGTAACAACTGCACCTGCACCTATAAAAGCAAATTTTCCGATATTATGTCCGCAAACAATGGTTGCATTCGCCCCTATTGACGCTCCTTTTTTTACAACGGTTTTTTCATATTGTCCTCGTCTTACAACGGCACTTCTCGGATTTGTAACATTCGTAAAAACCATTGACGGTCCGAGAAATACATCATCTTCACAAATTACGCCCGTATAAATCGAAACATTATTCTGGATTTTAACATTTTCTCCGAGAATAACGCCCGGAGATACGACAACATTTTGCCCGATATTACATTTTTTACCGATTTTACATTCAGACATAATATGAGAAAAATGCCAAATCTTCGTACCCTCTCCTATTTCGCAATTTTCATCAATAACGGCTGTTTCGTGAGCAAAATATTTTTTATCTGTCGGCATATTCCAATACTTTTTCAGTAATAAATTGTAATTGTTCTTCGGTTAATTCCGTATGCATCGGCAAAGATAAAACTACTTTTGATAATTCTTCGCTTACCGGAAAATCATTCTCTTTATATCCCAAATATTTATATGCCTTTTGAAGATGTAAAGGATAAGGATAATAAATCATTGCAGGGATTTTGTTTTTATTCAAAAATTCTTTCAATCCGTCTCTGTCAATTTCCTGAACTTTAATAGTATATTGATGAAAAACATGGGTTGATTTCTCATCTCTGACAGGAATAATAATATTCGGATGGGGTTTAAATGCTTTATCATAATATTCAGCAGCTTTTTGTCTCGCTGAAATATAATTGTCAAGATATTTTAATTTAACATTTAAAATTGCCGCTTGAATTGAGTCCAATCTGGAATTTACACCTACTTCATCATGAAAATATTTTACTTTTGAACCATGGTTAGTTATCTGCCTTATTTTTTCTGCAAGTTTATCGTCATTGGTGTATAATGCACCGCCGTCGCCGAATGCTCCGAGATTTTTTGAAGGGAAAAATGATGTGCAACCGACAGTCCCGATTGTTCCGAGTTTTTTAGTTTCTCTGTTATTTAAAGTATAATCGGCACCGATTGCTTGTGCTGTATCTTCGATAACGTATAAATTATATTTTTCGGCAATCTTCATAATTACATCCATATCGGCTGCCTGACCGAACAAATGAACAGGCACGATTGCTTTTGTATCAGGAGTTATTGCTTTTTCAATTTGCGAGACATCTAAGTTAAAAGTTTCGGGATTTACATCGACAAATTTCAATTTTAATCCGAGCAATGCTACAACTTCAACTGTTGCAATAAAAGTGAAATCAGCTGTAATTACTTCATCTCCGGACTTTAAGTTCAGAGCCATCAGAGCTGCTTGCAAAGCATCAGTTCCGTTTCCGCAGGGAATAACATGCTTTACTTTTAAATACGATTCAAGATTTCGCTGAAATTCTTTAACTTTCGATCCGTTAATAAATGCTGCAGATTCTATTACTTCCGAAATTGAATTATTTATTTCGGATTTAATTTTTTGATATTGACTTTTAAGGTCAACCATCTGAATATTTTTCATTTTATTGATTTAAAAAAACAGCTCATTTAAGAGCCGTTAATTTATTTATTTTGCATAGTTTACTGCTCGAACTTCTCGAATTACCGTAATTTTAACCTGACCGGGATAGGTCATTTCTTCTTCAATTTTTTTTGCTATATTAAATGATAATTCTTCAATTTCTTTATCGGTTACTTTATCGCTGCCAACTATTACACGAAGTTCTCTTCCTGCTTGAATAGCATAAGTTTTGACAACTCCGCGTTCTTCTGCTGCAATACTTTCGAGTTTTTTAATTCGTTTAATATACGATTCTGCAACATCTCTTCGGGCACCCGGTCTGGCACCTGAAATAGCATCGCAAACCTGTACAATCGGAGAAATTAAACTTGACATTTCCACCTCATCGTGGTGTGCCCCTATGGCATTTACCACTTCCGGTTTTTCTTTATAGCGTTCGGCTAATTTCATACCGTATATTGCGTGCGGTATTTCAATTTCTTCATCAGGCACTTTTCCTATATCATGAAGTAATCCTGCACGTTTTGCAAGTTTAACGTTTAATCCGATTTCAGAAGCCATTACAGCACATAATTTAGCAACTTCTCGTGAATGCTGTAATAAGTTTTGTCCGTATGACGAACGGTATTTCATTTTTCCTACCAAACGAAGAATTTCGCGATGTAAACCGTGAATACCCAAATCAATGGCTGTTTTTTTACCGGTATCCAAAATTTCTTCTTCTAACTGTTCCCTGGTTCTTGCAACTACTTCTTCAATTCGTGCAGGATGAATTCGTCCGTCAGTAACCAATTGATGCAATGCCAATCTGGCAACTTCTCTTCGTATAGGATCAAAACTTGATAAAACTATTGATTCCGGTGTGTCGTCAACAATAATTTCAATTCCTGTAGCAGCTTCAAGTGCTCTTATATTTCTTCCTTCTCTGCCGATAATACGACCTTTCATATCATCGCTTTCGATATGAAAAACTGTAACGGCATTTTCAATTGCTGCCTCAGTTCCTATACGTTGAATACTTTTAATTATTATTTTTTTTGCTTCTTTATTTGCCGTAAGTTTTGCTTCCTCTATAATATCGTTAATATGAGCCATTGCTTCGGTTTTTGCTTCGGCTTTAAGAGATTTTATTAATTCGGTTTTTGCGTCAACTGCAGATAAGCCGGAAATATTTTCGAGCTTATCAATATGTTGTTTTTTTAGTTTCTCAAGTTCTTCGTTTTTCTTATCGACAATTTCAAGCTGCTTTGAAAGATTTTCTCTTACGGCATTAACTTCTTGTTTTGAAATTTCAAATTCTTTAAATCTGCTTTTAAATTCATCTTTACGAATATTTAAACTGTTTTCTTTTTGTTTTAAACGATTTTCAGCTTCTGCAAGTTTATTATTTTTCTCATTGATTATTTCTTCGTGTTTTTCTTTTAATTGAAGGAATTTTTCTTTTGCCTGAAGAATTTTTTCTTTTTTCAGGACTTCGGCTTCAGCTTCGGCTTCCTTGACGATTTCATCTGCTTTTTTATGCATCGCTTTTATTTTCAAAAAGTATCCCGCAAAAAAACCGATTACCAAGCCGAGCATTCCGATTATTATAATTATTTCATTCATTTTATTTTAAATTTTTATTAATAAAAAAGCCCGCATTTTCTCAAATATTTAAAAAAAGCTCCGAATTGAGCATTTATGGAGTTGTCATTTAGTTCAAACTTTCACCGCTGAATAAATCAGATTTTGATAAATCAAAATTGCGACCTGTTTTCCGTAAAATAAACATTACTCCAAATTTGTTAGTGTTGAGCTTAACAAACAGTTTTGAGAAATATACGGGCCGTTTATGCCTTATTATTTATACCAAAGATACAACATTTATTATTAAAATGCAAAAAACTTTATTTATTATGTTCAATAAAATGTTCCAGTTCTTCATTAATTTGTTTAATTTCTTCATTTAATAAAGATACATCATTTTTATTTTCACATTCTAACAGTTGTTTAACATATTGTAAAGATGTCATTGCCAATAAATCAAAAGGTTCTCTTTCAGCATATTTATTCTGATATTGGGTTAATTTATCATTAATAATTTTTGCTGCTCTTCTTATAATCTCTTCTTCATTTCTGTTTATTCGCATAGGATAATATGTATTACCGATATTAATTTTTATTGACAATTTATCATCCATACTTTATAATATTATTCATTTAACAAACCGATACTTTTATCAATTTCCTGCACAATTTTATTTATTTTTTCTTTTACTGATGTTTTATCTTCTTCAGATAAACTGATTGTTTTAGCTGTTTTTAAAATTTCCGTTTTTTCTTCCAGTTCTTTTATTTTCTGTTTATAATCTTTATTTTCCTTTTCTAAACGCCTGTTTTTTTCTTCGAGTTTAAGAATTAGTATTACTTTCTTTTCATAAACTGAAATAATATTCCCTGTTAGGGTTTTAAGTCGTATTATTTCATTTTCAATATTAGTCATCATTATAATTTGCAATCAGCAAAATTAACACAGTTAATTTAATAATAAAAATAAATTTAAAAGAACAGGATAAAAAAACCGCAGTACAAAATATGTACTGCGGATAAAATAAATTTATTGTTATTATTCTTGTTAAATGTTATGAAACATTCTATTTGGCAATTGTACCGGTACCAAGTTTAAAATTAAGCTCAATACTTTGACCTGCCGTAACATTAACCCTTGTTTGATCATTTCCGGTACCTCTAAATTCAATATTACCTCCGAGAACAATAAACTCAGCCTGCCACCAATCACAATTCAATGTTGATGCAGCAGCATACATTCTAATTTCTCCTGAATTTGGAAAATTATTAAATTTAATTACTTCATTTGAATTATCAACTGTAAATAATTTTGACAAGTCATAAGTGTCCCATCCTCCAAAAACATCACCGATACCGTAAACTTTAGGATCAGCAATTTCGATTGTACCGTTTAAGAAATCAACAACAACCATATAATAACCGGCTGTAGAAGGAACGGGTATATTATCGCTGCCAATAGCATAAATACCATTTGTAGCATCTCCTGTTTTGCCAAAATCACCACCAGACCATGCTGCCTGCGGTGCAAATTTGAATGTACCAGAACCTTTCATCCAAACTATTTTCCAAAATAATTCGGGATGAGAATGAACAGGGATTAATTGTAAAGGTTCATACCAATTCCAATTTTCAGCATCTAAACCAACACCATCACCAGTCATATATAATTCAGAAGGATATGTAGCAAAACTTATATCTGCACCATATGCAGTACCTACACTATTTGTTGCAAAAGCTCTTGCATGATACGTTGTATTTTGTGCTAAGCCTGTTAAATTAACACTAAAATTACCTGTTGTACCTGAGCTAGTTACAAAATTATCAGAAATTGTAGGATTCTCACTTGTGCTATAACAAACCCCTCTTTCTGTAATACCGGCACCACCGTCATAACTGACATTACCCTCAACTACAGCACTTGTTTCACCACTTGTTACAGATACTGTTGATACTGTCGGAATTCCTACAAGTGTAGAAAATTGGATTTCTTGACCATAGGCTGTACCGACAGCATTAGTTGCGTATGCTCTTACATAATAAATAGTATCAGCGATTAAGTCTGTCATACTACTGTTGAATGCACCTGTACCGACTCCGTCTTCAGTTTTCGTATCATTAATATCAGGATCTGGTTCGGTACTCCAACAAATCCCTCTTGCGGTAATAGCTGCACCACCGGCATTAGTAATATTACCTCCTGAAGTTGCAGCAAATCCTGTAATATCAGCAGCATCTGCCGTTGTTAAAGTTGCTAAAATCGGTAAGGTAGTAAAAGTTGTATCCGACCCGTAAACAACTCCGGCACTGTTTTTTCCGTATGCACGTGCATAATATGTTGTATTATAATCTAATCCGGTAAGAGTAACTTTAAACGTAGCACCGGAATCATCTCCGTCATATACAACTGTTTCATCATCAATTGTCGGGTCACCGGTTTTATTATAACATATTCCTTTTTCAGAATAACCGTCACCTGAAGCAACAACAAAGCCTGTAATTACTGCTGTATAAGAAGAAATATCTTCAACCTGCGATGTTTCTATTTCAGGTTCAAGTTTCACCTGTGTCAAATCTTTTGTACAAGATGCCAATAATGCAATCACTATAACAAGAGAAGCAACAATATTATATTTTAATACTTTTTTCATATTATATATATTTAATAATGTTAATTATTTTTTACCATTGTAAAAGTAGCTATTTCACCGTCATAATCAGAAACATCTAAAGTTACTGTATAATTTCCGGCAGTAACAGGAATGTTTGCACCGTTATGTACGAGATTAGTTTCTGATCCGTCAGCCAGTCCCAAATTCCAGGCCCATCCGTCATTTAGTCTGAATTTTACTTCTCCGTCAACTAAATCAAGAGTTATTTGCCAAGTTTTTGTTGCAAAATCATATTCCATTTTTTGGTCAGGAGAACCCCACCCGTTAGGTGTAGCCGAACCGACTAATCCAATCATATAAGGTTGTAAATCATAAGTTAAATCCACGGTGTTAACGGTTAACTTATGCCATCCGTCAGCAGCTGGAATTATTGCAGCACCGTTAACAATCAAGGTTCCGCCGGAGCCTCCGTATATTATAGAGTTATCGGGATCTGATAAAGTAAAAGGATTACTTATGTTTAATTTAACAAAACCTGAATATTCTCCGTTGCTCAACGGTGAAGTTATTTTTTGCGTCATACCGGAATTAACCAAGTCTAATCGTAACAATCCGAAAACTGTAGTTTTTGCCGTAACAGGTTCCGAAATATATTCAAAAGGATTGTTTCCTGTTCCGGGAGCACCGGTTCCGCCGTCAACAACTAAATCACAACGAATTCGATATTCTGCATCAGTCGCCTGATCTTCAGGAAGTATATTAAGTAACATAGAATTAAGTTCACCAACAGTCATTTTTACGGAAGATATTTGATTTCCTGAATATAACTGAACAACATTTTCAAAATCGGTACCGGCTTCAGCTGCTTCTAAAAAATATTTAGCAGACGCATCAAAACCCGGATTAACAGGGCTTCCGACAAATTCTACCGAATCTGATGAATTTCCTCTCAGAAGAGTCAAATCAGGTAAAGAAACAATTTTCGGAGCAATCACATTTTCTGACATAACAATCTTTGTTCCGTCTTTTTCACAAGAGGAAAACAGACCTATTAAGCCAATAATTGTAATAAAAATTAATATATTATTTTTCATAATTATAAAACTTTAAAATTAATAACCGGGGTTTTGAGTAATATTCGGATTGGCAGAAACTTCTGCTCCCGGTATCGGGAAAACATTAAGATGACTGTCTGTATTTGTTCCGTCCATTACACCGCCTTTCCAAGCCCAATTGTAATTTCCGTCGGTAAATTTACCGAAACGCACTAAATCTGTACGTCTTTGACCTTCATAATAGAATTCACGTCCGCGTTCGTCCAGAATAAATTGAGCATTTAATTGACCTGCAGTGATATCGCCGCTTGTATTTCCGTATGCACGTTCTCTGATAATATTAATATCTTTCACGGCATCTCCGGAATTATTTAATCGGAATAAAGCTTCTGCTCTCATTAAATAGGCATCAGCTAATCGAAATACAGGATAATCAGTTGAAGCAAATGCAGGATTATAGTCTGCGGCTTTAGAACCGTCTGTATTTTTAGCCGTAAATTTATAAACACCTACACCGTAATCTCCGCTTGATGAAGCACTCGGAATATCAAGACTTTTCTTTCTTTTCAAAAATACGCGTTTATCAGGGCAGGTTGCAAACAGAGAATCACTTGTAGGAATAGGAGATCCTCCGTATAAAGTCAAAGTATCAATCATTACATTCAAGAACTGTTTAGTAGCTCTGTTTCCGTTCCAATTCGTATTTGATGTCAATCCGTGAAAATCTTCTGCTCTTATATATTTAGCATCACTGCTGGATTCAATTATGAATGTTGTACCAACATATCCTTGAGTATGAATACCGTCTTGTTCCCAAGCAAAAATCATTTCAGGATTTGAGTAAGAATCATTATCAGCACTGAAATTTTGTCTGTAATCGGTTGCCAAAGAATATGCACCGCTGTTAATAACTTTATCACAATAAATCTTGCAACTGTCCCATTTAGCTGTTCCTGTATATACTTCGGCATTTAAATATAATCTTGCTAAAAGCATCCATGCAGCTCCTCTGTCAGCCTGAACGGATGATGTACCGGGTTCTGAAAGGTTGCCCTCAATGCTGTGTAACTCATTCACTACATAATCAAACAATTTCTTTCTGGCAACAGATAAATTTGGATCTAATTGCTTCGGAAAAAAATTTCCGACTTGATCTTTTTCTGTTGTAAAGGGCGGATTACCAAATAAATCCATATCCCAAGAATAAGCCAATGCTCTTAAAAAACGGGCTTCGGCATTATAACGAATAATGTCAGGATCAGTTTTTCCTTCAGTATTTCTTATAAATTCATTTGCATATGTAATGCTCAGCCCTAATCGCTGATACAATGCGGTTAAAAACGGATTATCAGGTCCGTAAGTTTGAGTATTCAAATCTGAAATACCTGCATCTCCCCAAGCACAAATTGCTTCATCTGTCGGCAATTCCTGCAAATTCCACAAAGCTCGCATTGTTGTAAAAAAAGCACCGTCACCGGAAGCAATATCATCTCCTCCGTTACTGCCTTGACCTTGAATTATAAAACTTGCATATATTTTTCCTAAAGCACCTTTTAAATAATCAGGATTATCGTATAAGTTATCCGACAAAATTGAACTCGGATCTTTCGGTTTCACATCCAAATCTTTCAAGCAAGAAGAAAACATCATACTTAAAAACAGGATGCTTAAAATTAATATTCTATTTTTCATATCTTAATTGTTTATTTTTATTAATATGTTAAACTTAAACCCAATACAAATGTACGTGGTCTCGGATAGAAATTATTATCGATTCCTCCGTTCACTTCAGGATCCAGTCCGCTGTATTTTGTTATCATTAATAAATTTTGAACAGTAAAGCTGACTCTTCCGCTTAATTTATTGATGATATTTTTAAAATTATATCCTGCACTTAAAAAGTCAACTTTTAAAAATGAAGCATTTTCAACAAAATAGTCACTTGTAAACTGTCTTTTAACAAAATTCGTATTACTTAAAGCAGTAGGAAAGTTTTTCCAATAACCAATTTGATACATTTGATCGTATGAAGCACCGGCTGCAACTTTGTTATATACATAATTACCTACACTGCCTCTTGCCGAAGCAGATAAATCAAAATCTTTATAAGTAAAACGAACAGAAAAACCGAATAAATAATCTGCAACCGGATTATGATAAATATATTTATCTGCACTATTTCCGCTTACATCTGCTCCGTCACCTGAAAGATCCACATATAATCCCTCAATAGGATTTCCTTCTGTATCATAAACTTGCTGATTAACAAAATATGAATAAGCAGGATAACCTACTCTCGTAACTTGATTGTATCCCGTAAAAGCATCACCGTATAAAACGCCGATATAATCAGGATCATCAGAAATAAGTAATTTTGTAATTTTATTCTTATTATAGGTATAGTTAATACCAAGTTCCAAAGACATATCTTTTTTAGAAACCGGAACAAAGTTTAAAGAAACTTCAACCCCTTTATTTTCAAGACTTCCGACATTTGTTAGTAAAGTATTTGAAAAATTACTTCCGGTAGGAATTGTAACTTGATTTAAAAGATTATCAGTTACCCGTTTGTATAAATCAACTGATCCGTTAATCCTGCCTTTGTATAATCCGAAATCAATACCAACATTTTCCGTAGTAGTTTCTTCCCATTTAATATTCGGATCATAAGGATTTGGTCTTAATGTAGGTAAGAATACACCATCTATCGGATAATAAGATCCTTCATCGGATAAAAGATACCTTGCCTGTGCAGGATAATCATTTCCTATATCTTGTTGCCCTGTAATTCCCCATCCTAATCTTAATTTTAATTCAGAAACAGCATCTGCGTTTTTCAAGAAAGATTCTTTATTAATTTTCCATGCAAAAGCTGCCGAAGGAAATAATCCCCATCGATTACCTTCAGCAAACCTTGAAGAACCATCGTCTCTGAGAGTAAAAGTAAATAAATATTTGTCAAGTACAGAATAGTTTAACCTCCCAAAAAATGAAATAAGATAATTTTCAGTTATAAAAGTAGAACTGTCAGACATTTGATACGGATGATTTTCATCTGCAATTCCTCGTGTATAAGATTGATTTTCTCTTTGGAAATGTTGCCAAGAATATCCTGCTGTAAGATCAAATTTGCTGTAAATCTTTTTTAATTCTTTTTGATAGTTCAAATAAAATTCAAGTAAATGATTCTTATTATTAGCACTATAGTCAGACAAGCGTCCCCACAAAGGGCTTGTAAGAACAGAAGGAGAAGTAGTCGGTCGATTATTATGCCCGTCACTTTCGGTGTAATCTGTTGCAAGATTTAAATTAGCTTTTAACCCTTGAACAAAAGGCATATTATAATCTAATTGAATATTGCCTATAAAACGTTTAACATTTGATTTGTTATCTGCTTCCATAAGTTGTTCAACCGGATTTGGAGTTCCTAAATTAGCACCGTAATTTTCCCATTGATAATAACCTCCGGAGACAGAGTCATTATCATAAATAGGCTGAGTAGGATCCATATTAATTGCTGAACCGATAGCTCCGTAATCACCAAAATTATTATCGGTATTCATTCCTTTCACATTAATATTTACTTTTAAATCGTTGTTCAGAAAAGTAGGATTAAGATTCAAAATACCTGTCATTCTTTGCATATCGGTATTTTTCAAAATTCCGTTTTGATCAGTATAGCCCAAAGAAATACGATAGGGCAGGAATTTATATGAACCCGTAACTCCGATATTATGATCGTGAGAAATTGCAGTTCTGTAAATTTCTTTTTGCCAATTTGTATTTTCCGAACCCAAAGCATTATAACTTTCCGCTGAAAATAAGTCCTTATGATCTGAAGCAATTTTTCTTAATTGATCTCCTGAATATACATCCGTAAATTTTATTGCTGAAGCAACTGAAATATTTCCGTTATATGAAATCCTAAGCGGAGTGTCCAATCTTCCTTTTTTTGTTGTAATAATAATTACACCGTTTGAAGCCCTGTTTCCGTAAATTGCAGTTGCAGAAGCATCTTTCAATATTGTAAATGTTTCAATATCATTAGGATTAATAAATGAAAGAATGTTTGAACTTCCTGACACATTATTATTGTCAATCGGTACTCCGTCAATAATAATTAAAGGATCATTTGAAGCATTTAACGACGAGCCGCCTCTGATTCGGATTGTTGCTCCGCCTCCGGGTGCTCCTCCCGCAGTTGTTATAACAACCCCTGCACTTTTACCTACTAATAATTCTTGCGGAGAAGTAATATTCCCTTTATTAAAATCATCAGAAGAAATTGATTGCACCGAGCCCGTGGCATCTTCTTTTTTCACCTTACCGTAACCGATAACAACCACTTCTGCCAACTCTGAACTTTCAATGCTTAACACACAATTAACAACATCACCGTTAATTGATTTTTCAGTGGTTTTCATACCTATATATGAAAAAACCAAAGTTGCAGCATCCTCAGGAACCGCTATGGAATATTTACCGAGAGCATCGGTCATTGTTCCTGTAGTTGTTCCTTTAACAAGAACACTTACACCGGGAATGACTTCACCGTCAGAAGCAGTTACCGTACCCGTAATTGTTTTTTGTCCGTATGCCGTTAATCCGACCAGAACAAAAATCACTGCGGGAAGTAATTTCGTAATAACTAATTTTTTTAATTTCATTGCGTTAGAATTTAATTAAATTTAAAAATAAGATTGCAGCTAAATTTTGTAATAATAAAAACGAATATTATTAACTTTCAAATTCTTAAAATTAATTAACTTTTATTAACATACATAAGAAATCACTCATTATCTTTATGCAAACGCACTCGCAAACGATTGCAAGTTCTTTATAATATATTTTATAAATACACAATTTACAATTTTTCTTTCTGAAATCAAAAAAATATATCTATTTTAGAGCTCTGATGAAAAGCCATCAAGTTACCATAAAAGATATAGCTAAAATCCTTGATATTTCTGCTTCAACTGTGTCCCGGGCATTAAAAGATCATCCTGACATCAGTATTGAAACAAAAAACAAGGTTAAAGAACTTGCCGAAAAGTTAAAGTATAAACCTAATGCCATCGCTTTAAGTCTGCAAAGTAATAAAAGTCATATCATAGGAATTATTGTTCCGCAAATTGTTAATCACTTTTTTTCAACAGTTATCAGCGGCATTGAAGAACTTGCTGCAGAAAAAGGGTATAATATCATTATCACACAATCAAACGAATCTCAAAAAAAAGAACTTGCCAACTGCCAAACTCTGCTTTCCGGAAGAGTTGACGGGATGATTGTTTCTAGAACTAAAAATACAGAAAATTTTGACCACTTTCGTAATATTTTAAGTACCGGAACTCCGATTGTTTTTTTTGACAGAACCTGTCACGGCATTAAAACAGACAAAGTAATTATTGATGACTATAAAGCTGCATACGATGCAACAGAATACTTAATAAAAACAGGTTGTAAAAACTTACTTCATTTTGCAGGTCCCGAAAATTTAAAAATAAGCTCAAAAAGAATGTGGGGATTTGCTGATGCATTAAAAAGAAATAACATATTCTTTAATGAAGAAATGGTATATTATGCCGACAACTTTTCAAAAGGCTATAATTTGACTTTTGAACTTTATAAAAGCAATCATTTACCTGACGGCATTTTTACTGTTAATGATATGACTGCTGCGGGAACTTTAAGTGCCTTAAATGAATTAAAAATTAAAGTCCCCGATGAAATATCCGTATTCGGCTTTACTAACGGAATTATTTCTCAAATTACGTCTCCCTCACTTTCAACAGTAGAACAAAACGGTTATTTAATGGGCTATTCTGCCGCTGAAATTTTAATTAATAAAATTGAAAACGAAACAACTGATACTATATCAAAAATAATTCCCACAAAATTAATTATCAGAAATTCCACAAAAAAACTTTAAATTCCGCAATCGTTTGAATACTTTTTTATGTTTGACACTCAATAAGATAACACAATAGCTTTAAGCCGGAGAAATTTGCTTTCTTCAAAAATTCATATATATTTGCATTGCAGTTAATTTAAACAAGTATTATTTCTTTCCTTTTAAAAGTTGAATTTTCATTCGACATACAGATGTTTTACGTATTTTTTAAAATGTAACATTCGGTTATACAGCAGAAATTATCATCAAAAATTATATACTGAAATAAAATTTCAATATATTAAATGTTCTTTATAACCGTTTGAAATAATTAAAAATAAACAGATGAAAACAAAACCAAAATTAAGTTTTTGGCAGATTTGGAATATGAGTTTCGGGTTTATGGGAATTCAATTTGGGTTTGCTTTGCAAAATGCTAATGTCAGCAGAATTTTTGAAACCTTAGGTGCTAAAATTGATGACATCCCGATACTTTGGATTGCAGCACCGGTTACAGGATTAATAATTCAACCGATAATCGGTCATGCCTCGGATAAAACATGGTGTAAACTCGGACGACGAAGACCGTATTTCTTAGCCGGAGCTTTACTGGCATCAATCGCATTATTTATTATGCCTAATTCCCCGGCACTGTGGATTGCTGCCGGTATGCTGTGGATGATGGATGCTTCAATTAATGTTTCTATGGAACCTTTCAGAGCTTTTGTAGGTGATATGCTGCCTTCAGAGCAAAGAACCACAGGCTTTGCCATGCAAAGTTTTTTTATAGGAACAGGCGCCGTGATTGCATCCTTACTTCCTTATATGATGGCAAATTGGTTCGGAATTTCCAACACAGCCGGCGAAGGACAAATACCTCCTTCCGTAAAATTTTCATTTTACATCGGAGGTATCATTTTTATAAGTGCCGTTGCTTGGACCGTATTCAGAACAAAAGAATACTCTCCCGAAGAACTCAAATCTTTTGATAACCATGTTGAAGATATTTGTGAAACAAATATTGAAGAAGACAGCAGAAAACAAATTAAAAAATCTGTAAAATTGGGTATGATATCAGTCATTATCGGTATATTACTTACAGCTGTTTTTTACTATATTAAAGTAGAGAAAGAAGTTTATATTTTATCTTTCGGATTAATGATTTTCGGTATTTTAGAATTAATTTCTGCTTGGTTGCAAAATTCAAAAAATAAAAACGGATTCGTATCCGTATTTAATGACTTAAATGCCATGCCTAAAACGATGGGGCAACTCGCTGTTGTTCAATTTTTTTCTTGGTTTGCTTTATTCGCAATGTGGATATACACAACAGCAGGAGTAACCGCACAAATTTACGGTACAACTGACACAACTTCTGCTCTTTATAACGAAGGTGCCAATTGGGTCGGCGTATGTTTCGGCGTATATAACGGTTTTGCTGCTTTATTTGCTTTTTTATTGATATGGTTAGCAAAAAAAACAAGTCGTAAAATGACGCATTCCATTGCATTATTAATCGGCGGATTAAGTTTTCTTTCAATATTCTTCATTAAGGATGCAAATATGCTTCTTATTCCCTTTGTCGGTATCGGTTTAACTTGGGCAAGTATTCTGGCAATGCCTTATGCAATATTAACAGGAGCCTTACCTTCAAATAAAATGGGTGTTTATATGGGAATTTTTAATTTTTTTATTGTAATACCGCAAATCTTAGCCGCCAGTATTTTAGGTTTTTTAGTAAAAAGCGTATTTAAAGAAGAAGCAATTTATGCTTTAATTCTCGGAGGTATTTCATTAATTATTGCCGCCGTATTAGTAATATTTGTAAAAGATGATAATTAAAATATGATTAAAGGATGTATTTTTGATTTAGACGGTGTCATTGTAGATACAGCAAAATATCATTATCTCGCTTGGAAAAAATTGGCTGATGAATTAGGTTTTGAGTTCACAAAATCAGATAACGAACGCCTGAAAGGTGTCAGTCGAATGCGTTCTCTTGATATTTTATTAAAAATCGGCAATAAGCAATTCGATAAAGAAACAAAATTAAAATTTGCCGAAAATAAAAATAAAGAATATCTGAACTATATTATGAAAATGACACCCGATGAGATTTTACCGGGTGTCATAGAATTTTTGGAAGAATTACAAAACAAAAAAATAAAGATTGCACTCGGTTCTGCAAGTAAAAATGCAATGACTATTTTAACTCAATTAAAATTAACAAAATATTTCGATACCGTAATTGACGGAACACAAGTAAGCAAGACAAAACCCAATCCCGAAGTGTTCATAAAAGGAGCTCAGTCTCTTAATCTGAAACCGGAAGAATGCCTAGTTTTTGAAGATGCGGAAGCCGGTATTGAAGCAGCAATTTCAGGCAATTTTAAATCTGTAGGAATTGGTTCAATTGATAATCTCGGCAAAGCAAATTACATTATGCAAGGATTTGACGGAATAACTTTTGAAAAAATAGTTAAATTAATAAATTAACTGATTTAACCGAATTAACTGAAGAATTGAATTAACTGAAGAATTGAATTGTTATGGATATTGAAAAGATTGATTTTATAAATGAAATAAAAAATAGGACGAAAAATGTTGCTTTGAGGGTAATAAAATTGCAAGCTAAAATGCCGAACAATCAAATATCTTGGATTATAGGAAAACAAATACTTCGTTCTGCAACTTCCGTAGCGGCAAATTATTGTGCTGCAAGCCGAGCTCGTTCAGGCAGAGATTTTTATTCTAAATTAAGCATTGTTATTGAAGAAACAGATGAAAACAATGTTTTGGTTAGAACTTATTAACGAAGCAAATATATTTCCTGCAGAAAAAACAGAAAGTTTATATGATGAATTAAACGAATTGTTATCAATTTTTATGAAAGCAAGAAAAAACACAAAACAAAGTCTTAATAAAAAATAACATTCAGAAATAAATGAAACAATATATAAAACACGACCCCTGGAAAATTATTGAAGAAGGATTATTGCCGGAGTATAATAAGGTGTCAGAAAGTATTTTCAGCCTCGGTAACGGAAAAATAGGCCAACGAGGAAATTTTGAAGAATATTATTCGGGCGAAACTTTAAGAGGCAACTATATTTCGGGCATATACTATCCCGACAAAACACGTGTAGGCTGGTGGAAAAACGGCTATCCGGAATATTTTGCAAAAGTACTGAATGCACCGGACTGGACAGGTATCAAAATTACCGTTGACGGCGAAAAATTAGATTTACACACTTGTAAAATTACCGAATTCAAGCGTGTTTTAAATATGAAAAAAGGCTACTTCCGGAAACGTTATACAACAGAATTTCCAAACGGGAAAAAATTAAAGATTAAATCAAAACGATTTTTAAGTATTGTTAATGACGAACTCGGAGTAATAAAATATTCTGTTGAACCTATTAATTTTGATGGGGAAATTGAAGTTTTAACAGATATAAATGCCGGTATTTCAAATCAAGATGCTAATTATGACGAAAAATTTTGGGTTGAAATTGAAAAATCAACCGCAGTAAAACCCTATATAATTTCCGAAACTAAAAAAACAAATTTTCGAGTTTGCACTGCTGCCGATATCAAAGCAGAATTTGACGGAAAAATTACACCTTTATACAATCTCAAAAAAATTGAAAAAGAAAAATATGCAGCTTTCAAGTTTACGCTTCCTGTAAAAAAAGGAAAAATAACAACAATCTATAAATTTGCTGCTGTTACTTCTTCAATGTATTACGAAAAAAATATACTTGCAAAAATTGCTTATGATATTTTAGAATATGCCGAAGATAAAGGATATGACACACTATTAAGTGAACAAGAACTTGCATGGCAAAAAAAATGGACAAAAAGTGATATTGTTATTGAAGGTGATATTGCCGCACAGCAAGGAATCAGATTTAATATTTTCCAATTATCCCAAACATATACAGGTCAAGATGAACGACTTAATATCGGGCCTAAAGGTTTTACCGGTGAAAAATACGGAGGCAGTACTTATTGGGATACAGAAGCATATCTTTTACCGTTCTACTTAAGCACTGCAAACCAAAAAGTCGCAAAACAACTTCTTAAATATCGTTACAACCATCTGGAAAAAGCAATTGAAAATGCCGAAAAACTCGGATTTAAAAACGGTGCAGCCCTCTACCCTATGGTTACGATGAACGGAGAAGAATGCCACAACGAATGGGAAATTACTTTTGAAGAAATTCACAGAAACGGGGCAATAGCCTATGCAATAAAAGATTACGTCCGCTATACAGGCGACAAATCTTATCTTGCCGAATACGGATTAGAAGTTCTGATAGGAATATCTCGATTCTGGGCACAACGTGTTAATTTTTCGGAAAATAAGAAAAAATACGTTATGCTCGGCGTTACCGGACCCAACGAATACGAAAATAACGTAAATAATAATTGGTATTCGAATTTACTTGTTTGCAAAACAATGCAATACACAATTGAAAGCATTAACTTCATTAAAAAAAATTACCCCGAAGATTACAACAGAATTATTAAAAAAACAAATTTTACTATTGAAAATGAAACATTTCATTGGGAGGAAATAATTAATAATATGTATTTTCCTTATGATGAAAAACGAAAAGTTTTCCTGCAACAAGACGGATTTTCGGATAAAGAATTAAAACCGGCATCAGCACTTTCGCATCTCGAACGCCCCATTCACCAACATTGGTCGTGGGACAGAATTTTGCGTTCCTGCTATATAAAACAAGCAGACGTTTTGCAAGGTCTCTACTTTTTTGAAGAAGATTACGAAATTGATACTATCCGTCGGAACTTTGATTTTTACGAACCTATGACGGTCCACGAAAGTTCGCTGTCTTCCTGTGTTCATTCAATTCTTGCCTCAAAAATAGGAGATAAAAAGCACGCTTACGAATTTTATTTAAATGCCTCGCGACTTGATTTAGACGATTACAACAACGATACCGAAGACGGTTTGCACATTACAAGTATGGGCGGAACTTGGATGACAATTGTTAAAGGTTTTGCCGGTATGAGAATAAAAAACGACAAATTGAGTTTCGAACCTTTTATTCCGGAACTATGGAAATCTTATTCGTTCAAAATAGGTTTCAGAGGCATTCTGTTAAAAATTGAAGTTTTAGAAGATATTGTAAAAATTGAGAATCAAAGCAACTCAAATATTGAGCTTTTAATTTTCGAAAATAATCAAATATTAAAACAAAATTCAGTTACCGAAATTGCATTAAGACAAAAAACTGCTGATTTTTCATCCTAACGGGGAAATAATTGGCTGTATTTTTATCTTATTTGGAAAATTTTCGGTTAAGTTTGAAAAATATTAACTAACATTATTCTTATGAAAAATATCTTTCTCCTTTTAATCAGCGTAATTATTATTACAACTTCCTGCAACAATCAAAATAATGTTCAGGAATTCAAATTTTCGGAAATTGAACCGATTACAGGATTAGCAAGTCCTGTAAATCTTAATCCGGATACAACCCTGATTTTCATTCACGACTATTTTCCCGAAAAAGTTTGGTTCGACAGCATTGCATACGATAAAAATTTAAAAGCCGAATTTGCAAAAGACAGTTCACAATTAAAAATTACGGTTAATTCCGACAGTTTACCTGAATTAAGCATCTTAAAATTTTACCTTCTCGGAACAGAACAAGATATTTTGCTGAAAAAATCAGAAAAAATTAAATACGAATTTTCTTTTAATCCCGAAGAAAAAAAATATAAAAAAGTTCAGATAAAAGGCGAAATGAATGCTTGGAACCCGAACAATACAAATTTGAAATTTGAAAACGGAATTTGGAAAACGGAAATTATTGCAGAACCCGGCAATTATCAGTACCTTATCGTTGCCGACGGAAAAGAAATGCTCGACCCGGCAAACCCCTTAAAAATAAGTAACGGAATGGGCGGTTTTAATTCAGTGTTGAAAATCGGGGAAACAGATAACACCGAACTACCCTATATTTTCACAAAATCAACCAATGATAATTTAATATTTATCGGGTTTAAAAATAATATCAAACAACTTGTCGTTTTATACAAGAATTTTGAACTTTCCGGTGATTTTATTACAAAATCCGATACGGCATATCGTATTATTATTCCGGGCGATGCACGAGACCAAAATCGAACATTTGTCAGAGTGTATGCGGCAAATAATTACGGTTTTTCAGACAATTTACTCATACCGCTTGAAAAAGGCAAAGTTATAAATCACGTCAGACAACTTACAAGAACCGATTTTGAAGCAGCAACTATCTACAATGTTTTTATCGATCGTTTTTTTGACGGAGACAGTACCAATGACAGACCTACACCAGACAAACGCATTCTGCCCAAAGCAAATTATATGGGCGGAGATATAAAAGGCATAACTCAAAAAATAAAAGACGGCTATTTTGAAAATCTCGGAATAAACACTTTATGGATATCTCCGATAGTAAAAAATGTTGAAGGTGCATACGGTACTAATTCAAAACCAAAAACAAAATTTTCTGCATATCACGGCTATTGGCCGGTTTCATTTACGCTGATTGACAATCACTTCGGAACTGAGCAGGATTTTAAAGAACTTGTAAAAACAGCTCACGAAAACAATATGAACGTCTTATTGGATTTTGTTGCAAACCACGTTCACAAAGAGCATCCGTATTACAAGCAACATCCTGAAAATTTCACACAACTTCATTTACCCGACGGAACATTAAATCTCGAACGCTGGGATGACCATCGCCTCACAACTTGGTTTGATACCTTTTTACCCTCTTTGGATTTAACAAAACCCGAAGTTTATAATATGCTGTCCGACAGTGCAGTTTACTGGATTAAAAAATATAATCTCGACGGTTTCCGCCACGATGCCACCAAACACATACCAAATATCTTTTGGCAAACTTTAACTCGAAAATTAAAAACCGAAATAGAGATTCCGGAAAAAAGACGAATTTATCAAATAGGTGAGACATACGGAAGTCCTGAATTAATAGCAAGTTATGTAAATACGGGACAATTAGACGGACAATTTGATTTTAATGTTTACGATGCCTTTACGCAGGCTGTTGCCGGAAATTCATCATTTATGCACCTTGCCGATGTTATGAAAACCAGTTTTAAATATTACGGTTATCATAATTTAATGGGTAACATAACCGGAAATCAAGACAGAGGACGATTTATTTCCTATGCCGGCGGAAGTTTACGCTTTGACGAAGATGCCAAACTTGCCGGATGGACACGCGATATAGAAGTCGGAAACCCTGTTGCATACAAAAAATCGGCACAGCTTGCAGCTTTTATCACAACAATTCCCGGGATACCTGTTATATATTACGGCGATGAAATCGGGATGCCGGGCGGAAACGACCCTGATAATCGCAGAATGATGAAATTTAACGGTTTAAGTTTTGAACAAGATAATTTAAAAATAACTTTTTCAAATCTTTTACAATTCAGAAGGCATAATTTACCTTTAATATACGGCGATTTTAAATTTATTGAAATTTCCGATGATATTCTCATTTACCAAAGAAATTATTTCGGACATTTTGTAATTACGGCACTCAACAAATCAAATAAAAAATACGAGGCAAAAATAACCCTTGATAAACAATTTGATATGCAAAAATTGTATTGCGAAACCGGAAATCCGTATAAAAATACCGGTAATACCATAGAATTTACCATACCGGAAAACGGCTTCGTTATTTTATCAAATAATACTTTAAGTTTTTAAATTTTAATAAAATACAAAATATGAAAAACCTGATTTTTATAAGTTTTACCGTATTCTCGATTTTATTTTTTTCTTGCACCGACGAAACAGAAACAAATAAACAAACCGATAACGACACCTTAAAACTTACCGTAAATAAATTTCCCGAAAGAACAAAAAAATCAAACATTTACGAAGTAAATATACGACAATACACTCCGAAAGGCACAATAAAAGCATTTGAAAAACACATTCCGAGATTAAAAAAAACGGGAGTTGATATTCTGTGGTTGATGCCGATTTTTCCGATTTCAGAAAAAAACAGAAAAGGAACATTGGGAAGTTACTATGCCGTTGCAAATTACAAAAAAGTAAATCCTGAATTCGGAACAAATGAAGATTTGCATCATTTAATTAAAACCGCTCACAAAGACAGTATGTTGGTTATACTTGACTGGGTTGCAAACCATACAGGCTGGGATAACCCTTGGATTACCGAGCATCCGGATTGGTACACACACGACAGCATCGGAAACATAGTTTCGCCCGTTCCGGATTGGACAGATGTTGCAGATTTAAACTATAACAATAAAGCAATGCGTAATGAAATGGTTAATTCAATGAAATATTGGTTAACCGATTTTGATGTTGACGGTTTTCGATGCGATGTTGCAATGATGGTTCCTACCGATTTTTGGGACAGTGCACGTGTAGAACTCGACAAAGTAAAACCCGTTTTTATGCTTGCCGAAGCCGAACAACCCGACCTTATGAAAAAAGCATTTGATATGAATTATGCTTGGAATTTATATCATATTATGAACGAAATTGCAAAAGGTAAACAAAATGCCGACAGCTTAAGAAAGTATTTTGAGAACGACCCGAAAACATATCCGCAAAAAGTTTACAGAATGGCTTTCACTTCAAATCACGATGAAAACTCTTGGAACGGCACAGTTTACGAACGTATGCCGCACAGCTACAAAACCTTTGCCGCACTTACTTTTGTTGCACCCGGTATGCCGCTGATTTACAGTGGTCAAGAAGCCTGTTTAAACAAGCGACTCCGCTTTTTCGACAAAGACACCATTGATTGGAGCAATCTCGAAATGCAAGATTTCTATGCAAAATTAATTAAACTGAAAAATGAAAATCCGGCACTGTGGAACGGCAAAGCCGGAAGCCCTGCATATTTCATTAACACTTCAAACCCGGAACAAATTCTTTCGTTTAAAAGAATAAAAAATGATAATACGATTTTGGTAATAATGAACTTATCGGATAAAAAAGCAAAATTTCATTACACCGAAAAAGATTTTGAAAGAACTTTTAAAAATTATTTTACGGGTGAAAAAGTAATAATTAAACCGCAGGAAAATTACAATTTAAAACCTTGGGAATTTAAAATTTTAATTGAACGGAAATAACCGGACTTTCCAAGTCTTAAAGACTTGGAAAGTCTAAAAAAATCAATTATGTCAACGCATTATTTTAAACCTTTAGTACCTGACAATTTTTATCACATTCTTAACAGAGGGAATGATAAAACAAAAATCTTTTTCAAAAAAGAAAATTATGATTATTTTCTGAAAAAATACGATGCTTATCTTTCTGATTACCTGATAACTTACGCTTATTGTTTGCTCGGAAATCATTTTCACTTATTAGTAAAACTGAACACTACTGCACAAATATTGAAAAAAGCAAAAGAACTTGACGATATTCCTAAACGACTTTCCAAGTTTTTAGAACTTGGAAAGTCCGATTTGCAGGAAATTGCAGGATTAATAATCAGCAATCAATTTCGTAAGTTTTTTATGTCTTATGCAAAAGCTGTTAACAAACAAGAAAACAGAACAGGAAGTTTATTTCAAAAAAATTTTGAACGACTAATAGTCGAAAATCTGAAATATCT
>JAJRUH010000149.1 GCA_024277895.1 Bacteroidota bacterium | reverse complement strand
ATGTATAAGCAGCACCTATACGTAAATTTGCCGGTAAAAAATTAGCATAATAATTGTCATCACTGTATGAAATTTTATTTCCCAAATTAGAAATATTTAAACCAAAATTAAATTTAGCGTTTTTACCTTCTAATTTTAAGTCCTTAGTATAAAACATTGATATATCACCGGCAACGGCATTTCCCGGTTTAGTGGGAGTACCTGAACCGCCGGCAGGAATTCCGCCTGTTAAATTCGAATGGATATAACGAAAAGCAATACCGCCGGACAAATATTTTGATAACTTCAATGCATAAGCAAAATCCAAAGAAAATTCATTAGGTTTAAAATCACGAATTTTTGTTCCTGCAATATCTGTAAATTCTATATTCCCCAACGAAAAATACATTAAGGATGCAGCAACAACCTGATTTTTGCCGAGTCTGTATGAACCCGATAAGTTTTGAAAATTAATATCTTTCACTAAATTCCTTAACCAAGGGATATAGGATAAATTTAAAGAAACATCCTGATCGATGAATGCATATTTTGCAGGATTCCAATGAAGGGAATTTGCATCGGGTGAAGATGCAACTCCTGCATCACCCATAGCTCCGGAACGTGCATCCGGTGCAATAGTTAAAAATGGAACACCGGTAGTAATAGCATTTAATTGTTGTCCGAGAATAGTTGTATTTTGAGAAAATAAATTTCCCGTAACGAATATTGAAAAAGCAGCAATAAAAAAAAGTTTCTTAACCATGAATTAAAAATTAATATGAATAATAAATTGCTAACGCAATTATCAATTTTTTATTTTATAAATCAATAATATTTGATACAAAAATAATAATATTTAATTTAAACCAATTGTTTCACTAAATCGGCAGCTTCCTGCAAAGTAATTGCAGAATGCACTTTTAATCCGGAATTATCAATAAGCTCTTTACCTTCTTTTGCATTGGTTCCCTGTAATCTTACAATTACCGGAATACTAATATTTCCGATTGATTTATAAGCATCTACAACACCTTGTGCGACCCTGTCGCAACGAACTATTCCGCCGAAAATATTTAATAAAATTGCTTTTACGTTTTCTTCTTGTAAGATAATTCTGAAACCTGCTTCAACGGTCTCCGCATTTGCCGTTCCGCCTACGTCAAGAAAATTTGCGGGAGAACCTCCGGACATTTTAATAATATCCATAGTTGCCATTGCCAAGCCGGCACCGTTTACCATACAACCTACGTTTCCGTCAAGTTTAATAAAGTTCAAATTATATTTACCGGCTTCAACTTCTGCCGGATCTTCCTCACTTAAATCTCTCATATCAGCCAAATTTTTATGACGAAATAAAGCGTTATCATCAATATTAACTTTTGAATCAACGGCAAGAATCTTACTGTCGGAAGTTTTTAAAACCGGATTGATTTCAAATAAAGAAGCATCCGATGCATCATACGCTTTATATAATAAAGTTACGAATTTTGTCATTTCTGTGAATGCATTACCTTCCAAACCAAGGTTAAAGGCAACCTTTCTGGCTTGAAAAGGCAAAATGCCTGTTTTAGGGTCAATTTCCTCTTTATGAATAAGATGCGGAGTTTTTTCTGCAACAGTTTCAATATCCATGCCGCCTTCGACAGAATACATAATAGTATTTCTTCCGCTTGCTCTGTTCATCAACACACTCATATAAAATTCATCCGGTTCTGATTCTCCGGGATAATATACATCTTGTGCAATTAAAACTTTATTGACTTTTTTTCCTTCGGGTCCGGTTTGATGTGTTACCAATTGCATACCGATAATATTGCCGGCAATTTCCTTAACTTCATCCAAAGATTTGGCAAGTTTTACTCCGCCGCCTTTCCCTCTTCCGCCTGCATGTATTTGAGCTTTAACAACCCACCAGCCGGTTCCGGTTTGTTCTTTTAATTTTTTTGCAGCTTCAACGGCTTCTTCAGGAGTATTTGCAACAATTCCTTCCTGAATTCGTACACCGAAACTTTTAAGGAGTTCTTTGCCTTGATATTCGTGTAAATTCATTACTTTTGTTTTATATTTTTATAAAGATATGTTAAATTTTTGATGCCCCAAATGTAGTTTTTTTATTCAAATTTAAAAAACCGGATATTATATTCTTTGACATATTTTTGAAATTGAGCAATTAACACTTGAAATTCATTATTAACTAAAACTTTACAAACTTTCAACTTCCAACTATTGTAAATGAGAAAATTAAAAAACAACGAACTCGGCAGAAAATCTGTGAATGACTTTAAAAAAAGTCCTAAAATTCCTGTTACGGTAATTTTGGATAATATAAGAAGTATGAATAATATCGGCTCTGTTTTCAGGACTTCCGATGCATTTTTGATTGAAAAAATAATACTTTGCGGAATTACTGCAAAACCACCTCATAACGACATCAGGAAAACGGCTCTCGGTGCCGATGAAAGTGTTGACTGGGAATATTTTAAAGAAACAAAAGATGCCGTAAAATTATTAAAATCAAAAAACTATACCGTAATTTCTGTAGAACAGGCAGAAAACAGCATATTATTGCAAAATTTTAAACCGGAAAATAAAAAAAAATATGCACTTATTTTCGGAAACGAAGTTAAAGGCGTACAGCAGGAAATTGTGGACATCAGTGATCATTGTATTGAAATACCGCAGGAAGGCACAAAACATTCTTTAAATATTTCGGTTAGTGCAGGAATGGTTTTATGGGACTTTTACAGAAAAATAAAAATTGAAAATAAAAAGTAAAGAATGCTTTAATCTTGGCAAGGTTATGTTAAATAGGGCTTGCCTTTAGATTTGTAAAGTTATTTTTAAAGAAAAAAGTATAATTTAAAAATATATGATAATGATGATGATGAATTTTCTTTTTTGTTACTTTTTTCT
>JAJRUH010000148.1 GCA_024277895.1 Bacteroidota bacterium | reverse complement strand
CGATAACAGATGAGTTTATAAAACAAGTGCAAATTAAAATAAACAGCAGACCAAGAAAGAGATTTAATTATGAAAATCCTATATTTGTAAAAAATGAATTATTAACAAAAGAAAAAGTTGCATTAGTGACTTGAATTCTGCAAACATTATTCCGATAAATTTCAAAATTAACAAAATACTATCCGATTTTCAAATAGTTTTCATATATTCGTGTGAAAAAACAATATGAACTTTTTAGAACACATTCCGGCTGATTTTATAAATTTTACATTAGTCTTTGTTTTTTCTCTCCTCATTGGTTTAGAACAACGAATTCATCACTCTGATGATGATAAACATCAACTTTTCGGAACTGACAGAACCTTTACATTAATCGGAATTTTAGGATTTATTTTATACATAATTTCGCCTGATAATTTAATACCGTTTTTGACTGGCGGTGTAAGTTTGTTTATTTTATTAACTGTTTCGTATTATCAAAAAATTGTAAAAACAGGCGAATTCGGGTTAACAACAGTTGTTATTGCTATGATAACATATACTTTAACTCCGTTGGTATATTTGCACAGCAAATGGTTAGTTCTGTTAGTTTTTGTAAGCATTTTAATTTTAACAGAAATTAAAAAGAATTTGAAACATTTTGCAAAAAAATTCGGCCAAGATGAATACTTAACATTTGCAAAATTTATTGTTTTGGCAGGAATTATTTTACCCTTGCTTCCTGATAAACCGATTTCCGAAACCGTAAATTTGTCACTTTATAACATATGGCTGGCAATTGTTGCTGTATCATCAATTTCTTACATCAGCTATATTTTAAAAAAGTTTGTTTTCCCGAATTCAGGTGTATTGCTGACTGCAGTTCTCGGCGGACTGTACAGCAGTACGGCAACGACAATTATTCTGGCAAAAAAAAGCAGAGAAGAGAAATCAGCTTTTAAAGTTACTGCAGCCATTATTGTTGCAACTTCAATGATGTATCTTCGATTAGAACTATTGGCATTTATTTTTAATCCGCCGATTGCAATTAAATTAATACCTTATTTCGGGATATTAATTTTAGTAACCGCATTAATAACTTATATTTTTTATTCTAAAAAAAATGAAACAAAAATCAGCAATAAACGAAAAGAAGAGCATAAAAACCCGCTTGAATTTAAAACAGCTCTTATTTTCGGATTCTTATTTGCTTTTTTCTCCGTTCTTACTGATTTTGTCGTTAAGAAATACGGCGATTCCGGAATTGATATTTTATCATTAGTTGTTGGTGTTACGGATATTGATCCTTTTGTCTTAAATCTTTTTCAAAACGGATTAAAAACATTATCGATTGATTTAATTGTAAAAGCTGTATTATTAGCAACGGCAAGTAATAATATTTTAAAAATGATTTATGCTTTAATATTGGGAAGTAAAACTTTACGTAAACCAATATTAATCGGATTTTTAATAACAATCATTGTAAGTTTCGGAGCTGTCGGTTTTATGATTTTTATTTAATTGTTTAAATATAACAGAATAACTACGGATTAATAAAAATGTTGTATATTTGTAACAAACATAATCCTCCGATATATTTTAAAAAAAGAAAAATGAAAAAACCGGTATTATTTTTGGCATTAGTTATAGTTGCATCTGTTTATATTTCTTGTAAAAAAGAAACAACATCCTCTGATAATCTCAATCTTTTAACAAACCATATTTGGACAGCTGACAGTCTTTTAGCAGACGGTAAGGATGCAAGCGGTCAAGGCGGTTTGCTGGAAATGTTTAAAGGTGATACTAAATTTAATGAAGACGGTACAGGCTATGTAGGAGAAATTACGGGAACTTGGAAATTCTCGAATGATGAAGAAACAGCAGTAACTATTACATCTGATTCTCTGGCAATACCGGTAACTGCAAATATCGCAGAACTTACGTCCAAATCTTTAAAACTTACGACTGTATTTCCTTTGCCGACTACACCTGTAACTACTGCCGCTGTGAGAATGACCTTTATTCCTAAATAAAAGAAGTTGCTCAGATGCGTTATTTATTAATAATTCTGCTGCAAATTTTGTATTTTTCGCTGTCAGCTCAAAATCGGAAAAGTCTTGTCAGCGGAAAAGTTTTTGACAGTAAAACCGGAAAATCTCTTACTGAAGTTCAAGTAATTTACAACACTAATAAAGTAAAAACTACAGATTCAACCGGATATTTTGAATTCTCATGTAATCCCGGAAAAATAGAAATTACTTTTATATTATTCGGTTACCAAACTCTTACCAAATCAATTATTATTCAATCTAATATCCGCAATGAATTATCTGTCGGCTTAAAACCGTTTATTAATCAACTTAACGAAGTCGTTATCAGTGCCGACAAAACGGAACAAAAAGTTTCAGGACTCAGCGTTTCAATGAGCGTTATAAAACCTTATGAAATTACACAAAATCATATAGTAAATGCTGAGGAAATAATAAAACAAACACAAGGAATCGAAATAATTGACGGGCAAGCATCAATAAGAGGCGGAAGTGGTTTCAGTTACGGTGCCGGAAGCAGAGTAATGGTATTAATCGACGGTTTACCGGTTATTTCTGCAGATGCCGGCAATATACGTTGGCAGTTTTTACCCATCGAAAATTTAGCACAAATCGAAATTATTAAAGGGGCATCTTCGGTACTTTACGGCTCATCAGCTATAAACGGAATAATTAACTTTATAACCGCAGAAGCAGACACTATACCTCAAATCGAATATTCGTTAACATCGGGAATTTACGATAAACCCAAACGTAAAGTTATGGTATGGTGGAACACTCCGAGAAGTTATTCCGATGCTTCATTTTCATTTTCACAAAAAATAAAAAATACAGAAATAAGTCTCGGCAGCAATCTACTTTATAATAACGGATACAGAAAATTAAACGATGAAAAACTTGCCCGCCTTAACTTTAATATTAAACAACACAGCAATAAAATAAAAGGATTAAGTTACGGGCTGGGTTTTTTAGGCGGTTACGACAACAAAACAGATTTTATTTTGTGGGAAAACTCTAATGCCGGGGCTCTCATACAAAATAAAGCCACAGCTACGGAACTTAATGCCGTTTTTATTACTTTAGACCCTTATATTTCACTCAAAAACAACGATATAAACAAACAGGATATGCGTATAAGACTGCAAGTTTCGGATAACCGATATCCTGTTAAAAGTCTGAATAACAGCTTAGCAATATCTAATTTTGCAGAATATCAACTTTTCAAACAGTTTTTCAGTAAACTCAATGTTATATTCGGTACATCCTACTACTTCAGTAAGGTAATTTCGGGATTATACGGCAATCACAAAGGAGATAATATTGCCGCATATACTCAGCTTGAATATAAACTGTTTATGAAACTGAAATTAAGTGCGGGCATAAGATTAGAATATAATGTACTTGATAAAATTGCCGATAAAATTATTCCTGTTTTCAGATCGGGAATTAATTATCAAATAAGACACGGCACTTTTTTAAGAGCCTCATTCGGTCAGGGATACAGATATCCTTCGATTGCTGAAAAATATGCATATACCACACTCGGTACCGTAAAAATATTTCCTAATTCTGAAGTTAAACCTGAATTTGGTTGGAGTTCCGAAATAGGCGTAAAACAAGGCATTAAATCAGGAAAATTATTAGGACATTTTGACCTCTCATTTTTTTATTCCGAAAATACGGATATGATTGAATACGTTTTCGGTATTTATCCGGATCCTTATTCACAAGATTTTGGTTTCGGATTCAGGTCGTCAAATATTGAAAATTCAAGAGTTTACGGTGCTGAAACAGAATTTTTGCTAAACAGAAATTTCGGAAATTTAAACATCAATATCGGCGGAGGATATACTTATATTTATCCTGTTGAATTCGATAAGAATAATAATGTTAATACCGAGACTTGGTTAAAATACAGAAAAAAACATACAGCAAAATTTGTTGTCGGAGCAAATCTTAAAAAAATTGAATTTGGCGTTAATGCCTTTTATAAATCGAAAGTATTAAATATTGATAATGTATTCTTAAATCCGTTGACAAGAGAAGCCCTATTACCGGGATTTTACGATTATTGGTCGAGCAATAATAAAGAAACTGTTGTTATAGATATATTTTTATCGTATCGATTTAAGAAAAATATTAAATTTTCTTTTGCCGTAAAAAATATCGGAAATACAGAATATATGGATCGTCCGGGAAATATAATGCCCCAACGATTTTTTAGTTTTCAGTTAAGCAGATATTTCTAAGCTTTTCTTGCCGTAAAAAGTTTAAAAAAAATTGTTCTCAATATCATATACTAATTTAATTAAATAATCTCAAACATAATTCTTTTATATTAAATTTGCATTCCTTTTAATTTCAAAATATGAATTCAGAACATTTTAAACTTATAGCTTCTCAGCTTAACATTACGGCAAAACAAGTTGAAAACACCGTAAATTTATTTTCACAAGGTGCAACAATTCCTTTTATCAGCCGATACAGAAAAGAAATGACGGGTGCTTTGGATGAAGTTCAGATTACCGACATAAAAAATCTTTCGGAAAAATTAGAAGAACTTGAAAAACGCAGGGAAAGTATTTTATCGGCAATTGAAAAACAAGATAAATTAACTCCGGAACTGAAAGCTAAAATTGAGGCAACTTACGATTTAACCGAATTGGAAGATTTGTATCTCCCGTATAAACAAAAGAAGAAAACCAGAGCCGTAAAAGCTAAAGAAAAAGGTTTGGAACCTCTGGCAAAAATTATTTTTAAGCAAAATCTCAATGACTTGGAAAACGAAGCATTGAAATATTTGAATGATGATGTTGAAACGGTTGAAGATGCACTGCAAGGTGCCAAAGATATTATTGCAGAGCAAATTAACGAAGACAAAAGAGCCAGAGACGCTGTTCGCAGAGAATTTAAATATTCGGCAAAAGTATATTCAAAATTAATTAAAACAAAAGAAGAGGAAGCCGTAAAATATAAAGATTATTTCGAGTTTGAAGAAGCTCTTAATCGCATTCCTTCGCATCGTTTATTGGCGGTTTTCAGAGGTGCAAACGAAGGTTTTTTGAGGGTTAAAATTCAACCCGACGAAAACAAAGCATTAGAGAAACTCGACAGAATTTTTCTGAAAGGCGATACCGATGCAACGGCAGCCGTGCAAGATGCAATTGACGATGCATACAAAAGATTGCTTTTGCCTTCTATCGAAAACGAATTTTCTAAAATTGCAAAAGAAAAAGCCGATGCCGAAGCCATTAAAGTTTTTGCCGAAAACTTAAGACAACTGTTGCTTGCTCCGCCTTTGGGCGAGAAAAGAAGTTTGGCAATAGATCCAGGCTACAGAACAGGATGTAAAGTTGTTTGCCTTGATGAACACGGAAATCTTTTGCATAATGAAACAATTTATCCGCATCCGCCTCAAAAAGAAACTTTTCCGGCAAGTAAAAAAGTAGCTTCGCTGGTCAGCACATATA
Organism: Bacteroidota bacterium; assembly: GCA_024277895.1. Lineage (GTDB taxonomy): Bacteria > Bacteroidota > Bacteroidia > Bacteroidales > JAADGE01 > JAADGE01. The sequence goes on along the minus strand of JAJRUH010000148.1, from coordinate 29,625 downwards.
AAATTGATGCAATTGCAATAGGTAACGGAACGGCAAGTCGCGAAACCGAAGATTTTGTCAGAAATAAAGTTCGTTTCGACAGAGACGTAAAAGTTTTTGTTGTCAGCGAAGACGGGGCTTCGGTTTACTCGGCTTCAAAAGTTGCACGAGAAGAGTTTCCCGACTACGACGTAACCGTAAGAGGTGCCGTTTCCATAGGAAGACGCTTGGCTGACCCTTTGGCTGAACTTGTTAAAATTGACCCGAAATCTATCGGAGTCGGGCAATATCAGCACGATGTAAATCAAAAAGAACTGCAAAAAAGTTTGGATTATGTTGTTGAAAGTTGCGTAAATGCCGTAGGAACCGATTTGAACACTGCAAGCAAACATCTTTTAGTGTATGTATCGGGCTTAAATGAGCAAACAGCAAAAAATATTATAGAATTCAGAAAAGAAAAAGGTTCGTTTAAGTCAAGAAATGAGCTTAAAAAAGTAAAACGTTTCGGAGATAAAGCATTTGAACAATCTGCCGGATTTTTAAGAATAAGAAATGCCGAAAATCCGTTGGATAATACTGCCGTTCATCCGGAAAGTTATTATATTGTAGAAAAAATGGCAGCAGACAGCAATGTAAGTCTCGAAGAATTCATAAAATCTTCCGAACTTCGGAAACAAATAAATTTAAAAAATTATGTTACCGATACCGTCGGACTTCCGACCTTAACCGATATAATGAAAGAACTCGAAAAACCCGGAAGAGACCCGCGACAACAAGCAAAAGTTTTTGAATTTTCAAAAGATGTTTTCACCGTTGAAGATTTAAAAATAGGAATGATTTTACCCGGTATTGTTACAAATATTACAAATTTCGGAGCTTTTGTTGACGTAGGCGTAAAACAAGACGGACTTGTTCATATTTCAAACATAAAAAATGAATATATAAAAAATCCCGCTGATGTTTTAAAACTGCATCAACACGTAAAAGTAAAAGTTATAAGCATTGATTTAGTAAGAAAACGAATAGGTTTAAGTATGAAAGATGTATAATTAATCTGTGTGAAAAAAAACAAAAAAATTCTGTGCTATCTGTGCTATCTGTGTGAAACAAAAAAACAAAACTCTGTGTCATCCGTGCAATCGGTGTGAAACAAAACAAAAAAACTCTGTGCTATCTGTGCAATCTGTGTGAAAAAAACAAAAAAACTCTGTGTCATTCGTGCAATCTGTGTGAAACAAAATGAAAAAAATCACTATATATCATAATTCCCGAAAAATAACCCTTTGGGAAACTACTCCTGAATTTGAAGATATGGTAGAAAATCTTGAAATTGACGAGCCCTTTATTCACAAGTGTAACGACAGAATGAGCAATATTCTGAATACTTTTTTTGAAAAAGAAAGCATCGATGAAATAAGTTTTGAACACCCCGATTTAGAAAAACTTTTCAAGGATTTTAAATCCTATTTTAAATATATTGAAGCAGCCGGAGGACTTGTGAAAAACTCAAAAAATGAATTGCTCATAATTCACCGTTTCGAAAAACCCGATTTGCCGAAAGGAAAAATTGAAAAAAACGAAACTCCCGAAACTGCGGCAATAAGAGAAGTTGAAGAAGAATGCGGAATATCCGGACTTAAAATAACCGGCAAAGCAGAACCCTCTTTTCATATCTACGATTTCAAAAACAAAAAAGCACTTAAAAAAACTCATTGGTTTAATATGCAATATTCCGGAAACGAAACTCCGGTTCCCCAAATCGAAGAAGGAATATCAAAAGTCGAATGGTGTGATAATCAGAAATTGTCGGGATATAAATTAAGAACATATACAAGTTTAAAGTATTTTTTTTGTTAGTTTACCATACTCGTTTGTCTCAAAACAAAAATAAAAACTATTTTTGCACCTTATCGGTAAATTAAAATAAGAACCATTGAATTTCGCATTATTTACGGCAAAACGGATTACTTTTTCCCGTTCAAATAAGAAAAAGATGTCGGCATCGGTACTTAATATTGCCGTAAGCGTTGTAGCTGTGGGTATTGCCGTTATGATTATTACGGTTTCGACGGTTACCGGCTTTAAACACGGAGTTTATAAAAAAATAATAGGTTTCCAGGCACATATATCAATAAAAAACAGAGATATAAACGAAACTTACGAAACTTTGCCTATCAGTAAAAAACAACCGTTTTATCCCGGTATCACAAAAATAAAAGGAATAAACCATATTCAAATTTATGCCACAAAACCCGGAATTATTAAAACCAAAACCGAAGTTCAGGGAATTGTGTTAAAAGGTGTAGGCAAAGATTATAATTGGAATTTTTTAAAAGAAAACTTGGTAAAAGGAACATTGCCGGATGTCAGTTCGGAAAAAAAATCAAAAGAAATTCTTATTTCGCAAAAAACGGCTGACTTGCTTAATTATAATGTGGGAGACAAAATGGATATATATTTTATTCAAAATCCTCCGAAAGCAAGACGATTTAAAATTTGCGGCATCTATAAAACCGGAATGACCGAGTTGGATAAAATGATTGCCGTGTGCGATATTCGTCAAATTCAAAAAATTAATAATTGGACTCCCGACCAAATCAGCGGGTTTGAAGTTTTTATTGACGATTATGTAAATCCCGAAAAAATGACCGAAAAAGTTCAGGATGAAGTCGCTTCGATTATAAGTAAAGACGGAAGTATGTTACAAGTAAGTAACTATATGCGAGATAATACCTTTATTGTGCAATGGCTGAAACTGTCCGATACTAATGTTGCCGTTATTCTGACTTTAATGATTATTGTTTCGGTTTTAAGTATGATTGCGGCTATACTTACTATTATTTTAGAACGCACAACAATGATTGGTATTTTAAAAGCATTGGGTGCAAATAATTCTAAAATAATTTCAATTTTTCTTTATAATGGTGCATTTTTAATTTTGAAAGGTTTAGTTATCGGTAATATTCTTGGAATTAGCTTGTTAGCTGTTCAGAAATATTTTAAATTAATCCCTTTAAATCCTGATTTATATTATGTGGACAGTGTGCCGGTTGATATTAATCTTTTCAACTTTTTACTTTTAGATATCGGAACATTGTTAATCAGCGTTTTTGTCTTAATTATACCTGCATTTCTTGTTGCAAAAATTCATCCTGCGAAAACAATAAATTTTAAATAATTTTTTTATGAATGATGATTCAGGTATAAAATATAAATTTTTAAATGCCCTGAAAAACGATTTGCCCGGCGAAATTTCTCATTTAAAAATGATTCCCGAAAGTCGCCTGAATACTTCTTTGAATTTTAACGAAAATACCGTAAAAAAAAGTGCGGTTCTGTTGCTTCTGTTTTCTGAAAATAACAGTCTTAAACTTCTTTTTATAAAACGGGCAAAAGACGGAAGTCGTCATTCCGGTCAAATCGCTTTTCCCGGCGGAAAATTTGAAAACAAAGATAACGACCTGAAACAAACGGCATTACGAGAAACAGAAGAAGAAACGGGAATAAACAAAAAAGACATAACAATTTTAAAACAATTAACACCTTTATTCATTCCGGTAAGTAACTTTCACGTTACACCTTTCGTCGGAATTATTGAATATAAACCCGCAATTAATATGAATACCGATGAAGTAGAAGAAGTATTTACGGTTGATTTAGAAGAAATTTTGTCGGCAAAAACAGTTGAAAAAACATTTGATGTAAGAAGCCAAAAAATTAAGGCACCTTTTTTTATTTTTGAAGAATTTGAAATATGGGGTGCTTCGGCAATGATTTTAAGCGAATTTATCGACTTAATAAAATCCGAACTTAATAAAATTTTTGTGTAATCCGAGAAATCCGTGAGAAACAAAACTAAAATAACTCTGTGCAATCCGAGAAATCTGTGTGAAAAGAACTAAAATAACTCTGTGCAATCCGAGCAATCTGTGAGAACCAAAACCAAAAATAATTCTGTGAAATCTGAGAAATCTGTGAGAAACAAAACCAAAATAACTCTGTGCAATCCGAGCAATCCGTGTGAAAAGAACTAATATAACTCTGTGAAATCCGAGCAATCTGTGTGAAACAAAACCAAAAATAACTCTGTGAAATCCTAGCAACCTGTGAGAAATAAAATTAAAATAACTCTGTGTAATCCGAGCAATCTGTGTGAAACAAAACTAAAATAACTCTGTGAAATCCGAGCAATCTGTGTGAAACAAAACCAAAATAACTCTGTGCAATCCGAGCAATCTGTGTGAAAAGAACTAAAATAACTCTGTGCAATCCGAGCAATCTGTGTGAAATAAAATTAAAAATAACTCTGTGAAATAAAAATCGAAAAATGGGAAAAAACAAACTGAAACGATTCAAAGAAAACGAAACTTTTGAGCATCTTTTTCAACCTTCCGCAAAAGAAATGTATGAAAAAGATTTTTTTCTGAAAGGAAAATGGGGCGAAAATTTTTTCAAGAACAATAACCCGATAATCTTGGAAGTAGGTTGCGGAAAAGGCGAATATACAGTAGGTTTGGCGAAAAAAAATCCTGACAAAAACTTTATCGGTATCGATATAAAAGGACCGAGATTGTGGAGAGGAAGCAAAACCGTAAAAGAAGAAAATTTAAAAAATGTTGCTTTCATTCGTAATAAGGTTGAATTTTTAAGCTCATTTTTTGCCGAAAACGAAATAAATGAAATTTGGATAACATTTCCCGACCCGCAACCGAAAAAAATGAAAAAACGCTTGACATCGGCTCGTTTTCTTGAAATTTATTCAAAAATACTATCGCCAAACGGCATAATTCATCTCAAAACCGACAGTATTTTAATGCACGAATTCACCAAAGAAATTCTAAAATTAAACAAACTAAATATTCTGTATTCGACTGATAATCTTTATGAAACAGATATAAAAAACGAAACGACGGAAATAAAAACCTTTTATGAAAGAAAATTTCTTGAAGACGGGATGAAAATAACATATTTAAAATTTAATCTTAACGAAAAAACTAAATTTATAAACCCTGAAGAAAATTAAATATTCGTGTTGACAGGTTGCGATATAAGTGCCTTATAAACAGTATGTTGTGGTCGTTTTAAATTCGCTTTTATCAGGCATTTTACATCGAGACCGTCAAACCGGCAATTTAAAATTAAATTTCCTTTTTGTCTTTTGTCTTTTTTAATATCTTTGTCGCAAAATCGCAAATGTATAAATATTTTATTCGACCGATTTTATTCTTGTTTCAACCCGAAACCGTTCATCATTTTTCAATAAACTTTTTAAAAGCATTAAATAATATTCCCTTTACGAAAGCCCTTTTAAGGGTTTTTTTTATGCCGAAAAATCAAGTTTTGAAGAAAAATATTTTCGGTCTTGAATTTAAAAATCCCGTAGGACTTGCCGCCGGTTTTGATAAAAATGCCGAAGTTTTTGATGCTCTCGAAACCTTCGGTTTTGCTTTTGCCGAAATAGGAACCGTTACGCCTCTCGGTCAAGCCGGAAATCCCAAACCGCGACTTTTCAGAATAAAAAAAGATAAAGCAATCATAAACAGAATGGGCTTTAACAACAAAGGTCTGAAAAATGCCGTTAAAAATTTGAAAAAACGAAAATCAAAAATAATTATAGGCGGAAATATCGGCAAAAATACCGCAACACCTAACGATAAAGCAAACGAAGACTATTTTAAATGTTTTAACGAACTTTTTCCTTATGTAGATTATTTTACCGTAAACGTCAGTTGTCCTAATATCAGGGACTTACACGAACTTCAAGACAAAGAAGCCCTGTTCGAACTCCTTTCCGGAATTCAAAAAATAAACAAAGAAAAACCAGACCCGAAACCCGTTTTGCTTAAAATTTCTCCCGATTTAAACTTTTCCCAAATCGACGATACTCTCGAAATCGTAAAACGAACAAAACTCGACGGAATTGTTGCCGTAAATACGACTTCGCAAAGATATAATTTAACCGTATCACCGGAGAAAATACAAAAAATCGGAAACGGCGGGTTAAGCGGAAAACCTTTAAAAAATCGTTCAACGGAACTTATAAAATATATTGCCGAAAAAACAAAAAGTAAGTTGCCGATTATTGCTTCGGGAGGAATTATCACGCCCGAAGATGCTCTTGAAAAAATAAATGCCGGAGCCGATTTAATCCAAACTTTTACCGGTTTTATCTATGAAGGGCCTTCATTGGTGAAAAAAATCAACAAATTATTATTGAAAAACAGATGAAACAACCATGCCTAATAAATTCGACACGCAAGGAAATGATTATTGCACGCAAGAAATCTTATAAAAAGTAATAGTTTTATATGCGCGTGTTCCTATGTGACCTTTGGAAATTATAAATATAAACGCATGAAAACACTTTTAAAAAATTGCAAACTCAATAATGAAACGGTAAATATTCTCATAAAAGACAGTATTTTTTACTACATCGGTAAAAATACCCCCGATGCCGATACGGAATACGACTTGAAAAATTTAATCGTAATTCCCGGAATAATCGACCCTCACGTTCACGTAAGAGACCTGAAACAAAGCGAAAAAGAAGACTGGACAAGTGCGTCAAACGCAGCTTTGCGGGGAGGTATTACAACAATATTCGATATGCCCAACACACGACCTCCGACCGTAAATTTGCAATATCTGAATTTGAAAAGAGAAAAAGCAAAAACTGCGAAAATCAATTATAAATTTAACATTGCCGCAACTTCGCAAAATATCACCAAACTCATCGAAATTCTTGATACAAAACCCGAGGATGTCGCCGCTTTAAAGCTTTTTTTAGCCGGCTCAAATTCTAATGAATATGTTGATAATAAGAGTGATATAAAAAGAATTTTTGAAATTTCTTCAAAATACGATTTGCCGGTAATTATTCATACCGAACTGCAAAAATGCGTAGAAAAATTCAGCTCAAAAGTTAAAAATCCTACCGTAAAAGAGCATAATTTTATGCGAAACCGCGAGTGTTCCGTAAGAGGAACAGAACTGGTAATTTCGCTTGCAAAAGAAATCGGCAACAAAATATATCTTGCCCATATTTCAACGGCGGAAGAAATTGACATTATTCAAAATAATAAAAATAAATGCCGTGTTTATTGCGAAATAACACCGCATCATCTGCTTCTTAACGAAAATGTTCTCGAAAAAGCCGGAAATTTCGGAAAGGTAAATCCGCCTTTGCGAACAGAAAAAGATAACAAGCGAATTATGCAGGGAATTAACGACGGAACCGTTGATACAATCGGCACCGACCACGCACCGCACCTTATTTCGGAAAAACTTAAAAACTATCTTGAAACTCCTTCGGGTTTTCCGGGTCTGGAAACTGCTTTACCCTTACTATTAAACGAAGTAAATAAAGAAAATTTTTCATTAAAGCGTTTAACGGAGTTAACTTCCGAAAAAAGTGCCGAAATTTTTAAACTTAAAAAAAGGGGACAAATAAAAGAAGGTTTTTTTGCCGATTTAACAGTAATAGATTTGAATAAAACTTGGAAAATTGAAGCAAAAAATTTTAAAACAAAAGCAAAATATTCTCCTTACGAAGGAATAACCGGCAAAGGTGATATCGTTATGACATTTGTAAACGGAAAATTAAAACTTAAATCTAAAATTTTATAACTTTAATCTTAAAACTAAATAAAAATGAAAAAAGAATACTTCATACTCAGGCTTCACGATATAGGAGCTGTAAAATTCGGAGAATTTACGCTTAAAAGCGGGCATAAGTCACCTTTTTATTTCGATTTGCGAGATATGATTTCCTACCCCGAACTGCTCAATAAAACAGCTTATTTAATTGCTGATGAAATAAAAAATTTAGATTTTGATTATATTTCTGGTGTACCTTATACGGCTTTGCCTGTTGCAACGCTTGTTGCCGACATTCTTGATAAACCGCTGATTTACATTAGAAAAGAAGAAAAGGCATACGGAACAAAAAATGCCGTAATCGGAAAATTTGAAGAAAGAAGCAAGGTCTTGATTATTGACGATTTAATTACTACCGGAGACAGTTTGCTCGAAACAGCTGAAAAATTCAAAACAGAAGGTCTTGAAATTACCGATTTTTTTGTTCTGATAGACAGAAGTAACAATATCAAAAAATATCTTGCACAACAAGGATACAATCTTCACGCTTTAATAAATTTAGATAAAATTATTGAAGTTCTGAAAGAAAATAACAGAATTACAAACGACCAAAAAACAAGAATTAAAAATTTTACCGGAAAAATAAGTTACGATAATAAAACCGGAAAAAATCTCGAAAACCATTTAACAAAACTTCTGAAAGATAAAATCGAAAAGAAAAAATCAAACCTTATTTTGTCGCTTGATGTCGATAATCAAAAAGATTTATTTGAAATACTCAATAAAACGGCAAAACATATAGTAATGCTCAAAACCCATATCGACATTCTCAAAGATTTTAATCCCGAATTTATCGTAAAACTCAAAGAATACGCCATAAAATACGATTTTATGATTTTTGAAGACCGTAAATTTGCCGACATCGGAAATACCGTAAAAAAACAATACACCGGAGGAATTTATAAGATAAAAACTTGGGCACATTTTATAACTGTTCACGCAACGCCCGGAGAAGGCATATTGCAGGGTTTATTCAACGGAGTAACAGGCAGAAGCTCGTTTCTTTTGGCAAAAATGTCATCAAAGGGAAATTTAATGAATGAAACCTACACGCGAAATGTCTTTAATATGGGCGAAAAATATCACGAAGTGGTCAGCGGATATATTTGCCACGCAAACGGAAAAGAAGAATTAAGAAAACTGAAAAATAAAATCCCGAAAGGACAATTAATGCTTATGCCGGGTGTGAAATTAAAAGCCGGAACAGATGCAACCGGGCAGCAATACACAACCGTTGAAGATGCAATGCAAGGCGGAGCCGATTGTATAATTGTAGGAAGAGGAATTATTGAAGCCGAAAACTCCGAAGCGGCGGCAAAAGAATATAAAGAACGAGCTTGGAAAATTTATAAAGGATAAACCGGTTAACTGTTTAGTTGTTTAACTGTTTAACGGTTTAGTGTTGTATGATTTACAGATTAATTATATATTATGAGAAAATTTTCATTTGAGAAACTTGATGTTTGGCAACTATCACGAAAATTAGCCGTAAGCATTTATAAAATTAGTGAAGAATTTCCGAAAGAAGAAAAATACGGATTAACATCACAAATACGCAGAGCAATAATTTCGGTTTCTTCAAATATTGCAGAAGGATCATCAAGACAATCCGGTATAGAGCAAGCACGATATACCGAAATAGCATACGGCAGTTTATTGGAAGTGCTAAATCAATTAATACTTGCGGTCGATTTAGGATATATTTCAACAGAAAATGTTAATGAACAAAGACCTGCAATAGAAGAATTAGTAAACAAACTTTATAAATTAAGAATATCTCAACTTAATAAGAAAAAAAGACACTAAACACTAAACACTAAACGCTAAACACTAAACACTAAACGCTAAACACTAAACATTAATCAATCAAACAACCCAAAATGAAAAACCTAATCTCAATGCGCGATGTCAGTAAAGAAGATATTCTGAAACTGATAGACTTAGCAGACAAAATCGAAACAGGAAAAATAAAAGTCGATATGACTGGTAAATTGGCAGCTTTGCTGTTCTTTGAACCCTCTACGCGAACACATTTTTCTTTTGAAACGGCAGTTAAAAAACTCGGAGGCAACACTTTCTCAATGTCCGGAACAAGTTCAACTTCCGTAAAAAAAGGCGAAACTTTGGCAGATACTTTGATGACGATAAGTATGTATGCCGATATTATAGTTATGAGGCACGTAATTGAAGGAGCCGCACGCTTTGCCGCCGAAACGGTAAAAATTCCCGTAATAAATGCCGGCGACGGAACAAACCAACATCCCACACAAGCTATGCTCGATTTGTTTTCAATACAAAAAACGCAGGGAACATTAAATAATCTTACCATAGGAATGGTTGGTGATTTGCGGCTCGGCAGAACCGTGCATTCTTTGGCACAAGCACTTTCCGATTTTAATCCTAAATTCTATTTTGCCTCACCTCGCCACCTGCAAATGCCCGTTTACATAAAAGACGACTTGAAAGCAAAAAATATTGAATTTGCCGAATTGGAAGACATAAAAGAAGTTATGCACGAGCTTGATATTATGTATGTTACAAGAATACAAAAAGAACGTTTTGCCGTTTTGGAAGATTATGAAAAAGTAAAAGACAGCTATATAATTTCAAAAAAATTGCTCGAAAACGTAAAAAAGAATTTTAAAGTTCTGCATCCGCTTCCGCGCGTAAACGAAATTACAAAAGACGTTGACAACACCGAATATGCATACTACTTTCAACAAGCACGAAACGGAGTTTTTATGCGTCAGGCAATAATAACCGAACTCTTAAATTTGAAATAAAAAACTTTATAAACTTTCAACTAATAAAAATGAAAAAACAATTAAAAGTCGATCCCATAAAAAACGGAACCGTAATAGACCACATAACATCCGGAAAAGCCCTTCAAGTTGCCGAAATTTTGAATGTAGGAAATAACGGCAATGAAATTATGATAGGCATAAACCTTGCAAGTAAAAAAATGGGCAAAAAAGACATTATAAAAATAGAAAACCGAGAACTCTCAAAAGAAGAAGCCGGCAGTATTGCTCTTATTTCGCCCACTGCCACGCTTATTATAATCGAAGATTATAAAGTCGTGAAAAAATTCGGCATCGAAATACCGAAAGAAATAAATCACCACATAATTTGCCCTAATTCAAAATGTATTACCAATATCGAAGAAGTTCCCACACGTTTTGAACTTGCCGGAAAAAATCCCGTTGAAGTTCGTTGCGGCTATTGCGAAAAAAAATATTTTATTGATGAAGTAAAATTTAGATTTTAATGACTTATTTGTTAAATTTAACGGAAAGTATTAAGATGTATTTTATAAACGGTAAAATTTGACTTTAGTTGAAAGAGATTAATAACGACATTTTGAAAATAATTTATAAAAGCGTATTTTTAGACTTTTTTAATGAGAATTAATTAAAAACCTAATTTAGTGTAAAGTCTAATCTTTAACTTTTATATTAACAAATTTTAAATAAAGAATCTATCTGTAACTATAATATTGATGTTATTTCTGATTTTTTTGTTTGTACAAAGAGATTTTATCCGAAAATAAACTCATTAAAAGATGATGCATATCTTCATTCGTCAAATAGCATAACACCTTAATAATTATAAATAAATACTATGAAAAAAAATAAGAAACTTAGTTTAATAGAAGTAATATCAATGGCAGTAGGTACTATGATAGGTGCCAGTATCTTTTCTATTTTTGGTTTAGGAGCTAAAATTGCAGGTAATGATTTGCCGGAAGCGTTTATTCTTTCAGGGATTTATGCTTTAGTAGTGGCTTATTCATATGCCATATTGGGAGGCAAAATAATATCAAATGCCGGTCCTATTGCATTTATTTTAAAAGGACTCGGAGACAGTATTGTAACCGGTGCATTAAGTATTCTGATGTGGTTAACTTATGTAATATCTGTTTCGCTTTTTGTAAAAGGTTTTGCAGGGTATTTGCTTCCTTTTATACACGTAGAATCTACAACATTTGCCGTTGGAATAGTTGAAGTAATCGTTATTTCATTTTTTACGGCACTAAATTTTTTCGGAAGTAAAAGTGTCGGAAGAGCTGAATTTTATATTGTTTTAGTTAAGTTGTTGATATTGTTGGTATTTATATTAGGTGGATTTATGACAATCAATTGGGGAATGGCTAAACCGGGTTTTGATACGGTTCATACAACCGGATTACTTAATGCCTCTATCATATTTTCCTTTCATATATGGGTTTCGGACTTATTACAAATGCATCTGAAAATATAAAAAACCCTACAAAAAATGTTCCTTTAGCGATATTTATCAGTATCCTGTTTGTTATGGTTTTCTATATACTAATTTCGCTTGTTACAATAGGAAACCTTCCGTTATCAGATATTATTAAAGCACAAGAAAATGCCCTGGCTATTGCTGCAAAACCATTTTTGGGGAATTTTGGTTTTATTCTTATCACAATCGGAGCATTATTCTCTATTTCATCTGCTTTAAATGCAACTATTTTCGGCGGAGCAAATATTGCCTATTCATTAGCAAAGGACGGAGAATTACCGGATTTTATTGAAAGAAAAATTTGGTTTAAATCAACTGAAGGTTTGTATATTACTGCAGGGTTGGGACTTCTGTTTGCACTGTTTTTTGATTTAGGAGCAATCGCTTCAATTACCAGCACTGTTTTTACTGTTATTTACATTTTCGTTTTAATCTCACATTTAAAATTACAAAAAAAATATGGAGGAAACAAGATACTTATAATCATTAACTTAACTGTTCTTGTAGTTGTTTTTGCAGCTTTAATAAAATACCAATGGGATACACAAAAAAGTGCTTTTTATGCCAGTATATTTACATTCCTTGGTGCTTTTATCGTTGAATATATATATAGAAAATTCAGAAAACGAGAAATAAAAATCAAGTAAGTTAGTTCATATCCACAAAAAAATATAATATTTTCGGTAAATCGTGTCGAATATAAATGAATTAATAATAAATAGAATTTGTCGTAATTTGAAAATGAATTATTCATAACCGTGAAAAACACAAAATATGTTGCAATTAGAACTATTAACCAACAACCCTAAAAATATTGATGTTCAAAAACCATCTTTTCTTTTTATTCATGGTATGTGGCATGGGGCTTGGTGTTGGGAACCGTATTTTCTGCCTTATTTTGAAAAGCACGAATTAAAAGCATATGCCTTAAGTTTATCAAATCATTCAAATAGTGCCAAACGGAAGCCCTTTAACTTATTAAGAATTAGTGATTATGTTAAAGATATTAAACAGGTAATTGATGGTATTAATGAAAAACTAATTATTGTCGGACATTCGATGGGAGGTTTTGTTCTGCAAAAATATCTTGAGAAAAACGATGCAACGGGTGCTGTTCTTATGGCATCTGTCCCTCCTTTCGGTATTTGGAACGGTACTTTATTTGTTCTGAAAAACTTTACGGGTGCTTTTCTGAAAGCTAATGTTACATTTAATCTGAAACATATCGTTAACTCTCGCAGCAAGTATAAACGAATACTTTGTTCAGATAATTATGCGGACGAAAAAATTGAAAAATATCTGGAAAAAACAGACACAGAATCCTATCTTGCTTATATTGATATGCTCGGACTAAATCTTGTAAATGTTAAGAAAATTAAAACACCCTTACTAATTTTAGGAGGAGGAAAAGATTCAGCTATTTCAAAAAAATCTGTGATTAAAACGGCTGAAAAATACAAAACAGAAGCTGTTATTTTTGAGAAAATACCACATATGATGATGCTGTCACCCGATTTTAATCAAGTAGCAGACAGAATAATTAAATGGGCAGAAATTTTATAATTTAATATTTCTTATTTCTTAATTTTTCGGCAGATTATCAGATATTTGCCCCTATAATCAACTGCCCCAAGGCAATACCGCCGTCGTTTGAGGGGATTTTTTCCTGTGAAAAAACTTTAAAACCCTTTTCGGAAAGCAGGTTTTCGGTTTTTGTAAGCAAATATTTATTTTGAAACGTGCCGCCGGAAAGAACAACTTTGCCGATGCCTGTTTTTTCTTTCATAACTTCACTCATTTTAAGAATAACATTAACGATTGTATTATGAAACTTTGCGGAAATTACGGAAATATTAATGTCGTTTTTAATATCTTGAATTATGCCGGTAAATGTTTTTTTAAATGAAATAAAATCGGAAACATCAAAACCATAACTGTCGGTAATATTCTCTGCAATAATACTTTCCAGACACATAGGGGCTTCGGCGTGGTAACCGGAAATTTGAACAATATCAAGCAACGAAGATACGGCATCGAACAAACGTCCGGCACTCGAAATTTTATATGTGTTAAAATTATTTTTCAGAAGTCGGATATAATTTTGAACTTGATTTGTTTCAATTTTACTTCTGAAAAAATCAGATTTTTCAAAAAATTCTTCACCGAAATAATGAAAAAGATATGAAACGGCACTTCGCCAAGGTTCTTTTGATACCTTATCGCCGCCGGCAACTTTTATGTATTCGAAATGCGAGAAACGTTCGTAACCCGATAAGTCGTTAATAAAAAATTCTCCGCCCCAAATATTTCCGTCATCGCCCAAACCTACGCCGTCAAAGGCAATGCCGATAATCTTTTCGTTTAAACCGTGTTCTGCCATACACGAAACTATGTGTGCATAATGGTGTTGAACTTTTACGAGCCTGCTTTCCGGAAATTTGCGGTGTAAATCTTCGGCAAACTTGCTTGAAAGATAATCGGGGTGCATATCGGCAACAATAATTTTCGGTTTAAAACGAAAAAGTCGTTTGTAAAGTTCATAACTTTCTTTATAAAAATTAAAAGTTTCCGAATTTTTCAAATCGCCGATATGCTGACTGAATATTGCCTGATTCCCTTTGCCTATGCAAAAACAATTTACAAATTCACTGCCTGCGGCAAAAATACCTTCGGTATTAAAATCGGTAATAACGGGCGAGGGGGCAAAACCGCGAGAACGTCGCAGCAAACGAAGTTTTTTGTTTACGAGCATTGCAACGCTGTCGTCGGTGCGGTTATGAATTTTACGATTGTATGTGATAATTGCATCTGCTTTATCTTCAAATGTTTTAAATGCTTCTTCGTTGCTTGTGATAATGGGTTCGTCGGTTAAATTTCCGCTTGTCAGAACAACGGCATCGGTTTTTAATTTTTCAAAAATCAGATGATGAAAAGGCATATAAGGTAGCATAATTCCTGCATTCGATAAGCCGTTTGTAACCGGATGTGCAAGTTGTTTTTTTGATTTCAGAAGCAAAATAGGTCTTTGCCACGAAGAAAGTTCGGTTTTTTCTTCGGCGGAAAGTTCGGCGTATTTTCCGGCAGTTTCGATGTTTTTTACCATTACGGCAAACGCTTTGCTTTCTCTGTTTTTTATTTTTCTTAAATTTAAAACGGCTTCTTCATTGTGTGCATCGCACATCAGATGGTAGCCGCCGAGTCCTTTTACGGCAATAATTTTCCCTTCTTCCGTAAGGTAAGCAACTACTTCAAGAATATCATCAATTTTTTTGTAAAAATTACACTTGTAATACAGGGTGTAATGCGGTCCGCAGTTGTTGCAGGCAACCGGTTGGGCGTGAAACCGGCGGTTGTAAATATCGGTATATTCACTTTTGCAGGTGTCGCACATTGCAAATTCCGACATCGTAGTTTTTTCGCGGTCGTAGGGCAGGTCTTTAATTATGGTGAAGCGAGGTCCGCAATTGGTGCAGTTTGTAAAAGGATAATTTATGCGGTGTTTTTGCGATTTCATATCTTCCAAACAGGCATCGCATACGGCAATATCGGGGCTTACTTCGGTAACGGCATCGGAATTGCTTTCGCTTTTTTTTATTTTGAAATCGGGAAATGTTTCGTAACCGGTTTTCTCAATTTTAATTTCCTTTACGGAAGAAGCGAGAGGTGCTTGTTTTTTTATTTCTTTAATGAAATTTTCGGCAGTTTTTTTCTCGGAATTTATTTTAATAAGAACGCCGTCGTTTCTGTTTTCAACCCATCCTTTTAAATTAAATTTTTCGGCAAGAACATAGATAAAAGGGCGAAATCCCACACCTTGCACAAGTCCGGTAATTTTTATAAGGTATGTATTTTGTTTTTTGATTGGTTTAATTGTTTAGATGTTTAGTGTTTAGTGTTTAGTGTTTAGTGTTTGTTTGATAAATTTGTTGCAAATATTAAAATTATTGAGAAAACCGGATATGATTTATGTCAATTTATCGGTAAGTTTTTTTATCTCTTCCGAAGGAATTTTATTTTTATACAGAATATTGTAAACGGCATCGGTTATCGGCATATTAATTTTATATTTTTTAAAATAGAAAACAACCAAGTCTTAGTATTGCTTTTATGTTTAAAAGAACGAATATTTTATGAAGCTGCCAAAAACGTATTTTGTACAATATATTCGGCACGTTCAAAATCGGCAATTTTATATACGGCACGTAAAAAAAGTACATATCAGTATAAGAGTTTATCCAATCATTCAATTCATTTACAATTTTTTAGTGTATTCCCGTTTTTTTAATTTGCTTTTCTTATAAATATAAAGTATCAAATATAACCAAAATATAATAACGGAAATAACCGTAATAATATTTGCAATTTTATAGTATTGAGGAACATAATAAAGCCTGATTTTATGTTCTCCTTTCGGTAAAACAATTCCCGTAAAACCTATATTTATTCTTTGCAATTGTTCATTTTTACCGTCAACTTTTATTTTCCAACCTTTATCGAAAGGAATTGTAAAAAAAAGCATTTTTGTTTTGGATAAAGTGATTTTTCCTGTTATTTCAGATTGTTTAAAGCTTGTTATTTGAAAAGTATCTTTTTTTAAATTATCAGTAATGTTTTTGTAAACTTTAAAATTAAATCTTTCAGGAGATAAAATTACTGAAGTATCTTTCGGCATTATTTTTTGAAAATTTGAAAGATTTATTCCTTCGTCAAAAACTTTTTCATATACAAAAGCATTTAATAAAGTAATTTGATTTTTAAAATTCAGCGTACAGTATTTTGTTATTGTCGGAAGATATTTTTGTGAATCATTGCCGATTTGAGATTTTACAGCTTTCGAAAAAGACTGATAATCAACAAATTTTTTGCCGAGTAGAGGTTTTAATCTGTCAATAATATTATTTAGTTCTTGTGCTTTAATTGTTCTTGACAAGTCTTGATAAATCGTATTTAAAGACTGAACGGAAATTTGATAATTTATGAGTTTTTTAAAATCATTAAATTCAATATATTTATCGTAAGTATAGCCGAAAGGCAGGAAAAATCTGTTTTTAAGAATTATAATTCCGTCAATATCGGTTAACGAGTCAAAACCGAATTTTAAAAACTCGGGATGTTCGGATTTAGAAAACTGATATTTTACGTTTCCGAAAGTTTGCAAAAGCGGGTAGCCGCGAAAACCGGTAATCCAACGTGTTGCTGTTTCATCTCCTTTAACAATTAAGCCTGTTTCTTCCAAAAAACGAACATAATTAAGCTGATTAAATGATGAATAAGATGTTGTTCCGTAGTATCCTTGGGCGAGAGCATCATTGAGACTTCCGTGTATTGAACTTCCGGATTGATAATCTTTTTCTATTCTGAAAAAAAGTGTTTTATCTGTTGATTTTATGTAGTTTACGGCTTCTGTTGTTCCGTCGGCATATCCCGCTTTATTTTTCAGAAATTCGGTTTTTGTTACCGGCACCCTGTCGGCATACGATTTATAAGAGAAATAAGAAAGTTCGGATACGACAAGAAGCAAAATCGCAATTTTTGCCGTATTTTGATATTTTTGTTTTGAAAATAAAAAAATAAAAAAGGTGTAAAGCACTAATAAAACGATTATTGTTTTTCTTAATGTTTCATCGATATATACGGAAGAAATATTTTCGTAAGGTGCAAATAATAAAATAATTAAAAAGATAAGAGTTGCCGCAAGCAAAGGCAGATTCAGTTTAAAATTTTCGGTAATTTTATTAAGAACATAAACGGCAAAAAACAGAAATGTAAACGGAATAAAAAAATCAAAACCGTAGCGAAAATAATCGCCGGTAAAAGCTAAAATCGAGTATCTCAAATACGGAACAAACAGGGTTAAAATCCAAAAACCGAGAAAAGTACCGAAGATAATTTTTTTTCTTTTATCAAGATGAATAAATATCTGCGGAAGTAAAAGCAAGGTAATCAGTCCGATATAAAACAAAGGTGCTTCAAGATAATTGAACCAGCCGTGAAAGTTGCTTCCGGTTCCGAGAATATCGCTCGAAAAGAAACGAAGAATTGTCGTGCCGGCAAGGTTGCCGTGTTCGGTGATATTTTGTCCGGAACTTAAAAGATTGCTGTATGAAGCATCACCGGCTACACGCGGGCTGTTATACATTTTCAAGAAAGCACGCAGTAATTGTGAGAAATTCATCATTAAACCTGCAAAACCAAGAAGAATCATTTTTCCGACAAGTTTTAAATAACTCGTGAACTTATTTTCCTTTTCCGAAAAAAATCTGAAAACTGAGTACAACAGCAAAAAAACGGAATAGATATAGAGGACATAAGGGTTTGAAGATAACCATATAACGGCAAACGGAAAGAAATACCAACGCTTTTTCAGGTATAATTGTTCAAAAGCAAATAATAAAAACATTGCTTTAAAAATATGGGAAGAAAAGCCCCATCCTGCTCCCACAACCATATATCCGGAAAAAGTGATTAACAAAGCACCGAGCAAAGAAGCAAATTTTGTTACTGATAATGTTCTGAAATAAAAATATGCAGTTATCCCGGTAAACAGGAAATAAAAAATAAAGATACGCAAAAATCTGCCGAATATAAAGAAATTTGCTCCGACGTAAGTTGCTCCTATATAGTCAATACCTGTGCGTAATAAACCGTATGGTTCAACAGGTATTCCTGAAACATACTCATCGCCGACACCTTTATAAAAAGACCATTTTGAGAAAAATCCTTCTTTTAAAAGATTAATTTTATGAATAATTGCCGGATAATTTTGATTTATACTGTCACTGCCGATGTCTTTAAAAAAGAACAGATATTCGCCGGTAAGGTATTTTGAAAAGGCAAAAAAGCCGATAAGAATTATAATTCCGCTTAATATCCAAACATTAAAAGGGGAAGTTTTTGTACCGTTTTTTGGTTTGCTTATTTGTTTTTCAGTCGGTTTCCGGATTTTATTTAATTTCTCTTGTTTGGTATTTGACGGTTTTCGTTTTTCTCTTTTCATTTATTAATATTTAAATATTTCGGTAATCGGAATTAAGAAATAAATATCCTTTATTTTCTGTCAAACTAAATAATTTTTTTTCGTTTAAACCAAACATAAACAATTATAACTATAACACTCATTATTCCGATAATAAAAAAATATCCGTAATTCCATCTGAGTTCAGGCATATTATAAAAGTTCATACCGTAAACTCCCGCAATAAAAGTAAGAGGCAAGAAAAAAGCAGAAAAAACAGTAAGTAATTTCATCACATCATTGGTTTTTTGGGCTTTAAGAGCTAAATAAGTATTAAACAGAGAATTTGCATCTTCTAAAATTTCGTCATACATCAGAATAAGTTGAAGTAAAGTATCTTTTATGTCTTGAAGTTTTGATTTATTTTCTTTCTTAACGGGAAATTGGTTTAACACATTTTGTGTAAGCAGCAGTACTTTTTTGGAGATTCTCGCTTTTGATTTATGAAAATACAAATTTTCGACAGAAACAGAATTTCCGCCTTTTAAGAACATTTTATATTCAATTTTATCCATTTTATCACTCTGTATTTGAACAGGAGTTTCATAAGTCGTCAACATTTGCATTATAAATTCAAGCACTAAGGATTCACTGTCCTGAACCTGATATTTTTTTGAGTGAAGAAAACTAAAATCAACGTGATGCACGGTAAGTAATTCAGTTTCATTATAAAGAAATGCTATTTTATTTTAAAGTTGACCGATGGTAGTTACATTTTTATTTTCATCAGCAGAATATGCTCTCAGAATAATAAAAGTATAGTCATTTACTTTTTCGATTTTCGGTAAGTGATCATATTTCAATATATCTTTAATAAAATGTACTTCAATATTCGAACTCAGGCTGATTTCATTTAATTGTTTTTTATCGGGATTAAGCAAGTCAATCCACTTAAAATCATTAAATTGTTTAACTGTTTCATTATTTTTCATCGAAAAAATATTATTTTGTTATCAATTTCCGCACTTAAATTTTTAGTTTACAATAATTCTTTATCCGTTCTTTGTTACTGATTTTTTAACCTTAACCTTTCAAAAATAGGATAATTATTTTTAAAACGAAAAAATGTTGTTGATATGTTTTATATTTGTACCTGATAAGCTTTTTTGTGAAAAGACTCAGACGCAAAATATACGATATTTCAAAAAAGACAGGCGATAAGTTTGGTTTTGATTTGCCGTATTTTGTGGAAAACGGGTTTTGGTCAATCTTAAACCAGGCGGTTTCGCTGCTTGCATCATTGGTTTTATCTGTTTTTTTAGCCAGATATTTAAGCAAAGGAACTTTCGGTGAATATCAGCTTATTTTATCAATAATCGGAATTTTGAGCATTTTTTCTTTGACAGGATTAAATGTTTCAATTGCAAAATCGATTGCCGAAGGGTATGATTATTCTTATGTTAAAGCATACAAAACAGGATTACGTTTTTCTTTTTTAAGTATTCCGATTTTTTTGGGTATTGCCTATTGGTATTATATTCAAAATGAAAACTCAACGGCTTATGCTTTACTCATTTCAGTATTGTTTTTTCCGTTTATATACGGATTTAATAAATGGATTGCTTTATTAAAAGGTAAAGCAATGTTTGGAGTTATAGCAAAGATTCAAATACTGCAAAACATCAGCTCTGCGTTGTTTATTATTTTTGTTGTTGTATTTTTTCCCGACAATATTTTACTCGTTGTTTTTGTGATGTTTTTTTTTCAGATGAGTTTCAATTTATATGCTCATTTTTCAAGTATGAAGTTTATAAAATCAAAAAAAAATGATAAAGATTGTATTCCGTACGGGATTTATATGACAAAAATTAGTTTTTTAAATATAATTGTTAATAATTTTGATAAAATATTAATCGGTTTTTTTGATATTAAGTTATTGGCGGTTTATGCAGTTTCTTTAAAGATTTTAAGTGTAATAAAAGGGTTTATTAAAAGTTTTTATCAGATAAGTTTTCCGAAATTTGCAAAAAAAAATATTAAAATAAGTAATAAAATCATTTTCTTATTGCTGCTGTCCGGAATGTTTTTCAGTATTATTTTGTATTTTGTGTCAGAACCCTTGATTAATTTGTTGTACACCGACAAATATCTTGCTTCGGCGATACTTTTTAAAAAATTTTTATTGGTAATACCTTTTACATTTGTAAATGCTCTTTTGTCAAATAAAATGACGGCTCAGAAGCATAAAAAAAGAATTTTCTATACAAAGATTATAATACCGTTAACGGCAATTATATTATCTGTTGTAATGTATGTTTTCAGTCGTAATGCCGAACTTTTTATCTTAACAAAAATATATATTCTGAATATTTTGTTTTTTATTGTGTTAACTCCCTGGTTTATTAAAGATTAGTATTGTATCCGAAATAAGAAGATAGATTATTTTTCATTTTTTTATTTAAGTATTTTATTTCTTGTTCTGAAAAATAGTTTTTGTAATCGCCTATTTTGCCTTTACGAGTTTTGTATGAAGCAGTATCATTAATGTCTGCCGGTTTTAACTTGTCTGAACGAGTACCGCCTTTTTCTTCTATTTTTCTCATATTGTTAAATGAGGCAAAGTTTATTGCGTTACTTTTTGATTTTTCACTGACATCCTTTAAGTTAAGAAAATTAATTATTTTATTAAGTTCGTTTAAGGTATTATTATAAAGGTCTTCATATCTGATTAATAAGAAATCTTGCGGAATATTTTTGTTTTTATGCCAAAGATTATAAAATTCAATAATAGTGTCGAAACCGCCTTTTTTTTCATAAATATAATCGGAGATTGTTCCGTTAAATTTTTGCCAAAAACTGTCTTCTCTTTTTCCCAATTTAACTCTTTTTGTTTTCTCAAAATAGCTTGACACCAGAACATCACGCGGGTCGCGAACTAAAAAAATTATTTTGCTGTTTTTATATTTTCTTTTTGATTTTTTGATTTTCCGGGGAGGAAGAAAAAAATTTTTATTGTCATCATGCGAAAAAACCACATTAGGTATTTTATCCGGAAACAGAGAATTAAAAAGTTTGGTATTTAGAAGAGTATCCGGTGATAGGTTTGAGAGTCCGCAATGTTGTTCAAATAATTTCCCCAGTAACATATTAAGCCAAGTTCTTCCGCTTTTAGGAAATGAAATTATATATATATCCGGCAGTTTTATTTTACAAAGTTTATAACCGAAAAAATTTAGTATTTGTGAGAAGATTTTCATTTTTATTTATGTTTTTACGGCTGTTCTGCCTGTATAATCAATTCTGTTCAGTAAAATATTAATATTATTTTTATCAAAATATTCGTCAACGGCTTTTCGGCAGCCAAGCCAGTGTCCGTAATCGTCAATTATTAAAACTCCGTTTTTTGAAAGAATTGGAAATAAATGTTCCATTTCATGCTTTGTAGATTCGTACCAGTCGGTATCTAATCTTAACAGAGCAATTTTTTTGGGGATTGTTTCGGGAATTGTGTCTTCAACTTTTCCTTTTACAAAAATTATATTTTCTTTCGGGTAGCCGGTAGAATATAAATGGGCTTTAACTTCTTCAATTTCAGAGCGACACCAATCAGAACCGCTTTCCGAGTTCATTGTTTCAGTATATTTTTTTTCAGCTATGTTGTTTGCATAATTTACATCTTCTTTGCTTGGTTTACTCATTCCTTCGTAGGTATCGTAAAGATAAATTTTCCTGTCTGTAATATTGTTTTTTTGTAAAGTTAAAGCAATCATCATTGAGCTGCCGCCTTTCCAAACTCCGCATTCTACAAAATCGCCTTCAATATTGTTTTTTATGCAATATTCTACACTTTTATATACTGAATAAAGTCTTTCGGTCGAGGTCATAGTAAAGGGTTTGCATTTTTTTGCAAGTTCAAAAAAATCTTTGTCCATATCTGCTAAAAATACAGGTTCGTTTATTTTTTGAACTTTATATCCTAATTTTTTTATTATTCTTAATATTAACTTTTTCATTATATTGTATTACTTCTTTGCAATAATAAAATAACCTCCGTGATAATTTCCGAGTTTCGGGTGATTTTTAATCCAATTTGTATTGTCAAGTTTGTTCAATAATCTAAAAAACGGAAATAATAAATAACCAAAATGTCTTATCCCAAAAGGTAAAGATTGAATGAGTGTTTTGTTCATTCCGGTTCTTACGGTGAAGAAACGCCCCATAATTTCTGTTATTTCAATTTTGAAACCGGATTTTGTAAGTTCATTTTCCCATTTTGTAATTGTCCATCGTTGAAAATCATAAGGGTCGGCATGTATAGGATATAAAAACGGTACAGACATTATTAATTTTCCCTCTTTTTTTAAAATTCTGTAACATTCTGAAATTCCCTGATTTATTTTCTCAACATGTTCAAAAACTTCTATTGCATTTACTATGTCAATGCTTTCGGTTTCAATATTTTGCATATCTGCGACATCCTGAACAATATCGGGATTATGTTTTTGTTCAATATCGGCAAAAATCCATTTTTCAACTTTGTTTTTTGGTTTTTTGAATTTGCCACGGTCTCTGCCTCCTATGTCTAAAACTATACCTCTGTATTCCGAAATATATTTGTTTTGGAGTTTGTCTAAAATTTGCCGCCTGTAACTGCTATTATAATATGTTTTTAGCCGGTTTATCATTTCCTTTTTATTAATCTTTTTAGGTGCAAAGATATTTTTCTTCTAAATACTTGATAGTATATTATTATAATTTGCCAAAATACAAGTTTTTTTGTGCTGTATTTTTTCTGCTGTTGCATTTGGTATATATTGTAAATAAAGTTATAATACTTATGACCAACCTCGTTTATCAGGGGTAGTTCATTGTTGGTGTAATTTTTATAATTATTAACTATTTTATAAAGCAGCTTGTCTATTTCTTCTTTTTTATTAAAAATTTCGCCGTTTTTTTGAATAATTTCAGGATGCCCGCCGTCATTAAGAGCTATTGCAGGAAGTCCGCAATGAATTGCCTCAATTAAGGAATTTGAACAAGGGTCTTTTTGAGAAGCAGTTATATAAATATCATGTTTTTTTAATAATTCGGCAAGTTCTTTACTGGGCAAAGGCTTTATTATTTTTATGTTTTTAAAAATAATCGGAGAATTGCCGCAAAACGTCATTTCATATTTTGAAAAATCAAGATGTTTATCAAGATACTTATAGATTTCAAAACCTTTGTTCATATTCGGCGACCAGCTTGTTGCAATAAGTTTTATTTTATTTTTTCGTATAAAATTATGTTTATTTATTTTGTTAAATATTTTGTTATCCGGAGCATTAATAATCGTTGTTTCAAACCGATTATTTTTTAAGCCCAGTTTAAAATTATTAAATTTTGACCAATTTGTCTGAAAAATTGTTGCATCTGCAATGTAGTTATTAATTGTGTTTGTTATAAAGTCACGTTTGTCCGACATTTTTGAATACATTCGAACAGGACCGTCAATGCGATGTATGAAAAGTTTGTTTGGGTATTTATGCTTTAAATTAATTACTTTTAGCGGATTTTTATATGCAATAAATAAAAAAGCATCTGCAACTTCTTCATTTTCCGTATAAACATTTTGTTCAATAAAATAATTTTTCAGAGCTTTTAAAAACTGATTTGTTCCTCCAATCGGTGCATCTGTATAATTATATATTATATTAATTTTCATCAATTATAGTTTTAGAGCAGGCTTGAAAATAAATTAATATATTTTTCTTTAATAATATTTGTGTTGTAATTGTCGTAACAATATTTAATTCCTTTTTCTGAAAATTTTTTAATTTCTTGTGAGTTTTTAGTAAACAGCAAATTTAATTCATTATACCATTGTTGGTTATTGGTACAAATTATAGCAGGGGATTTTAAATAAGACGGAACCGGTGAGGCAACAACCGGTATTCCCAGTGCCATTGCTACACCAATTTTAGTAAAAGAATGGCCTAAATTATATTCTTCATTTAAGTTTCTTGGGGCAATAAAGATGTCTCCCGTTAAAAGTTGTTGTACTATTTTTTGTTCTTTATATTTTACAAAATCAATTTGTAAATTATTAATTTTTAAATACGGGTTTTTTTCCGCAATAATAATTAGTTTAAAATCATACTTAATTTTTAATTTTTCTAAAGCACTATTTATTAAAAGAATTTCTTTTGCTTTATATGAAAACCCTGACCAAATGAGTGTTTTTGTTTTTGAAAAGACAGTCTTTTGAATTAAAAAATATTTGTCATTAATACTTTCCTCTATTAAATGTACCGGACTATTAAGTTTTAAATTTTCAATATAGTTTTTTATATGATATGAGGGAGTAATAACAGCATCGCAAATTTTTGTAAACTTTATAATGTTTTGATATTGTTTTTCTGAAATTGCGGATGATTTATTATCGTAATAATTAACGTTTATATCCAGTATTATTTGTGTTCCGTGAGCTTTAAGTTTTTTTGCTAAAATATATGCTTTTTCATTAAAAGTTTTCTGAAAAATTACAATACTATATTTTTGTTTCTCCTTAAAAAGTTCGAGTTTAAAATTATTGTGATTTTTAAATGAATTTATAATATCATAAACTCTTATTCGTGTTGATGCCATTACCCTGTTATATGTTGTAACATGAGAAACAATAAAACCGATAAGCACTTTACCCTGAGTGTTTTTTTTATAATACAGTTTATGTAAAAGAAATTTCATAAAATTACTACTATATGCTTTTTAAGTGAAACTATTAATTAATTTTCATCAATCTTAAAACCATATTTATCTTCAAATTCATTAATTAGCGGATATTTAATATTTTTTGCTTTGTTCCAAATTTTTAAATATTCGTTTTTAGTTGCTAATATTTTTTTTGTCTGTGGATTATTATACCATCTGTAATTAGAAAATAGAAGGAAAGATATAATTCTAATTATCGATATCGTTAAACGTATCTTGTGTTTGATCTTTTCTTCCCTTCTTCCGATTATGTTTCTATAATACAAAAATAGAAAATAATCGGTCTAATTTTTTATATTTGCAAACATACGAGTGTATTTATTAATTGTTTTGACTAAAAAATTATCAAATTTTTGTAATATTCTTGGGTACATTATTTCTTTTTTAAAATCAACAATACCGTATGTGATGAAAACCTGTTAAAAATCATAGAAATAACTTTTGACATACCCATCCCGAAAAGACTACGACTGTCAAATATTTTCTGTAAAGGCTTTTTTAAAAACTTTATTTCATCTTTCAGACCTTTAATTCCTGATAAATGTTGCTTTTTTATTAATTTGAAATTTAATTTTTCTAAATCGGCAATTACTTTTTGCTCACTTAATGCAAATTGATAGAAGTTTTTGATGTTTTCTTCACTTTCATTCCATACCGGATATTTTTCTTTTTTGGCTTTTAATTTACGCAATTTGCTCATATGCGGAAAAGTGATGAATAAATATCCTCCGGG
This sequence comes from Bacteroidota bacterium, assembly GCA_024277895.1. Lineage (GTDB taxonomy): Bacteria > Bacteroidota > Bacteroidia > Bacteroidales > JAADGE01 > JAADGE01. The sequence continues at coordinate 3,289 of JAJRUH010000148.1, read as the reverse complement.
CTTAATTACCCGGTACATTTCATTGATAATTTCATCGTATCCGTTATAAAAATGCTCAATAACGCCAAACGACCAATATCCCTCAAAATAATTATCATCGAAATCAAGCTTTCTTACATCGCCCAAGCGAATATCCAATTCCGGTTTAGCTTGTTTTACAATTTTAACCGTTTTTTCGGCATAATCTATCCCGATAACTTTGTAAGCGCTTTTTTGCAATTTAAAAACCTGTTGTCCGGTACCGCAACCACCTTCAAGAATTGTGCTGCCTTTGGGCAAATACTTTTGGGTGGTGTTAATAACATAATCAGTAGGCATTATGCGTTTAGGGTATAATTTTTCAATGGTATTTTTATCCCAATGTGCGTCCCAATAGTTTGCATCAGATGCTTTTCCTATGTAAATAAGGCGATTATTAGTTTTGTCAAAATATCTTTTCATTCGTTTATAATTTGCAAAATTTTATTTGCAAAATTTTTAGGATTATGATTTTGTTTTGCCGAAAGTAGTGCATTTTCTTTAATTATTTTCAAGTTTTCTTTATCGGAAATGCAAAATTTCAACTTTTCTTTTAAATCTTCTTTGTTTTTTGCTTTAAAAATATAACCGTTTTTTTCGGTTTCAATATAGCATTTTGTTCCGTTTTCATCAGAGCAAATTACCGGCAATCCGTTGCTAAAAGCTTCAACAGGTGAGTAAGCGGCAGGTTCGTTGTATGCCGGCAGTACGAACAAATCATATCGGGGATATTCTGTTAAAATTTCGAGATAGGACAGATTTGTTTTTAAACACACATTTTTATTCAAATTCTTTTCTGAAATAAAGTTTTTTATTTTCCTGAAATAATTTTCATCGGCAAGCTCCCCGATTAAACATAATTTAATTTTATAACCTTCATCAATTAAGCTTTTAAAAACTTTTAATAAAAGCAATTGGTATTTTCGTTTTTGAAATTTACCAACCGAAAGAATTTTTATATTATTTTTGATATTTTCCCGTTTTAAAATTTGCAAAGGATATACAAAAGGCAAATAATACACATTTTCAATCCCCGATTTTTTAAAAACTTCGTAATTAATTTTTATAGGTGTTATGTATGCATATACTTTCAGAACTTTAAAAAGTTTTATGTTTAGTTTAAACAAAAATTCAGAGCCTTTAATATGATTGTAGGGTGTTTGTGTAAGCATCAAAACTTTTACATTTTGTTTTCTTGTCAGCATTAAGGTTTTAATTGCCAAGGCGTTTTGATATGCTTTTAAAAGAATTACATCGGGTTTAAATATTTTTAACAGATTTTTTAATTCCCTCCCGGGAGATTGTAAGCGGAGTTCTGTTGCCGACTTCAGTTTGCTTTTATTGAAAAAAACAATAACTTTCAACAATTGTTTTGAAAAATATGAAATTTTGATTTGTATTAAGTCAATACCTTCATAAAATTCTGATTTTCCTTTATACAGCACAGCTACTTTTACGGTGTGTCCGACATCTTGCAATGCTTTTGCACGGTAATATAAATTGGTATGAAAGCGGGGTGCAATAATCAGGAATTTCATAAATTTTCTATGATATGTTTTATTTCGCTGCCTTTATTAATGTCTTTTAAATGAATGAGTTTTTTGTTTTGTTTGCGGTAAAATCCGGCATTGTTAATACCTTCGGAATTTGTTCTGCCGATTAGTAAAACAGCATTTTCTTTCATTGAAATCAGAATGTTTTTCAAAGCTGTTTTTACTTCTTCTCCGTTAAAGTAGCCGAGGTTTAAAATATTCATTACTCTTACAAAAGTAAATTTTTCGCTGATTTTTGTTTGAAAAATATTGTAATTTATGAATTTCAGTTCGCCGGTGTTAATTTTTTTCAGAACATCGGGATGAAACAGCAAGAGTTTGTAATCAAAGTTTTCCGGTGTTTTTTGTTTTTTCAAAATTTTATGCAACAGCACGGTTAAAGGGAAATAAATATTTTTATCAACCGCAAAAAAGCAACCTGCATAAGCAAAAACCAGATTATTTTCGGCGTCGAACGCCTTCGTGAAAAAACCCTTTTTAACAAAAATTTCGGCAAATTTATCGGAAATGTAAAAATCGGAGTTTAGTTTGTTTTGTATCAAAAAATCATAAAATTCAGAAGAGCTTATTCCGCTTGATACGGCAATATCGTGAATTACGGGATTTTTTTGTTCTTTAATTATTTCCGAACTTATTTCGTTTAAATCGGGAAATCGGTTTTTGTATGTGCGTTTTGATGTTTTATTGCTTACATAAATATCAGTGTAAAATTTTTCTAAAACCGTATCTGATGAAATTTCATTGAATTTTTCGGAAATTTTCAGTATGAAAAAATATTTCAAAATCGGTATTTTTGAAACTTTTTCAAGAAAACTTATATTTTTTAATGCAATTTTTATCATAAAACACTTTCAATGATATTTACAAACCTTTTTCCTATAATATTAAAATCGTGATTATTTTTCAAATATTTGAATAGATTTTCACCTTTGATTTTCAATTCGTTTTCATTTTTTAATAAAATTTTCATTTCGGATAACATTTTATCAAAGTTTCCTTCTGAAAAAATTCCGCAATTATATTCGGTAATAAAATTATCAGGATTTACATTAAGCGAAACAATGGGTGTTTTAGCTTGTGCGGCTTGTAAAAATGTATTAGGGAAGCCCTCAAAATCAGATGTGTTTACAAATATTTTTGCTTTATCAAAATATTTTTGAATTTCGGTAAAAGGGACTTTGTTGATAAAGGTAAGATTTTTAATTTTTTCGGCGTCTTTTTTCAAATTCTTCCAAGTTTCAATATTTTCAGTATTATGCGGACAAATCATCACAAACTTCTCGTCAAAAAAATGCAAAGCAATTTCAAAAAATAATTCCGGATTTTTGATTTTTGCAAATCGGCTTACCCATAGAATATGTTTTTTTTCTGAAGTATTTCGATATGATATTTTGAACATATTTTTTAAAACTTCGGCATTTATGTTATGATTTTTTTTCAAAAGGTTTTTATGTTCATTATTTTGGGTTATTATTTTGCTTGCACCGGTTAAGCCATATTTGTAAACCTTTCCGGAAAGTCCGTTCTTTTTTATGTACTCTTTGTTTACGTCAATTAAACTTGATGTTCTGAAAATAAACTTTTTGTTAAAAATTTTGCAATAAAAAACACTTATTCCGACAATTGCATTTGCATTTGTATTTATTAAAATATCGGGATTTAAAAATGCCAATTTTAAAATATATCGGATACTTTTAATCAATTTTATAAGAATATTT
>JAJRUH010000147.1 GCA_024277895.1 Bacteroidota bacterium | reverse complement strand
TTTCCTTGCACTTGTGTAAAATATTTTAGCTGCCCACAGGCACATCATCTGTCAAATTTCTCTTATTTCGCAGTATTTATATACGACTTCAAACGAGAAACTTGAAATCTAATGCACCTGTGAGCTTTTCAGCAAGCCCTAAATAATGATAATACAGTTGTTATAAGTATTTTATTCTGTTATTCAGTTATTAAAATAAAGTTTGGTATTTTAATAACCGGAAAATGTTAAAATGAAATGAGTTTTTGAAGTTTAAATAATTAAACTTCAGGAATTATCGGATTTTCATACATCTGTCAGATTGCATCAAAAAATCAGAAACGGAAAACTGAAATAGTTTTTTAAAAAAAGGAAGCAATAATTTTGTCATAGTTTTTAAACGGCGATTGCAAATTTAACAAAATTATTTAAAAAGAGAAATTTTGTAGAAATTTTCTCTTTCTGTTTCAACAATTTGCCGTATTTTTATGAAGTATTCTCCGGGTATTGCCTTAATTATCTTTAGTTCTTTTAAATATGATTTGTCAGTAAGTTTTTTTTCTGTAATAAGATTGGACCCTTTAAAAACGGAAATTTTAATTTCGGGAAATAAGTTATTAATTTCGGGAAATTTTATAATAATTGTTTGCGGTTTTTGTGTTTTTAATTCAAAAAAAAGCCAGTCTGTTGTATCGGGAATTTCAATTTTTTTTCTTCCTGTAAAAGTTTTATGAAACGAGTGTATCTGAGGTGTGTTAAAAAATATTTCCGTTGCTGTTTCTTGATGATTATCCGGTTCGAATGCATCGGGAAAGAATTTTTGATTTTTATTGTTTTGTATTTTCCAATATTTTGAATATTTGTTTTTAGAAAGTGTATAAAGCATAAGTGCAATTTGTTGTTTTGTAAATTTATTTCGGCACTCGCGATTATAGGTGTATGACATAATATTATGTGTATCCGGTTTGTAGGTTTCTCCGTATTTATCTTTTACGTTCCAACCGGTGTAATTACATTTATTATCTGTGTATTTTGTCAGATTAGGTTCTGCGGGAGTATCACAAAGTCTGTCGCCTCTGCGTTCGCACATTTTTATATGTGTTCCGGGAATTAATCGGGTTCTGCTGACAGGTTCCTGAAACCATTTATATTTCCATCCTCTGTGCGGATGTTTTAATCCGAGATAATGTCCTATTTCGTGTGATAAGGTTGAAGTTGATATATTTCCGGAAATAATTATTCCGTGAGAAATCGGGTTATATGTTCCGGCATATTTCTTTTTTTTTGATTTAAAGAGCTTCTTTTTAACCAATTTATTAACAATTATTACATTGATGCAGGCTTTTGATTTTATTTTTAAACTTTGGAAAGGTGCCTGTAAATAATAACGTAGATTTAACAATTTTTCTTTGTTTATATATTGATAATCAGGTCTTAAAGAAAATCTTATTCCGGTATTATTAATTGAATAATAATAGTTTAAGTATTGTATAAATTTTTTAAGTTCAGAAGGACCGATTGTTTTTTTTTTATTTTTGATTATCCAAAATTTTACAGGAATAATATATATGATATTATGTTTTTTAAGATTATATTGAAACAGATATGAATTTAATAAGTCAGTATTATTAATGAGTTTTTTTGTTCTTATCGGTGTATCAGAAATATTAAAATAATACTCTTCATTATCAAAGAATTGAGCATTAATATTCAAACTTATTAACACAAAATATGTAAGCAAAATGTGTTTAAATAACATTTGTTTCAGTATTAAATTAAGATGTTATAAAAAACATTATTTTGAAGTTCGCAGAAAAAATTGCAATTTTACTTCAAATTTTTAAAATTATAAAAATAAACATTATGAAACGAACAGCAATTATTTTTTTAATTTCTATAACAATAGGATTAAGTTCTTGTGATGTTTTGCAACAAATATTGGATGATGCTTCAACACAACCCACATTAAGTAATTCGGAAATTATACAAGGCTTAAAAGAGGCACTGACAACCGGAGCAATTTCATCATCGAAAACTTTGCATGCAACGAACGGTTATTTTAAGGATGCAGCAGTAAAAATATTGCTTCCGCCCGAAGCAAATGTTATTATCGAAAACATTCGAAAAATTCCGGGAATAGGTGATAAAACAATGGATGACTTGGTTTTACGCATAAACCGTTCGGCGGAAGATGCTGCAATTGAAGCTAAACCGATTTTTATTAATGCCGTAAAATCAATGACAATTCAAGACGGTATGGCAATTTTAAAAGGAGGAAATACAGCAGCTACGAATTATTTGAAAAGCAAAACCTATAATCAATTAAAATCTGCGTTTGCACCTAAAATAAATAATTCTTTAAATAAGAAATTAGTCGGTAATATTTCTACAAATCAGGCTTGGACACAAACGACAACATTGTATAATAAAATTGCACCGTTTATAGGAAAACCTAAGGTAAATACTAGTTTGAGCGATTATGTTACAAGAAAAGCATTAGACGGTTTGTTTTATAAAGTTGCCGAAGAAGAGAAAAAAATACGTGCAAATCCGTATCAATATGTCAGTGATATTATCAAAAAAGTATTCGGATATGCAAAAAATAATTTATAATTTAATTTAAGCCGAGATTTTTTCTCGGTTTTTTTTATTGTAATACTTAAAATCAAAAAAATATGAGAAATAATATTCCGATTGATAAAAAATTAACAGACAGTATTTTAACAGAGATGCCTTTTTCGGATATAGGCGATGCATCTATCAGAGAGATTGTTAAATTAGCTAATGCTGTTGAAGAAAAATCAGGCGTGAAATTTTTACGTATGGAAATGGGAGTTCCCGGATTGGATGTTTCTGAAATAGCCCTTGAAGCAGAAATTAAGGCATTCAAAAGCGGTGTTGCTTCAAAATATGCACCTATTGAAGGAATAAAGCCTTTGAAACACGAGATTTCAAGATTTGTAAAGAATTTTTTAGATATTGAAATATCTCCGGATTATTGTTTTGCAACAGTTGGTTCTGCACAAGGAAGTACGGCACTGTTTATGGTTGCAAACAGAACCGACAGAAATAAACGCGGAGTTTTGTTTATTGACCCCGGTTTTCCTGTTCAGAAACTACAAATTAAAGTTTTGGGCTATGAATATGATACGTTTGATGTTTTTAATTTCAGAGGTGAAAAATTAAGAGAGAAACTTGAAAAACTTATTATTGAAAAAAAAATAAGTTCTGTTTTATATTCAAATCCTAATAATCCTACTTGGATAAGTTTTACTGATGAGGAATTACAAATTATAGGTGAATTGGCTACCAAACATAATGTTATTGTTATTGAAGATTTGGCATATTTCGGAATGGATTTCAGGAAAGATTATTCCGAACCGGGTAAGCCGCCTTACCAACCGACTGTTGCCAAATATACAGATAATTGGACTATGCTGATTTCCAGCTCAAAAGCATTCAGCTATGCAGGACAAAGGGTCGGAATGTTAGTTGTTTCAGAAAAAGTTTATAAAAGCAGATATCCTGATTTAAAACGATTTTACAGTACAGATCAGTTCGGACATTCATTAATTTATAATGCACTTTATATCTTGTCTGCGGGAGTTTCACACACTCCGCAATATGGTTTAACTGCATTGCTGAAAGCTGTAAATGACGGCGTTTATAATTACAGAGATGACGTATTAGAATACGGTGAAAGAGCCGAAGCAATGAAAAAAATATTCTTGGATAACGGATTTAAACTCGTATATGACAATGATTTAGGTGAACCTTTAGCTGACGGGTTTTATTTTACGGTTTACTATCCGGGTATGTCGGGAAGTGAGCTGCTTCATAATTTATTGTACTACGGAATATCAGCAATTGCTTTGCAAACAACCGGCAGCGAACATTCGGAAGGTTTGCGTGCTTGTGTGTCGCAAATTAACGAAACTATGTTTTCGGAATTGGAAAGGCGACTGCAATTATTTCATAAAAACTTTTCATAAAAATTATATCAGGCGGTTTTTCCGCCTTTTTTCTTTTTTACCGACCAGCCGAAATGTCCTGTTCTTTTTCCGAGAATGTAATAAAATCCGTGAGAGTAGGAGAGAAGATTGGCTTTGTCAAGTCTTAGTTTTTTTGTTTTCAGGTCAATGAGTTTTTCATCAACATTTATGTTTACGACTTCCGCAATAAACATATCGTGAGATCCGAGAGGAATTATTTGTGTTACTTTACATTCAATATTTACCGGAGATTCTCCGATTAATACTGTATTAATTTTTCTTGCAGGAACGGGAGTCAGACGACTTTCAGCAAATTTATTAATATCTTTTCCGGATTTCACTCCGTTAAAATCGGTTGCAAATGCCAATTTATCTGTTGTAAGATTTATAACAAATTCCTTGTTTCGTTTAATTATATCGTAAGAATGTCTTTCCGGTCTTACGGAAATATAGACCATAGGCGGATTTGTATTAATTGTTCCCGTCCAGGAAATTGTAATTATATTATATTCTTCCGGTTTTGAACCGCAACTGACCATAACGGCAGGTAAGGGATATAATAAATTTCCCGGCTGCCATTCAATTTTATTTATTTGCTTCATACGTTTCTGAAAAAAATGTTAGATTTACAAAGTTATAATATTTTCGTTGTTTCTTACAGTTTACATTTTAAATAAAGAAAAAAATGAATACACGTTGGACATTAAGAGGAAAAAAGGCATTAATAACCGGTGCTACAAAAGGAATAGGACTTGCCGTTGCCGAAGAATTTGCCGATTTCGGGGCAGAACTTGCTTTAGTTGCCCGAAATATTGAAGAATTAAATGAAGTATGCAGCAAATTTAGAGAAAAAGGTGTGAAATGTTTCGGCATTCAGGCAGATGTGAGTAAAAGAGAAAATTACGAAAAAATTTTTAATAAAATCAAAAAAGAGTGGGGCAGTTTGGATATTTTTGTGAATAATGTCGGGACAAATATCAGAAAAAAGACCGATGAATATAGTTTTGAAGACTATGATTTTATTATGAATACAAACCTTCGTTCTGCTTTTGAACTCAGCGGTTTGTTATTTCCCTTGCTGAGAAAATCCGAACAGGCAAATATTGTTTTTATATCTTCCGTTGCCGGACAAATTCATTTAAAAACAGGTGCTGTTTATGCTATGACCAAAGCTGCAATTAATCAACTGACAAAGAATTTAGCCGTTGAACTGGCAAGTGAAAATATAAGAGTTAATGCCGTTGCACCGTGGTATATTAAAACGCCTTTGGCAGAAACTGTTTTAAGAAATACGGAATATAAAAATGAAGTTTTAAGCAGAACTCCGATGAATAAAATCGGAGAACCTAAAGACGTTGCCGCAGCAGTATCTTTTTTATGTATGCCTGCCTCGGCATATATTACGGGACAAATAATAAACGTTGACGGCGGGTTTACCGTTAACGGTTTTTAAAAATCCGCAAGTCAGATTATCAATATATTGACAAGCAGCTTGTTAAGGTTTGCTTGGCTCTCTTAAATCGAAATAATGATACGATGACTAACGATATTTTATTT
>JAJRUH010000146.1 GCA_024277895.1 Bacteroidota bacterium | reverse complement strand
GCAACAAACTATCCTAACCTTTGCAAATTAGACACAATAGGTTTCAGCCAACAAAACAGACTTATTTTAGCTCTTAAAATATCCGATAATGTAAATACAAATGAAGCCGAACCCGAATTTTTCTATACATCAACAATGCACGGAGACGAAACAACCGGATTTGTTCTAATGCTCCGGCTTGCCGATTATTTATTATCAAACTACGGAACAGACACGGAAGTAACAAACCTTGTTAATAATTTTGAAATTTACATAAATCCCGATGCCAACCCCGACGGAACATACTACGGCGGAAATAATGACGTATCAGGTTCAAGAAGGTATCTTGCAAACGGAGACGACCCGAACAGAGACTTTCCCTACCCTCTTGATAACGGGCATACAACTTCAAACCCCGAAACTAATGATATGATGACATTTGCAACGGCACATCATTTTGTAATGTCTGCAAATTTTCATGGTGGTGCAGAAGTTTTCAATTACCCTTGGGACTGTTGGGAAACAAATGAAAATGCACCTGCTGATGCAAGCTGGTGGGAACATGTAGGTCGAGCTTATGTTGATACCGCAAGATTAGTTAACTCTAATTACATGACATATGTTGTTTCAGACGGCGTTACCGAAGGTGCTGATTGGTACTATGCATACGGTTCACGACAAGATTACATGAACTATTTCCCTCATTGTAAAGAAGTTACAATCGAGCTTTCAAGCACAAAAACACTTTCTTCCGATTTATTACCTACATACTGGACATACAATAAACAATCACTGTTAAATTACATAAAAGAAGCCGGATACGGCTTTAACGGAACCGTAAAAAATACAAGCGGCGACCCGCTTAATGCAAAAATTGAAATAACCGGATATGATAAAGACAGTTCAAATGTTGTTACAGATCCTGTAAACGGAGATTATTACAGACCCATTGCTCCTAATATATATACAATTACATATTCATCAACAGGATATATTTCTCAAAATCATACTTTAATTATAGACGATTGGTCTAAAACTGTACAAAAGAATGTTATTTTAGAAGTAAACCTAAATCCACACAATCTTTCAGGAAAAGTTACTGAAGATATAAGTAATAATCCTATTGAAAATGTTAAAATTGAGGTTTTTGAAAACTCAATAAGTGATGTATTTACTAATATCTCAGGCGATTATTCATTTAATAATTTAGAATTAGGAACATATTTAGTAATCGCTTCCAAAAATGGTTACACTTCAGATACATTAACAGTTCAAATGACCGGAAGCGATGTAACCCTTAATTTTGTTTTAAAACCGAATGTTACAATTACAGGAACTATTACAGAAGAAGGTACCGGAACTCCTATAGAAAATGTTAAAGTTGAGGTTTTAAATACTTCAATACCCTTTGTTTTAACAAATGCAACAGGGCAATATTCAATTAATAACGTGCCGCAAACCAACCAACAAATTAAAGCATCAAAAACCGGATACACTGCCGTTACGCAAAATGTTGATATCTCAACCTCAAATACCGTAGTAGATTTTACACTTGCCGTAAGCAATGCAATAAGTTTTGAAAGTGAAGTTCCTTCAATTTTTACCTTTTCGGGAAATGCCGATTGGTTCAGAAGTAACGACCGAGCCTACGACGGTGATTATTCTATGAAATCAGGAAATATTACCGATAACCAAACTTCCGTAATGCAAAGCGAATTGAATATCACCGCAGCAGGTAATATAAGTTTCTACAAAAAAGTATCTTCCGAAAGCGGTTGGGATTTTTTAAGATTTTATATCGACGACACTCCACAAGGAAGCTGGTCAGGTTCAACCGGAAGTGATACATTGTGGGCATTAGAATGATATCCCGTAACAACCGGTATTCACACCTTTAAATGGCAATATTCAAAAGACGGTGCTACATCAAGCGGAAGTGATTGTGCCTGGGTTGATTATATTGAATTTCCGGAACATGATACATCCGGAATAAATAATTTTGACAAATCAAATATTACAATTTTCCCGAACCCTTCAAACGGAAGTTTTACAATAAAAAATTCAGTCAAAATTGAACAAGTAACGATTACAGATATCACCGGAAGATTAATAAAAACAATAAACTCCGACAATAAGCAAGTTTCTGTTTTTAACTTAAATTCCGGAATCTATATAGTATCAATTTATTCCGGAAACGATATTATAAAAACAAAAGTTATTATCAAATAATTTTCACAATATGGTCTATATAACAAACTGCCGACAAATATGTATGTTCGGCAGTTTTTTTTTGTATAAGGTCGAAAAAAAATTAATTTAGCAAATTATTTTTTCAAACATTTCAAATTAAATAATATGGATAATAAAAACGCTATTAAAGGCGGAGAATTTATTGTAAGAGAAACGCTGCCGGAAGAAATTTTTATTCCTGAAGATTTTACTGAAGAACCGAGAATGATTGCTCAAACTTGTCAAGATTTTTTAGATACGGAAGTTATTCCTAATCTTGACAGATTAGATGCTCACGAAGAGGGTTTAATGCCTAATCTTTTAAAAAAAGCAGGCGAACTCGGTTTACTCGGAATTTCAATTCCTGAAGAATACGAAGGTTTCGGACAAAATTTCACAACTTCTATGCTGGTTGCCGATGTTTTAGGTGCAGGATATTCATTCTCAGTCGGTTATTCGGCTGATACCGGAATAGGAACTCTGCCTATTATGTATTACGGAAACAAAACTCAAAAACAAAAATATCTTCCTAAGCTGGCAAGCGGCGAATTCCTCGGTGCTTATTGCTTAACCGAACCCGGTGCAGGTTCCGATGCCAATTCGGGAAAAACTAAAGCTGTTTTGAACGAGGCGGGAACGCATTACATACTCAACGGTTCAAAAATGTGGATTACAAACGGCGGATTTGCCGATATTTTAACAGTTTTTGCAAAAATTGACGACGACCGTATTTTAAGTGCATTTATTGTTGAAAGAAATTTTCCCGGTATCACCTTCGGTGCCGAAGAAAATAAAATGGGAATAAAAGGTTC
>JAJRUH010000145.1 GCA_024277895.1 Bacteroidota bacterium | reverse complement strand
TCTGGTAACACTGAAACGCGGAGTAATACTTATATTAAATCCGCCGTATGCATATAATAAAGTCGGATTATTTCCGTCGAGTGTGATGCCTTTTTTATGGGTTATAAACATAGGAATTTTTGTACCGTCTTTACTTGTATAAAAAATTTGTTCGGTAATATAATCGTCAAAATTTATTCCTTTTATATTTGGTTTTCTGTAAATTTCCGACTTTCCGTTTTTAATATTGTATTTAAAAATAACCGAAGGAAATGTGTAGGAAGTAAAAGAATAAAATGCTGTATTATCTCCTTTTTCGGAACTGAAACCGCTCATTGTTCCTATACCCGGTAATTTTAAGTCTGTTTCATTTTTGCCGTCAAAATCATAAATCAGAACTTTACTTTTTGCATCTTGCATATAACTTGCTATTAACTTATTTCCGCCAATACTTATACTTCTTAAAACTTCTTTCTTTTCGGGAATAATATCGTTTCTTTTACCGGTAATAATATTATAAGTAATTAATTTATACCGCGGAGCATTTTCATTGGTTTGAATTAAAAATTTTCCGTCAATATCATCAACCACGCCATAATAATAATCAAAGCCGTCAGCAATAAGTTTAAAGTCTGAATTATCTTTTAAATCCTTAAAATACAGTCCGTTACCGCTTGTTGTTTCAGAAAAAGAAATAATTAAATAATTTTCATCATCAGTAACTTTTGCACCGAACATTCTGTTAGGATGTTTACTGTCTTCAAAAATAATTTTATCATCTTTTTGAAGAGTTCCGATTTTATGGTAATATACTTTTTGAAATTGATTGGCTTTCGTCAAAACTTTATTATCGGAAGGTTCGGGGTAACGGCTGTAATAAAAACCGTTTCCTTGCCAAGAAATACTTGAAAATTTAACCCAATTGATTTTATCGTTGAGCAAGGTTCCGGTTTTAATATTTTTAACATAAATTTCATTCCAATCCGAACCCCCTCTGGCAACGGAATATGCTAAATATTTACCGTCTTTAGAAATTCCCAAACCGGCTAATGCAACCGTTCCGTCTTCGGAAAGTTTATTCGGGTCGAGAATCATTTTAGGTTCGGTATTTAAACTGTCCTGCATATACAGAACACTTTGATTTTGCAAACCGTTATTTTTAAAATAAAAATATTTTCCGGCTTTTTTAAAAGGAGTTGAATAGCGTTCGTAGTTTAAAATTTCGGTTAGCCTGTCAACAATTTTTTGTCTGAAAGGAATTTTATGCAAATAGTTAAAAGTAACTTTATTTTGAGAATCAACCCAAGCTTTTGTTTCTGCAGAATTATCATTTTCTAACCAACGATAAGGATCAGCAACTTTTGTTCCGAAATAATCGTCAACGACAGTGTCTTTTCTTGTTTCGGGATAATTTAATCTTTTTTGTTTGACATCATTTTGATTACAGGAACTAAGTAATATCAAAAATATTGAGCAAACGGAAAATAAATATTTCATAACTTATTTTTTTAGTTAATATATCGTTTTATAATGTTTATAATATTAAATCACTATTTTGTTTAAATTTATCTTTACGATTTCCGTATATTCTTCCTGCAATAATTCCTATCGTAAATCCCAAGAATAATCCCCATTTTAAAAATCCGTTATTGATGAGATATGCTGTAAATCCGAAAATTAAAGTGCCTGACAAAAGACCTGTGAATGACCAAATTGACGAATAATATTGTTCGGGAACTAAGCCGTGTTTGTGTTTCAAATGTTTAACAATTTTTTCAGTTCGTTTCTCATATTCTCCTCGCATTCCGGGTGTTCCGTTAATATATGCGGGCAATTTACTCACAATATCTTCTGCTTCTTTTTTAAAATTTTGACATTGTTCACAATCATCGGAAAAAATATCAATACGTTCGTTAATTCTTTCCAAGCGGTCAATTTTAAAGAATTTATAATCTCTTTTAAAAATCTCCTCTTTTTTTAACTCAATTTCATCATTTAACTTCTTCGACCAAACTTTCAACTTTCCCATTACAAATTTAATATTTAAATTATTTAAATTATTGTTAAATTTTTAATGTGTTGTTAACGGAAAATCTTTCATCAACTCATTAACTTCTTTTCTTACTTGCGTGATAAGTTCTTCATTTTCCGGGTTAAGAATTATTCTGTCAATTTTATCAACAATTATCGGCATCATATATTCCTTTACACCGCGAGTTGTAATTGCAGGAGTTCCCACTCTTATTCCCGAAGTTTGAAAAGGTGAACGAGTATCAAAAGGTACCATATTTTTATTTAAAGTGATATCCGCTTTTTCAAGTGCTTTTTCAACAATTTTGCCTGAAGTTTCAGGAACTTTTGTTCTTAAGTCAATTAACATCGAATGATTATCCGTTCCTCCGGAAATCACTTTATAACCTTTATCAGTAAATGCTTTTGCCAAGGCTTTAGAGTTTTTAAGAACCTGTTTTTGATATTCTTTAAACTCGTCGGTTAATGCTTCGCCGAATGCAACGGCTTTTGCAGCAATAATATGTTCCAAAGGACCGCCTTGTGTTCCGGGAAAAACTCCGGAATCAAGAATTGAAGACATCATTCTGATTTTTCCTTTAGGTGTTTTTTTACCCATCGGATTTTCAAAATCTTTACCCATCATAATCAAACCGCCTCTGGGTCCTCTTAATGTTTTATGCGTTGTAGTCGTAATAATGTGAGCATAAGGTAAGGGATCTTTCAATAATCCTGCGGCAATTAATCCGGCAGGATGTGAGATGTCAAACATCAATAATGCACCGACTTTATCGGCAATTTTTCTCATACGTTTATAATCCCAATCGCGAGAATAAGCAGAGGCACCTCCGATAATTAATTTCGGTTTTTCTTTAAGGGCTAATTCTTCCATTTCGTCATAATCAACGATACCTGTTTCTTCTTTTACATTATAAGAAACCGCATTATACAAAATACCGGAATAGTTTACGAAAGAACCATGCGTAAGATGACCGCCATGAGATAAATTTAAACCGAGAAAAGTGTCTCCGGGTTTTAAAACAGCCAACATTACGGCAGCATTTGCCTGGGCTCCGGAGTGCGGTTGAACATTTGCCCATTCGGCACCGAATAATTCTTTAACTCTGTCAATAGCAAGTTGTTCTGTTTGGTCTACAATTTGGCAACCTCCGTAATAACGTTTTCCGGGATAGCCTTCGGCATATTTATTAGTTAGGGGCGAACCCATAGCTTCCATAACTTGTTTACTGACAAAATTTTCGGATGCTATTAATTCTATACCTCTTTTTTGTCTGTTTAATTCTTGTTCTATTAAATCAAAAATTTGTGTATCTCGTTTCATTATTTGAACTTTTTTATTATTTAATGTTTTACTATGCAAATTTATAAAAGAATGCTGATTTTTATAACTTTGAGTTACATAAAAGATGTATTATTAAACATTTCTTAATTTTTTCGATTTTTTTCAGGAATTCCCGAGATTACTAAATTATAAGAATTATTTATTAATTCAATAATAAAATTATCAGAAAGTGAACCGTCAATTTCGATACTGATCCAATGTTTTTTATTCATATGATATGCTCCGGAAATACATTTATACTGTTCAGTCAATAAAATTACATCTTCAGGTTTTGCTTTAAGTGTAATTTTAAAATTATCCTCCAAATCTGTTAAAGCAAACATTTTATTAAAAACTTTTAATACCAAAGTAGTTTCATCAAAAGGAAAAGATTCTTTTACACTTTTTTTTTGCAAACAATAATCTCTGAACATTTCAATATTTAACATAATTGTTAATTAACAAATTCATTTATAAGACAATAAAAGTAGTAATTTTTAAGTTATTAAAGAAATTTATCAAACATTTTAAAATATTATAAAAAAAAATAGGTGCTTTTATAAAAATTATATAACTTTGTAATATAAGTTTAATTTTTTAATACAATACAATGAAAAAAATACTTTCTGTTTTCGCTGTTTTATTATTCACATTCGGAATATTATTAACATCTTGCAATACAAGCAACAGGTTATGTCCGGCTTATCCTCCATCTGTTATCCAGGGAGATGCAGGATTACAAAACATTAATCAGGATATTCCTATAATTAATCAGGATTCTGATTTATAATATTTTGTTTTAATAATATTAACAGAGTTTGTAATTATTTTTACAAACTTTGTTTGTTTACGGCTGTATGAAATCATTATTTACGATATTATTAGTTTTTGTTATTTATCAATCTGTATTTTCACAGGGAGAAATTGATACGGAGCATAAAATTTTATTCCGAAATGAAAAGAGTTACGGTATTAATATTAACACTAACGGTTTCGGTTTCGGATACAGATACGGAAAACGTATAAATATTCACAGGAAACAGATTTTTGAAGGAAATATAAATATTGTAAAACACGAAAAAGAGAAAAAAATAAGAAATCCGTACAGTAAAAATCTAACCAGATTTGTTTACGGAAAGACTAATTCTGCATTTAATATTCAAATCGGTTACGGAATGCATCATGAATTATATAAGAAATTTGACCGTAACAGTGTTTCAATTCGTTGGTTCTATATTGCCGGTATTACGGCAACATTTCTGAAACCCATTTATTATTTTGTTTATAATAAAGACTCTGAAAGTTTTGTATGGCAAAAATTTGTTAAAAACACACCATATTGGTATATTTACGGTAAAGAATCCTATTTTTACGGTATTAACGAGATGAAAATTATTCCGGGGATATATGCAAAAACCGGTTTTTGTTTTGATTTCGGAAATACCGATAAAAAATTAAATATGCTGGAATTAGGTTTTAAATTTGAAGCCTATCCGAAACGAGTTAAGATAATGGAAACAGAAAAAAATCCGCAATTTTTTCCGATTTTGTATTTAAGTTACCGTTTCGGTAAAGTTGAAAGCGGATATTATTTGAAAGAACAAGATGAAGGAATACCTGTATCTTCAGACAAATAAATTATCAAATTATTTTACAATAGGGCTTGCTGAAAAACGCTAAATATATTGTAATTCAACACTTTATACTTGTTTTTTTTTTGCGATAAAGTGCAAGGTTTTTGAATAAAACATCTTGAAACCCTTGCACTTATTTTGATAAAACTACCAAATTTTTGCTGCTCAACTGCACATCTCTTTTGTATTTTGTTCAATTTGAAGTATTTATATACATCTACATCTCACAAAATCCAAAATAGACGCACATCTGAGCTTTTCAGCAAGCCATAATTATATACGACTTCAAACGAGAAACTTGAAATCTAATGCACCTGTGAGCTTTTCAGCAAATCCTATTTATTTGATACAAGTTTTGGTTTTGATAAATATTTTAACGTTAACTGTCAGTTACTCAGTTAATTATTGCATATGTTCTTAAATATGTTTTTTTATATTGTTAAATATTTAAATTTTTTCCGAAATTGAAAATATATTATATAACTTTATAAGCTGGAAAATAAAAACAAATTAACAAATTAAAATATATCATTATGTCAACATTAAAAAACAGACTCAGAGACAAAATTGAAGCCCAAAGACCCAGAACCATTCGATTATTAAAAGAATTCGGTGATGTGAAAGTTGGGGAAGTAACAATTGCACAAGCAATTAACGGTATGCGCGGTGTTAAAGGATTAACAACCGATATTTCTTATCTCGATCCTTACGAAGGTATTCGTTTCAGAGGAAAAACAATTCCCGAAGTAATGAAAATTATGCCTAAACCTAAAGGAAAAGATTATCCTTACGTTGAAGGATTTTGGTTTTTCTTATTAACGGGTGATGTTCCTACCCAAGCCGAAGCTGAAGAAGTTGTTGAAGATTTCAAACAAAGAAGAAAACTTCCTCAATATGTTCTTGATTTATTGAGAAATATGCCTTGCGGAACACATCCTATGGCAATGTTCTCTGCAGCATTGTTATCTATGCAGCAAGAATCTAAATTTGCAAAATACTATGCTTCCGGTAAATTTAATAAAATGGATGCTTGGGAATATATGTATGAAGATGCTACGGATATTCTTTCTAGAATTCCTTCTGTTGCTGCTTACATATACAGAATGCGATTTAAAAGCGATATGATTATTGAACCGGATTATTCTTTGGATATGGGCGGAAACTTTGCTCACCAAATGGGTATTCCGGAACCTTACGATGATGTTGCTCGTATGTATTTTATTCTTCATTCCGATCACGAATCAGGAAACGTATCGGCACATACAACTCACCTTGTTGCTTCCGCACTTTCCGATGCATATTATTCATTATCAGCCGGATTAAACGGTCTTGCAGGTCCTTTACACGGTTTGGCAAATCAAGAAGTATTGTCTTGGGTGCAAGACGTCAAAACTAAAATGGGCGGAAAAGTGCCTTCAGAAGAAGAAATGAAAAAATTTGTTTGGGATACGCTTAATTCGGGTAACGTAATTCCCGGTTACGGACACGCAGTTCTCAGAAAAACCGATCCCCGTTATCAATCGCAAAGAGAGTTTTGTTTAAAACATCTTCCGAATGACGAATTATTCAAATTCGTGGATATTCTTTATAAAGTTGTTCCCGATATTTTAAGAGAACATGGAAAAGCTAAAAATCCATGGCCTAATGTGGATGCACAATCAGGTGTTATTCAATGGTTTTACGGATTAAGAGAATACGATTTTTATACCGTATTATTCGGTGTAGGACGTGCAATAGGTGTTCTTGCCAATATTACTTGGGACAGAGCATTGGGTTATGCAATTGAAAGACCGAAATCTCTTACAACTGATATGTTGGAAGAAATTGCCGGAATTAAATAGGGACTTTCATAACGTGTAAAAAAATTAAAAAATCAGCTCAAAATTTTGAGCTGATTTTTTAATTAACACAAAGGAAATTTATAGGATTTGACAAAAATCTAATAACGGTTTCAACTCTTGTTTAGGGCTTACTTAAAAACGCTAAATATATTGCAATTCAACACTTTATACTTATGTTTTTGCGATAAAGTGCAAGGTTTTTGAATGAAACATCTTGAAACCCTTGCACTTATTTTGATAAAACTACCAAATTTTTGCTGCTCAACTGCACATCTGAGCTTTTCAGCAAGCTCTTGTTTAACTTCCTTCAATACAAAGACATATAACTTTTCATAACACCAATACAAGTTTCCTCATATCCATCTTTAGTTTATTTTCAGTTATTTGCACAGATACTGAAATGAGCTCAATATGACAAGTCAGTCTGTTTATTCGTCTTCTGAGAATTTTGACGGTAAAGATTTTTGAGCTTTTGCTCCGAGTTCTTTTAATTTTTTTACCTGACCGATGATATTCCCTCTGCCTTCCGTCAATTGATTGAAAGCAGAGTCATAACTTTTTTGAGTGCGTTTGATGTTACTGCCTATTTCTTCAAGATTTTCGATAAAAGAAACAAATTTATCGTGTAACCGTCCGCCGCGTTCGGCAATCTCCAAAGCGTGTTTGTTTTGTTTGTCTCTGTTCCAAAGGTCGGCAATGAGTTTTAGTGCGGCAATAAGGTTTGTCGGACTTATCAACAACACCTTTTTGTTATAAGCATAATTCCAAAGCTCCGGTTCTTGTTTCATAGCAGATAAATAGGCGGGTTCCACGGGAACGAACATCATCACAAAATCAAGAGATTCTGTATATATATCGTAATTCTTTGCACTCAATTCATCAATATGACTTTTTACTGACCGTATATGAGCTTTTAAAAATGTTTGCATATCATTTTCGTTTTCGGCAGAAATATATCGTTCATAAGCTGTTAAACTAACTTTGGAATCAATGATAACTGTTCTGCCGTCAGGATATTTCAACATTACATCGGGTTGCAGTTTTTTGCCTTCGGGAGTTTTTATCGTTCTTCCGGTTTCATTGCGTATAAATTCCTGAACAAAAAATTCTCTGCCTTTTTCCAAACCGGACTTTTGCAAAATGTTTTCGAGAATCATTTCGCCCCAATCGCCTTGTGTTTTTGAAGAACCTTTCAGAGCTTTTGTA
>JAJRUH010000144.1 GCA_024277895.1 Bacteroidota bacterium | reverse complement strand
ATTTGAGGGGGTAAATTACATATTTTCCGTCAAAGCAGAGAAGGCAGTTTTATCTGCTTTCCTGTTTTGAAAAAATATATAATTATTTCTCAAATATTATCGCCATAAAAAGTTGCATTTATTACTTGAATTTAGGATACTTAATATCTGATGGTAACACAAATTCGATAAAAAGTTCAGATAGATGACTTAAAAGCTGTTATTTTAACTTTTGCGGTGCGATTAAGCGAAAAATTGAGATTTCAACATTCAACTGCAAATATTATTGGGATTTTTATTGAAACAAGCAGGTTCGAAAATAAGAACTATCGTTATTATAACTCCAAAACCGTTAATCTGCCGGTACCTTCAAACGATATTTTGAATTAATAAAGTATGCCTTGAATGTCCTTGATACAATATTTGTTCGCAGTTACAAATACAAACGAGCCGGGGTGATGCTTTTTGGTTTACAGGATGCAAAACATTTGCAATATTCCCTTTTTGATACGATTAATCGCCCGAAACATAACCGTATTTTTAAAGCAATTGATTTGTTGAATGCATCTTACGGCAGAGATGCGGTAAAATATGCCGTGCAGGGTAATAATACTGAAATTTCCGTTCAAGAGCGACTTTCTCCGCAATATACCACATCTTGGGAGCAAATAATTACGGTTAAAGCAGATGAAAATCTTTCGATTGTGTCTTCTTGAAAAGAGTCAGGGAATTTTTATCTTCACACCTTATATATAAGGTCTCAATTTTTTTATCAAAAACAGGATGAATAAAATTCGGAGCAATTTGCATCATCGGTTGCAGCACAAATTTACGTAAATGTAAAAGAGGGTGGGGGATTATCAGTTTTTCGGAGTTAATAATTTCATTTTCGTAAAACAAAATATCAATATCAATCTCTCGTGAAGAATAAACAGCTTTATTATTTATTATTTGTGTTTTTGACATTCTGCCGAGTTTTTTCTCAATGTTTTGTATTTCTTTTAAAAGTTTATCGGGAGATAATGTTGTTTCAATTTCAAGAACGGTATTTAAATAATCAGCATCTTCGTAAGCCCATGATTTGCTTTCGAAAATATCGGAAATTTGTATAAGCGTTCCTGCGGAATATTGAATTTTTTTAACGGATTCCTGTATTTGCAAAAAACGGTTTCCTTTATTACTTCCCAATGAAAGAAATACTTGTTTCATTTAATTTCAAATGTTTTTTGTTTAGTAAAGATAAATATTTTTAAAATAAATTTATAAAAATTTGAATAAATTAAAAAAAATATAATAATTTTGCACTCCTTAATTAATGACCCATGGTGTAATGGTAACACAGCTGGTTTTGGTCCAGCCGTTTCAGGTTCGAATCCTGGTGGGTCAGCAATAAAAGTTCGGAAGCAATTTGTTTTCGGACTTTTTTGTTTCTCTAAACCGTATTGTATTTTGAGAATTAAAATTAGAGCTTAATTTTTTTATGAAAAAAGTTTTTTATAACTTTATGCTTTGTTTCCGTAATATAAAAATATATAATATGAAGGCACCTTTTAAATTAATTACAGTTGTATTTGCAGTCAGTATGTTGTATTTGGTATCGGCATGCGGAGAAGATGCAAATAATAATAACAATGGTAAAGATTCATTAAATCAGAATGTTACCGAAATTAATGATGATAATTTAATTACATATTTAATACCTTCTCCGAAGGATATGTTTGCTTTCACTAAGGAAGGCAATTTGAAATATTCCGGGGAAGTGTTAAATGCAAAAGAAAATGCCGATAAGTATATCGATACGAAATCGCAGGAAATAGGTTTCGGAATTTATTCTGCTGATTTGGCATATACAGCTGCATTTAATCAAACAAATACGGCGGTAGAATATCTTAAAGTTGTTGAAAGTCTGAGTGATAAAATAGGTTTAAGTTCTGTGTTTACAGAAAGTTTAGTTAACAGATTTAAGAAAATTGAAAACAAAGATTCTTTGCTTAAAGTTACCAATGATACTTATTATGATATTGTTAAATTTCTTGAAGATAATGACAGAAACACTTCATTATCTCTGATTTCTGTAGGCGGATGGCTCGAAAGTTTGTATATCGTTACGAATTTGCAAAATACATATCAAAAAGATAATGAAGTTATTCAATTAATTGCAGATCAAAAAAATATTTTTGAAAATATTATCTTGTCACTTCAACAAAGAGAAGCTGACCCGAATGTTGCTGATTTAATTAAAGAATTGCAACCTATAAAAAAAGTTTATGACGGCTTGGAGGTTATAAAAATTGAAAATCCTAATGTCGATAATACAAAAACAAATAAAATTATTGTCGGAGGAACAACAAAAATTGTTATGACTGAAGATCAATATACTAAACTTAAAAAAGTGATTGCAGATGTAAGAAATAAATTAACAGATTCTGACGTTTAAAAAATTCTAACTATTTAAATTGAAAATTATGAAAACTAAATTAATATATATTATTGCCTTAGTTCTGTTGTTTCCGCTGTTTTCCGATGCACAATCAAGATGTTCGGATTTTTTCAAATACAGAAGACCTGAAGCACCGTATGAATATAATGACCAATCAAGCAGTGCCGTTTGTGTAACAGGGCAAACTTACGAGTTTATTCTTCCTTTAACAAAAGGAAAAGATTATCGGCTGAAATTTTATGCTGCAGCTGTTTTCAATAATAAAATTAATTTTAAAATTATTGATGAAAGTACCCATGAAACTGTTCTTGACTTACCCGGAGAAAGTGCAACGAGAGAAGAAGGCAGTTGTGTTTTAGCCGATTACTATAATGAAGATAACGGAAAATCATCACATCCGTATTTTGATTTTTATCCTGCTACTTCAACAACGCTGAAAATTATTATGGAAGTTTTACCGGTTCCTCAGGAAGAGAGTACCGATTCGAATATTAAAAGACAAAAAAAGATAAACAGAGGCTGTGTTACAGTTGTTGTTCTTGACAAACCGGCAGATAAGTCTTCTTTTTAATAATATGCTTATAATAATATATTAAAGGTTGCTTTTTGCAGCCTTTTTTCCTTTAAATATGAAATGGTTTTATTCAATAGGTATTTTTTTGTATGCTTCTGTTATAAAAGTTGCTTCTTTTTTTAATACAAAAGCAAAGTTGAGAGCCAAGGGAGCTAAACAAACTTTTGTTAAACTTAATCAGTTTAAATCCGATAATTTGATTTGGATTCATTGTGCTTCGCTCGGCGAGTTTGAGCAGGGCAGACCTTTAATTGAAAAAATAAAATTACAATATCCCGATTATAAACTTGCTTTAAGTTTTTTTTCTCCTTCGGGTTATGAAATGCAAAAAAATTATGAATCAGCTGATATCGTTTTTTATTTGCCGAATGATACACATAAAAATGCCGAGAAATTAATTTCGTTATTAAAACCTAAATTAGTTTTTTTTGTAAAATATGAATTTTGGTTTTGGCATTTAAATGAGCTGAAGAAAAATAAAATTCCTGTTTATCTGATTTCCGGAATATTCAGAAAAGATCAATTATTTTTTAAGGTTTACGGTAACTTTTTCAGAAAAATATTGGAGGATTTTACATATTTATTTGTTCAAAACGAAAGTTCCGAAAAACTTCTTCTTGATATCGGAATAAAGAATGTTACCGTAACGGGAGATACGCGTTTCGATCGTGTTTTTGAAATTGCTCAAAGCCGAACACAGTTTGAAATTATTGATAAATTTACGGATAAATCGTTTGTGTTTATTGCAGGAAGTACTTGGAAACCTGATGAAGACATTATTTTCCGATTTATCGAATCATCCGGTATTCAGAATATTAAATATATCATTGTTCCTCATGAGATTAAAGATGAAAATATAAAAAGAATACAAAATTTGAGTCAAAAAACTATTATTCGTTATTCCGAAAGTAATTTTGAGAATATCGTTGATGCCGATATAATAATTATTGATAATATCGGAATGTTATCGTCTTTGTATGCTTATGCTGATATTGCCTACATCGGAGGCGGTTTCGGAACGGGCATTCATAACACGCTTGAAGCTGCTGTTTACGGTATTCCGGTTATTTTCGGTCCGAAGTATTCAAAATTTGATGAAGCAAAAGAATTAATAAGTCGGAAGGCAGGTTTTTCGATTTCTGATAAAGATGGGTTTTTTAAAATAATGCAAAAATTGATAACTGATAATAATTTCAAACTACAAAGCGGTAAAAATGCCGAAATGTACGTGAAAGAGAATATCGGGGCTTCTGAAAAGATTTTACAGGCAGTTAATTTATAACGGACAGGCATATATCCCGGGTATTCGTTATTGTTAATAAATAAATGGTATGATTTTTTTTGTTTTTTTCTTGTAATCTAAATACTCAGCACCAAAATACTCGATTAATGTTTTTTCTTCAATATTTATTCTTATTATGAAGGCAATGAGAACCAAAATAGTAACAATTATTAATGAAATCCAATTGTTGAGAGAAATACCGAAACCTACAAATGATACCAGAGAAGCAGAATACGAAGGATGTCTTATATATTTATAAAATCCGTCTTTTTTAAGTTTATGATTTTGTTTCAGAGTGATGTCAACTGTAAAAAATTTCCCTAAAGTTGTAATAACTTTAAGTCTGAGCAGTAAACCGATAATAATTACAAAAAGTCCGATGTATCCTATATCTGAGCTTTTAAACAACGGAACGGAATGCCGGACAGAAACAAAAACAGCAGAAAAAATACCGATAATTATAAATATCCATATAAGATAAAGAGATCCTTTATCTGCATTTTGCTTATCTGTCTTTTTTGATCTGAGGAATATGTTCAGGAGAATTTCAGATAAAAACCAAATTGCATATGTGATTATATATAGCGAATTCATAGATTTTATATTCAATTTTTTGAATCAGACACTTAACTAATATTGACATTTTTATTAATATCTGTAATCTCACACAGAGAATATCAATTTACACAGAAATATCTGTGAAATTCTGTAAGTTCTGTGTGAATACATCACTGTTTTAACAGTTTAATAATTTTATTCAATAAATTTTTATTTTAAATTAACAATGTACAACAACGGAATATTTTCTATCCTTTTAAAGCTTCTGCCCCGGCAGTAATTTCCAAAATTTCTTTTGTTATGGCTGCTTGACGTGCTTTATTATAGCTTAAAGTTAATGATCGAATCATTTCACCGGCATTATCAGTTGCTTGATGCATCGCCGTCATTCTTGCTCCTTGCTCTGCGGCATAAGAATCTGATATTGCTGCAAAGAGTTGTGTTTTAAGTGAATCAGGTATTAAAGTGTCAAAAATATATTGTTGTGAGGGTTCAAAAATATAATCATTATAATTATTTGAATTATTTTCTGTATGCTTTACGGGTAAAAATTGTTCTTGTGTTAATATTTGAACGGCAGCATTTTTAAAGCGATTATAAATAAATTCAATTTTATCGAATTTTTTATTCGTGAAAAGAGCCATTAATTTTTCGGCTGTTTCGGCAATATTGTTAAAAGTTAAATTATCATAAAGTTTGTTGAAGTGAGCATCAATTTTAAATCCTTTTGCGTGTAAAATTTGTTCGCTTTTGGAACCGATTGTATAAATTGAAACATTTCCTTTTTTATATTGTTCTGCATATTGTCCTTCGGTCAGTTCAATAACTTTTTTTACGACATTCGCATTAAATGGTCCGCATAATCCTCTGTTAGAGCTTATTGCAACAAGCAAAACGTGTTCTTCCGTTCTTTCAACAGCATAAATATTTTCAGCTGATTCTCCTTTTACATCTCCCAAGCGACTTAGAATTTCGTTTAATTTATTTGCATAAGGTCTTAATTGAGTGATGGTGTTTTGAGCTTTTCTCAATTTGGCGGCTGATACCATTTTCATAGCATTAGTTATTTGCCGGGTTGATTTAACCGAAGATATTCTGTTGCGTATGTCTTTCAAATTTGCCATTGCAAATAGTTTTATTTTATCATTAAAGGAATAATATCAGAATTAATTAATTTATAAATAATTCCTCGCTTTAAGTTCATATCCGTTGTAATATCTGCAAATTCTCTTTCTGTTTTAAAGAAAATTTCATTTGTTTCAGGATGTATAAATTCTGCATAACCGTTTGCAGAATCCCGGTTGTATTCAGTATCAAAAGACAGGATAAAGTCTGCAAGCTTTTTATTATCGGTAATTTTCCAATATCCTAAATTTTTAAGTTTCCTTTTGGCATGAATTGCTGCATTTTTATTAATTGTATCAATATATACACGATTTCCTTTTGCGGCAAGTGTATTCAGCAGTTCTTTATTTTCTTTAAAATCAAGTGCTGAGGAAACCGAATTATCTTCTTTCGTAAAAATATCTCTGTCTCCGTTTTTATAAAGGATATCATGAATGTCTGATTTGTTGATAACATAAACATGACCGTCTTGATTGGAATATTTTTTATATTTAACAGTATTCAAATTGACTTCAATAATCTTTGCTTCAATTTTTGCAGAATCATATTTTGTAATTATGTCTTGCGATAAACCTATGACAGAAAATACTACCAAAAAGATAACAATAAGAACTGATCTTTTCATTATAATGTATTTTACGATAATGAATTAACTAAATTAATATATTCATTGGCTGCGTCTTCTTTATTTTTACCTTTTTGTTCTGCCCAAGCATCGTATTTTGCAGCACCTTTAAAATCGAAACCTCCGGGACGTTCTCCTTTTACATTTCCTTCTGTTACTTGTTTATAAAGTGCGTATAATTTCAGCAGAACATCATTTGACGGACGTTCTGTCAAAGTTTTTGATTTTTTTACGGCTTCTTCAAATGCGTTTGTATCCATATTAGAGCAAAATTTGTGAATTAAATTTATTGATTTTCTTTATAAGATGATGCAATATTTAAAGCAACTTCTTCCAAAACTTTCGTCTCGGTTTCGGTATATTTTCCTTTTGATAAGGACTCTAAAACATCGGCATGTTTGGTTTTCAGAAAATCTAAATATTCTTTTTCAAAATCCGAAACTTTGTTTTCCGGCACATTTTTTAATAAACCTTTTGTTCCGGCAAAAATTATGGCTGTTTGGTCTTCAACTCTGACAGGTGTGAATTGTCTCTGTTTCAAAATTTCAACATTGCGTCTTCCTTTTTCTAAAACAGATAATGTTGTTGCGTCTAAGTCTGAACCGAATTTTGAAAATGCTTCCAATTCACGATATTGAGCTTGATCGAGTTTCAATGTTCCGGCAACTTTTTTCATTGATTTAATTTGTGCATTTCCTCCGACACGAGAAACGGAAATTCCGACATTAATTGCCGGGCGAATTCCCGAATTAAATAATTCTGTATCGAGAAAAATTTGACCGTCGGTAATTGAAATAACATTCGTGGGAATATATGCCGAAACGTCGCCTTCCTGAGTTTCAATAATAGGCAATGCAGTTAATGAACCGCCGCCTTTTATTTTTCCTTTCAGTGCATCTGGAATATCATTCATTTGTTGAGCAATATTATTATCGTTAATAATTTTTGCTGCACGTTCTAATAATCTTGAATGTAAATAAAATACATCTCCGGGATATGCTTCGCGACCCGGAGGTCTTCTTAAAAGTAAAGACACTTCACGGTAAGAAACAGCTTGTTTTGATAAATCATCATAAATAATTAAAGCCGGTCTTCCGGTATCTCTGAAATATTCCCCGATAGCTGCACCTGCATAAGGAGCATAAAATTGCATAGCTGCCGGCTCGGAAGCGGTTGCCGAAACAATTACCGTATATGCCATAGCTCCGTGCTCTTCAAGAGTTTTTGCTATGCCGGCAACAGTTGATCCTTTTTGCCCTATGGCAACATAAATGCAATATACGGGTTCACCTTTATCAAAGAATTCTTTTTGATTAATTATTGTATCTATGGCAATGGCAGTTTTTCCGGTTTGGCGGTCACCGATAATTAATTCTCTTTGACCTCTGCCGATAGGAATCATTGAATCAATCGCTTTAATACCTGTTTGAAGCGGTTCGTTTACCGGCTGTCTGAATATTACACCGGGAGCTTTTCGTTCAAGGGGCAAATTGAAAATTTCGCCGGTAATGGCTCCTTTGCCGTCAATCGGAATACCGAGTGTGTCAATAACACGTCCGAGCATACCTTCACTGACGTCAATTGAAGCAATTTTATCAAGGCGTTTTACGGTATCGCCCTCTTTAATTCCTGCTGACGGACCGAGTAAAACAGCACCGACATTATCTTCTTCAAGGTTTAAAGCAATGCCTTCCACGCCGTTTTGGAACTCAATCATTTCGTTGTATTTCACGCCTTGAAGTCCGTATATACGAGCAATTCCGTCACCGACTTCAATAACGGTTCCGACTTCTTTAAATTCAGTTTCGGTGCTTATTCCTTGTAATTGTTTTTTTAATATTTCAGAAACTTCTGCGGGATTTATGCCTGCCATGTTTTTTTGTTTTTATGTTAATTATTTTATTTTTTATTACAGTTAATTTTGCTTGTTTAAGTATTCAGCATTTCTTTTTTTAATTCTTTAAGTTTGCTTGAAACACTTGCATCATATTGTTTTCCGTCAACGGTTAAAACAAAACCTCCGGTAATATTTTTGTCGGTTTCACCGACTAATTCTATATCTGCTTTAAATTGTTTTGATAAAATTGTGATAATTTATTTTTTCAGTTTCTCATCAGCGGTAAAAACAGTTGTTAATTTTGCTGATTTGATGTTATTTTGTTTTCGATAGAAATCGATATAATTTCGAGAAATTGCATCAAGATATGCTTCTCTTTTATTTTCAGCCAATAATTTAAAAAATTTAAGTGTTAAATTACTGACTTTATCTTTGAAAAGTTTGTTGAAAACAGTTATTTTTTTTGAGGGAAAAATAACGGGATTTTTCAACATATTACTGAATTCGGCTATATTTATAATTCCGGATACTAATTGCATATCATTGCGTACAGCTTTTGCCTTTTTTTCATCTTCTGCAAAGGAGTATAGTGCTTTTGCGTATCTTACAGTTATTCTGTTTGTATTCATTAAATTTTGATTATTAATTCAAATCAATATCTTTTAAAAGTTTTTCCGTATATTCTTTTTGTTTTTTATCGGAATCTAACGAATCTTTAATGATTTTTTCTGCAATATCAACAGATAATGAAATAACTTGCTCTTTAATTTCTGTTAAAGCGGCTAATTTTTCACTTTCAATTTGTGCTTTTGCCGAATTTATCATTTTATCGCCTTCAATTTTGGCTTCAACTTTGGCATCTGCAAGGATTTTTTCTTTTACTTCTCGTGCATCTCTTAAAAGTTTTTCACGTTCTCCTCTGGCTTCCTGCATTATTTTTTCGTTGTCCGATTTTAATCGTGCCATTTCATCTTTTGCAAGTTCTGCCGATTTTAAGGCTTCGTCAATAGAATCTTCGCGTTCTTTAAGCATTTTTAAAATTGGTTTCCAAGCATATTTTTTAAGTATAAATAAAACCAAGAGGAATGATACGGTCATCCAAAATATTAATCCGAAATCAGGTGTTACTAAACCCATTTTTTTAGAATTATGAATTATAAATTATTGAATTATAAACAGTATATTATAATTCTTGTTTTTTTAATGAAAGAGTGAAGATAAGCCAACCGCTTATCTCACTCTGAAAAAGTTGTTGTCGGTTATAAAATAATCAACAAACAAATTACGATTGCAAAGAAAGCAACTCCTTCAACCAATGCGGCAGTAACAATCATATTTGATCGAATATCTCCTATAGCTTCAGGTTGACGTGCTATGGCACCCATTGCACTTCCGCCGATTTGACCGATACCGATACCTGCTCCGATTACGGCTATACCTGCTCCGATACCTGCTCCCATTTTTGCATAAGGAGTTAAATCTGCAACTGCTTGTAATAATACTAATAATAAATCCATAAAAATTATATTAGAGTTAAAAAATAAAAAACATTAGTGATGTTCTTCCGTTGCCATACCAAAGTAAAGAGCCGAAAGAAGTGTAAAAACATAAGCCTGAATAAATGCGACAAGTAATTCAAGCAAAGATAAAAAGATCGTAAAAGCAACGGAGAAAATTGCACCGCCGTATCCGGCTATTGCACCGCCCATTGCACCGAAAATAAAAATTAACATAAAAAAACCGAGAGCAACAATATGTCCTGCCAGCATATTTGCAAACAATCGTATCATTAACACAAATGGTTTAATAAAAATACCCGTAAATTCAACAAAAGGCAATAATGGAATAGGCAGTTTCAGCCACCAGGGAACACCCGGAGTATTAAAAATGTCAATCCAATAATGTTTATTTCCGCTGAATGTTGTAATGACGAATGTGAACAATGCCAGTACCATTGTAATTGCAATATTGCCCATTAAATTTGCACCGCCGGGGAATATCGGTATTATTCCGAAAAGGTTGTTGAAAAAGATAAAGAAAAAGATACTCAATAAGTAGGGTAAATATTTCATATATTTTTTCTCTCCGATTGATGATTTTGCTACGTCATCTCGTATAAAAATAATTAAAGGTTCAATGGCAGATTGAATTCCTTTCGGGGCTTTACCTCTTCTTTTTTTGTATGATTTTGCAATTGAAATAAACAACCAAAAGATTAAAATGATACTTATAAACAAGGATAATGTATTTTTTGTTATGGAAATATCAATCGGGCGAATATCTTTTCCGTTAACAGATTCAACAATTTTTCCTTTAAGAGGATTTTCTTTTCCTTCTGCAATTTTAAAATTTTTATAGCTTTTTTCTCCGTAATGAAATTTTGATGACATAAAAACATGAAAACCGGAATATTTACTGTAAAGAATTACCGGCAACGGAATTTCGATATGATGTTCTCCGACAGTCATTATATGCCAGGAATAGGCATCACTGATATGCTCCATAATCAGTTCTCCGGGATTAAGTTCTTTCTCTGCTTCTGCAGCCTTATCGTTATGTTGAGAATAAACAGCCGATGAAAATAAAACGGCAAAGAAACTTAAAAATATTACACGTATTAGCTTTGAACTATGAGACATAAAAGACTATTTTTATCCGAATTTTTATTCGACTGCAAAAATAGGATTTTTTTTTAAAAAAAGGCATTCCTGTGCTTGATTTTTGCTTCATACAGTTATAAATTCAACAATAAATGCGGTTCCTTTATTTTCCTTTGACTCAAAGCTGATACTTCCCCCTGCTGATGTGATAATATTTTTGACAATTGCTAAGCCGATACCCGTTCCTTTGGTTTTAGTTGTAAAGCTGGGTTCAAAAAGTTGTTTTTTTTGTGATTCGGTTATTCCTTTTCCGTTATCTTTAATAATAACAACAGCTTTGTTATTATTCTTTTTTAAACTGATTTTTATTTCGCCTTTTTTAGTTCTAGGTATTGCCTGAACAGCATTTTTTACTAAATTTATAAATACTCTGGAAATTTGTTCTTTGTCGGCAATAATATAAAGTTCCTCAATATTGTTCAGATTTAATGAGATATTTATATTATCTTCATTTTCAAATAATGCTGTTACATTTTTTAATTTTTTCACTATTTCAACTTCTTCTTTTCTGGCTTTAGGCATTTTTGCAAAGGCTGAAAATTCCGAAGCAATAGAAGAAAGTGTATTAATTTGTTCAATTAAAGTTTGAGCAACGCTGTTTAATCTTTTTTGAAATTCTTCTTCGGTATTTGTTTTATCGTACCAAGTTTTTTGCAAAAGTTGTATGCTGAGTTTCATCGGTGTTAAAGGATTTTTAATTTCATGGGCAATTTGTTTTGCCATTTCCCTCCAGGCACTTTCTCTTTCGGATTCTGCAAGTTTTTTCGCACTTTCTTCAAGTTTGGCAACCATTAAATTATATTCCTTAACTAAGGAACCGATTTCATCTTTTTTAGTATAGATTATTTGAGTATGTTTTTTCCCGAGCTGAACTGATTTGAATTTATTTTGCAGCAAAGTTAAAGGTTTTGTAATCTGTTCGGAAATTAAAACACTTAAGAATGCTGTTATCAGAAATAATACTAAATATAAATTTATAGTGGTTATAAAAACATCCGAAATATTTTTTTTAACTTTATTATTATCTGAAAAATACGGAAGATTTATAAATGCCGTAATTTTATTTTTTTCGTTTCTTAAAGGAATATAAACTGATGAATATTCCATTTTTCCGATATGTTCTGTTTGTATATATTCTGTTTTGCCTTCTGAAATTAATTCATAATAAGCTTTAGGATTCATTTCTTTACCTATTAATCCTCTGTTAAAAATTTCGGAACGTGAAGATGCTAAAATAAATCCGTTTAAATCGTATAAATTAATGTCGGCAAAAAAGACTTGTGAAAATTTGTTCAGTAATTCATCAAGATGGTCATATTGTTCTGTATGCCAATTTGGTGTAAGTTCATCTTCGTATTGCAACTTATGTTTTAATTCGATTAAAACCGATTGAACTTTTTCTTCCATTTCGCGATTACCGGTTTTTTCATTTTGTTTTATCGTAAAATAAATTGTACCGGTTCCGAAAAGAATAAAAGAAATTAACAGGATAAATATCATTGAAAATCTGATTTTATTTTTGAAATCGAAACGGAATCGTTTCAAAATGTATTTGTAGTCATAGAAAAGAACCGATATGAGAATCAGGATATTATAGAATACGAACAAATAAGTGAAAGAAATAATCTTGTTAAAGAACGGTTCTTTTTCTTTTGATAAAACAATGCGTTTTTTATCATTTTCACTATATACTAAATGGGAATAATTATGCGAATAAATATAATATTCAGTTTTATTTTTCTTTTTAAATTCTTTGTCTGTTAATTCATAAGGAAATTCTCCGAATTTTACGGCAAGAATTCCGTTGCTGTATTTTGCGTAAGAATAGTTTCTGTATTCTGTTTTTGTTTTTGTGCTTTTATCAATTAACAGTGCCGGATAACCAAGAACTTTCGTTGTTAATTTTTCACTTAAAGTGATGTATAAACTCATTTTTCGTTTATCTTTTTTTACAGGCACTTCAATAATTCCGAACCAAGTTATTTTTCCGGTATTGTAATTCATTAGCCAGAATTTTGTATTCCTGATTTTGTCTCCGAAATCAGCGATTTCTAAGTTATAATATCCCTCACAATTTTCCGCCTGATTTTCTTCTCTGTAGAAATCGGTATTCCCGCAAAGGCTTATTTCTAAATCGTAGCGTTCCCAAAAACCGTAAAAATATTTTCGCTTTAGATAGTCATAAATTTCTAAATCTTGATTTTCGGAAACATTTGAAATCTTATTGAGTAAAACTGTATCGGTTTTTAAACGTTCATTAATTTCTTTTAAAAAACGCTTTGCCATCGGATCAGTATCATTTGCAAGTTGTTTTATAAGAACTTTTTGTTTCTTTTGTTCTTTTTTTTGCTCAAAATTATTAATAAAAAACACTGAAAATATTGTAAACCCGGCTATCGGCAGGAGTAATAAAAAATAATTATATTCTTCTTTGTAATATCTGATAATCAGAAGGATAAAAATTATAATGACAGAACATACAATGCTTATAAAATAACCGGAATTTAAAAATAAAGGAAAAACCGGCAGTAACAGCGGAGCAGATATAAGAAGAGATATTAGTGAGATACGGAATGTTGTTAATCTTGCAAAAAGTTTTAAAAATAAATCAGTGATATAAATAACGGATAAATAAATAACCGAAATACCGAGAAAACTTAAAATTGCATTTATATCGGGCTGAATAATCTTTTGAATATCAAAAGACATATTTGAATTTAAAATTATGTTTTTAAGAAGATTTGAAGTATTAATAAATAAAAATGCACATAAAAAAAAGCATCCTGCGATAAAAAGAAAAGTGTAAATTTTATTCTTGATAATATATTTTTCATAAAAATATTCAACAGGAATAGTGTTGAAAAAGTTTCTTGCGGTAAAAACAATAAAAAAAGAGGAAATAACAAGATTGCCGATATTTGAGAACGGAAAGTTTCCTGCATACAGTTCCGGAGAGAAAAATATACTGTCTGAAATATATTTCGGCAATTGATATTTTACAATTACAAAGAATACTGTAAAATTTAAAATCCAAACAGTAAAAGAGGCGAAATAAGAGTGTTTTTGATTACGGGTCTTTTTTATAAGATTGTGAGAAAATAAAAGCAGAAAAATCAAAGACAAAGCAAACAGAAAAAACGGTAATTCGTAATTTGGTTTTTTATCAACAATATTGTTAGACGGAATCAGGGAAAACAGATAATTACCCTTTGCATCTTTAATATTTTTACCTACTGAAATCGGTGAAGTTGAAACAACTACCGAAGACGGTATTTTTACCCCGATTGTAAAATTGCTTTTCAGGAATTTATTTTCATAGAAATAATTATTTTTAATTCTGTATAAACAAATAATTACGATTTCTTTATCTTCTTTTGTTTTAGGACGATACCAACCGTTTTGTGCATGAATAATTTCTTTGTTTTTATAATCGCTTAATATTGAATTTGCAGGAAAAGAATTATCTGACCAAAATTTTAATGTGTCATTTTTATAAATTAATACAATGAAGTTTTTCTGATTTGAAATTTTCAGAATATCGAATAATGTAATATTTGATTGTTCCGAAAGTTGATTTTTTTCGGCTGTTATTTTTTTATAATACTGATTCAGAATGCTTTCAGATTTTTTGTCAAGTTCGGATATGCGTTGTTGAATTTTATTTACATTTAATTTATATTGCGATTCTCTTTTGAAGAAACGATATGAAGAATATGAGAGTATGAAAAAAACTCCTGCAAAAATCAAAAATACGATATGTTTGTATTTCCTAATCATTGTGGTAGGGTTCTCCTTTTATTATTGTAAATGCTCGGTATAATTGTTCTGTCAAAAGCACCCGAATCGGCTGATGTGAAAATGTCATTTTCGACAAAGATAATTTTCCGTTTGCACGTTTGTAAACTTCTTCCGAAAAACCGTATGCTCCGCCTATTACGAAAATTAAATGCTTTGTTCCGGTAATAATCTTATTATCAATAAATTTTGCAAATTCTCGTGATGTATATTGTTTTCCTTTTTCGTCTGCCAAAATTAAAAAATCAGTATTATTTATATGTTTTAATAATTGTTCGCCTTCTTTGTGTTTTATAATTTTAGGCGGCATATTTTTTCCCGGTTTTATGTCTTTTATTATTTTTATTTCAAAATTTATATATCGTTTTATTCTTTTTTCGTATTCGGAAACTCCTTTATCAATATATTCAAAAGACGTTTTTCCGATAAAATATAATGACAATTTCACTTTTTACAAATTTAAACTGCAATTTAGCTATATTTCAGTAATTTTTAAATAAAAAAACGGATAATTTCAGAAATCCGATCAGAAACTATCCGTTGTATTTAATCTTGATATTGTAATTTAGGGCTTGCTGAAAAACGCTGATATATTTGTGTTTCAGTTACTTATAAGGATATTTGCATGTACAAATGCAAGGTTTTTAATTCATTTTACCATATTTCCCTGCACTTGTGTAAAATATTTTAGCTGCCCACAGGCACATCATCTTTCAAATTTTTCTTATTTCACAGTATTTATATACGACTTCAAACGAGAAACTTGAAATCTAATGCACCGGTGAGCTTTTCTGTAAGTCCTAATTTATCGTTTTCTTTTTCTTTTGTCCGGTTTTCTTTTTGAATAATTTCTTTTTCGTGTTCCACCGTTTTGTGAAGATTTTTTCTCTTTAGAAAGTTCAACCGAAACATTTATTCCTTTATATTTACAGTCAGAAAAAGCATTTAAAATTTCCTCTTCATATTTACTTTCAACTTCAAAAAATGAGAAACTGTCCAAAATATCAATTCTTCCGATATTAATATCCCGCATTTGTGTTTGGTCGTTTATAAGTCCGATTAATTTTGCCGGCGAAACTTTCTTTTTAGAACCGAGATTTATAAAAAATCTTGAAAAATCACCTTTATCTCTTCTTTTGTTACTTCTTTTACTTTCGTTACGCTCAGAAGCATTTTCATCAATATTCAAATCCGGAGCATCTTTATAATAAGATAAAAAGCGATTAAATTCAATCGAAACAAAATGATTTATCAGTTCTTCGCGACTTAACCAGCTTAATTTTTTATATATTACGTCCGTAAAAGGCTCTATTTGAGCATTATCAATCTCAATTTTTTCAACTTTATCAATTAAGTTGAAAAGTTGTCGTTCACAAATTTCTTTTCCGCTCGGAATAGATTTTCTGGTAATTTTTTTACCGAGTTTTTTTTCTATGTCTCTTAATCTGAAAAGTTCTCTGGAATGAATTAATGAAACTGAAATTCCTGTTTTCCCCGCACGTCCGGTTCTTCCGCTTCTGTGAATATAAATTTTCGGTTCTTCCGGAATGTTGTAATTAATTACATGGGTTAAATCGTTAACATCCAACCCTCTGGCAGCAACATCCGTAGCTACTAAAATCTGTAAATGTTTTACACGAAAACGATTCATTACATAATCTCTCTGTGCCTGCGACAAATCTCCGTGAAGTGCTTCGGCATTATAGCCGTTTTCAATCAACTTATCGGCAACTTCTTTGGTGTCTCTTCGGGTTCTGCAAAAAACAATACTGTATATATTCGGATGTGAATCTAAAATCCGTTTTAATGCTTTAAATCTATCCTTGGCTTTTGTTAAATAATAATGATGATTGACATTTTCGGCACCGACATTTTTTTCGCCGGCAGAAATTTCATCAGCATCGTGCATATATTTTTTTGCAATTTTAGAAATTTCGGGCGGCATAGTTGCCGAAAAAAGCAAAGTTTGTTTGTCTTCCGGCGTTGTTTCGAGAATAGCGTCCAAATCGTCTTTAAAACCCATATCCAGCATTTCATCTGCCTCATCCAGAACCATATACCGAATATTATTGACTTTTAATTTTTTGCGTTTTTTTAAATCTAAAACTCGCCCGGGCGTGCCTACTACTATTTGGCAACCTTTATTCAACTCAGCAATTTGTTTGTCGGCACTTGCACCGCCGTAAACTGTTCCTATTCTTATATTGTTCAAATATTTTGAATATGATTTTATGTCGTTACTGATTTGAATACATAACTCTCTTGTAGGAGAAAGAATTAAAGCTTGTGTTGTTTTTGAGTTTAAGTCAATTTGATTTAAAATCGGTAAACCGAAAGCGGCTGTTTTTCCGGTTCCGGTTTGTGCCAATGCAACTAAATCTTTCTTTTTCTCTAACAAATAAGGAATTGTTAATTCTTGAATCGGAGTAGGTTTTTCGAAGCCGAGTTCCGATACGGCTTTTATAATTTGTGGGTTAATTCCCGTCTCTTCAAATGTTTGCATGAAATAATTTTGGAATAATTCGGCAAAGGTAGTCTTTTTTTATCGGAAAGCAATTTTAATATTTGTATATTTTAAATCGTAGAGACAGCTTGCAGCTGTCTCGTTTTATTTGCGGCTGTCTCGTATTATTTACAGAGACACGTGCAACAGAGACATGCACAGCGTGTCTCTGTGGGTTGTTTCGTTTGTTTGCAGAGACACGCGCAGCAACCCGTCACCGAGCTTGTCGAAGTGACATCGCCTTCGACAGGCTCAGGCTGCGGAAGTTTTCGGTCACCGAGCTTGTCGAGATTCCGGTCACCGAGCTTGTCGAGATTCCGGTCACCGAGCTTGTCGAGATTCCGGTAACCGAGCTTGTCGAGATTCCGGTCACCGAGCTTGTCGAGATTCCGGTCACCGAGCTTGTCGAGGTGTCCGAAATCAATCCTTTTTATCCGTATAATTCCTTGATAATTCCGGTAATTTCTCGTGTTCGCCGTTTATTAATGCCTCTTTTTTCTTTCGGCTCCAACCCTGTATTTGTTTTTCGCGGTAAAATGCTTGGTCAATACGTTGGTATTCTTCATAATACACCAATTCAACAGGTAAGTTTTTGCGTGTAAAATTTGCACCTTCTCCGGCTTGGTGTTGGGCAAGTCTTCGTTCTAAATCCGTTGTACTGCCGGTGTAGTATTTTCCGTTTGCACATTTTAATATGTATGTGTAGCCTTT
>JAJRUH010000143.1 GCA_024277895.1 Bacteroidota bacterium | reverse complement strand
GTTGCAAATATCAGAGGCGGAGGTGAATACGGTGAAGAATGGCATAAAGCAGGAACACTGAAAAACAAACAAAATGTTTTTGATGATTTTGTTGCTGCTGCTGAATATTTAATAAATAAAAAATATACTTCACCGAAAAAACTTGTTATTGAAGGCGGTTCAAACGGCGGTTTATTAATGGGTGCTGTTACCAATCAGCATCCGGAATTGTTTGCCGTTACACTGGCTCATGTCGGAGTTATGGACATGCTTCGTTATCAGTATTTTACAATAGGACGTGCTTGGTCTGCCGATTACGGTTTAAGCGAAGATTCAAC
Organism: Bacteroidota bacterium; assembly: GCA_024277895.1. Lineage (GTDB taxonomy): Bacteria > Bacteroidota > Bacteroidia > Bacteroidales > JAADGE01 > JAADGE01. The sequence goes on along the minus strand of JAJRUH010000143.1, from coordinate 9,345 downwards.
AATGTTTCAGTATCTTTATAAATATTCACCGATTCACAATATCCGAGAGGGCGTTGAATATCCTGCTGTATTGGTGCTTACTGCCGATCACGATGACAGAGTAGTTCCTGCACATTCGTTTAAATATATTGCCACTTTGCAAGCCAAATACAAAGGCAATCATCCGACTTTAATTCGTATTGAGAAAAAAGCCGGTCACGGTGCCGGAAAACCTATTGCCAAACAGATTGAGGAAAGTGCTGATATTTATGCATTTGCATTTAAAAATATCGGAGTTGTCCCCTATAAATAAATTTTTTATTATTACAGACCCGATATTGTTATATGTGTCGGGTCTTTTTTTATAAATTTTAGAGTGATTTGCCGTAATGAACTATAATTTTGTTGTTATTGAAGGAAATATCGGTGCGGGTAAGACCAGTTTATCAAAAAAAATTGCCGAAGATTATAATGCAAAGTTAATTCCCGAAAAATTTGCCGAAAATCCCTTTTTGCCCAAATTTTATAAAAACCCGAATAAATATTCTTTTCCTCTGGAATTATCTTTCCTTGCCGACAGGTTTTATCAATTAAACAATCAAATAAGCAATCGAGATTTATTTAAGTCTTTTGTTGTCGCCGATTATTATTTTACAAAATCATTAATATTTGCAAAAAGTACATTAACCGACGATGAATTCGGACTTTACAGAAGAATTTTCAATATTATATATACGTCTCTTCCGAAACCGGATATTTATGTTTATTTATATTTGGATATCAATCATTTAATAAAAAATATTAAGCGAAGAGGACGAGATTACGAGAAACAAATTAAAGCTTCGTATCTTGAAAAAATACAAAACGGATATTTTGAATATATGAAACAACACAGGGAAGAATATAAATTTTTAGTTATAGATACTAATAATATTGATTTTGTCAGAAACCAAAAAGATTATATTAAAATAAAGAATATTATTTTTAATCGGGAATATAAAATCGGAATTAACAGAGTTATTTTATGACTCCTTTTCCGTCAGACCGCTTTATGCAGGGACTTTAAGGAAATGCAGGAAGTATAAAAATCAGTTTAAAAATTTGAGCTGATTTTTTAATTTAGGGCTTGCTGAAAAGCTCAGATATGCGTCTATTTTGGATTTTGTGAGATGTAGATGTATATAAATACTTCAAATTGAACAAAATACAAAAGAGATGTGCTGTTGAGCAGCAAAAATTTGGTAGTTTTATCAAAATAAGTGCAAGGGTCTCAAGATGTTTTATTCAAAAACCTTGCACTTTATCGCAAAAACACAAGTATAAAGTGTTGAATTACAATATATTCAGTGTTTTTCAGCAAGCCCTAATTTATATTATCTTTTATTTAGGCAGAAAAGTTTGATAAGTCATCGTATAACGGAAGTGGTATGAGAGAAGCACCTCGACTGCCAATTGGCAGCCGGGGCACCGCTTCTTTAGATTTGTAATCGACTCAGATTATTATTATTTGGTCAATGATTTGAGTTATCAGACTTTCCGTTCTTACTGTTATTTAAGGTTGTTGTTTCTACATATGATTTATGTGTACCTTCCCTGTTTTGCTTCCGGTATGACAACTCATACAAGCTGTTGTTGTAGTTGGGTTAACATGTTCAAAACTATGCGGAGTATGGCAGTCAGTACAATTAAAACCTTTATGATTTTCAGCTACGTATGATCGGCTGTCACCTCCCTGAGGTCCGTAGTTTATGCTGTCAATAATTACTTCAGGTTCTTCGCCTCGATCAGCCGGATCATGGCAAGAGAGGCATAATTTGGTTGCTTGAACAGCAGGGTCTGTCTGGTCAGGATATGTATAAGTAGTGATAATACCTGTTGATAAAGACAAGATTTTCTGATAAGCGTTCGGTAATTCCGAAATTTTAATATAACCTGCACTCCAATTCCCATCCAATAAAGATCCGTATTTGGCCAACTTTAAAGTATTTGTTGATGTCGGATCATGGCAAACTTCACAGTTTGTTGCTTTCCAATCGCCGGCATTCTTCACTGTCCAAGTTCCTGCAGGTGAACCAATCTGATCCACAGGAGAAATGAAGTGAGCTACACCAAGCGGAAACTGGAATGTTGAGTGGCATTTCAGGCAGTCATCGATGAGCAACTCTTCTGTGTTATGATCTGCGTTTGCCAGAACATCTGTTGCAGAAAGGGCATGTAAATTTGCCTGACTCGCCCATTGGCTTTGTTCAGTAGTATGACAACTACCGCAATCTGCGTTTGCCACATGAGGATTTTCTTCTTTTTTGCAGGAAACAACTGTTGCTATTACTGCTAAGACTAATAAAATTTTTTTCATGATGCGAATATATTTAGTTAGAAAAAATATTTTTCAAGTTTTTCGGAAATTATCATTTTAAATAAGATGTAAGAAGGCAGAAAACCAATTCTTTCGTTTTTTGTCTTAAGACTTTTATTATAAAACTATTCTGTTCTTTTATTCTTCATTTTATCTTGTTGCTGACTTGTTTCTTACAGTCCGATCATTTTTTATTATATTTTGATAATTTAATATTATTTCATGAAGTGTGGGTCAGTTATCTCAAACTTATTTGCGAGCATATTATTTGTATAAAGTTACTACTTAAAAAATGTCAATCCAAATTATAATACGGCTTTTTTTTAAACTTTTTTTGTAATTATTTAACATAGAAATTTCAACCCGTTTAAAATGCTAAACTACTGGATTTTAATGATATATGAAGGGTTTAACATACTTGCATATGTTATTATTTGTATTTCTTTCAGATGTATTTTTATTGTGGAAAATTACGTGAAATATATGAAATGTTTATAGTGGTAAGTAACATTAATATTGCTGAATATGAGACAAAAAAGTATAAGTCTAAACCATATTTATTTTATCTTGAGTTTGAGAAAATAAAAAAGACTGTCTTTTTAGACAGTCTTTTATTATCATAAAAAAAAATGTAATTTTACTTTTTAACAATCATTTTTTTTACAGCTTCTGTGTACCAAACTTTGTATTCACCGGTTTCTTCATCGGAATAGACAAAATATGCATCCAATCCCATTTTTTTTACAATTTCTTTACTTTTTTTCAAGCCTGAAACCATACAAGCCGTAGCATAAGCGTCAGCTGTCATACAACTGTCCGCAATTATGGTTGCACTTAAAATATTTTGAAATGCCGGGTAACCTGTATGCGGGTCAATAGAGTGCGAATATTTTTTTCCGTTTCTGACATAAAATTTCCTGTAATTTCCGGAAGTGGCAACGGCTTTATCTGTAAGAGCTAAAATAGTTTGCAAATCTTGACCGGCAACATCGTTTCCTTCGTAGGGTTTGTCAATTCCGACACGCCATTTTTTTCCGTCTTTTAATCCTTTAACAGCTAATTCTCCGCCTATTTCAATCATATAATTTTTTATGCCTTGTTTTTTAAAGAATTTTGCAATATAATCGACTGCTTGTCCTTGAGAAATAGCATTTCCGGAGAGTTGAACGTTATCGTTTTCTTTAATCAGATGGTTGTTAACAATTTTCACTTTATCCATTCCGACATATTGTAACAGGCTGTCAATTAGTGCACTGTCAATTTTTGTTTCTTGTTTTCCGTAACCGAATCCATAGGCATTAATAAGCGGACCTACCGTAATATCAAAAGCACCTCCGGAGTGTTTTGTAACTTCTGCAGCTTTATTAAACATTTGTGTAAATAATTCATCAACTTCAACATTATTACCTTGATTTACCTTTGAAATTGTTGAATAGGGCTCGTAAGTTGATAAAGACAAGTCGAAAACTTGTAATAAAGAATCAACTTGTTTTTTTAAATTCGGATGCTCTCCTTCATAAATCATATGATAAGTTGTGCCTTGAGTTTCTCCGGCAATTTTGTAAAAATCTTCTGTTTTATTGCAGGATAAAACACTGATGCTTAATATAATAAGCAATAAACTGATTTTGTTCATAATAGTATTTTTTTATGTAATTTTCTTACAAAGTTATACAGAAAATCTTGATAAAATAAAGAATAAACAATTTTGTTAAATTAAATTATATTTGAACAGCAATTTTCTGTAAATTTGTGTCGTAAAAACAGTATTGATTATATGATAAATAATAAAAAAATAATTGTTGTTTTGCCTGCTTATAATGCTGAGAAAACATTGGAACAAACTTATAATGAAATTCCTTTTGAGATTGTTGATAATGTCATTTTAACTGATGATTTAAGTAATGACGATACTGTTTCGGAAGCCGAACGAATAGGAATAAAACACATTATTAAACATGATGAGAATAAAGGTTACGGAGCTAATCAAAAATCGTGTTATAATAAAGCATTGGAACTCGGCGCAGACATTGTTGTTATGTTACATCCTGATTATCAATATACTCCTAAGTTAATTCATTCTTTAACTTATTTGATTGCGAATGGGGTTTATCCGGTTGCGGTTGGTTCTCGAATTTTGGGAAAAGGTGCATTGAAGGGTGGGATGCCGTGGTATAAATACATTGCAAACAGATTTTTAACTCTGTTTCAGAATATTTTAATGAATCAAAAGTTATCGGAATATCATACTGGTTACAGGGCTTTCTCCAAAGAAGTTTTGGAAAGTATTAATTATAACATTAATTCTGATGATTTTATTTTTGATAACCAAATGTTGGCGCAAATATTTTTTAAAGGTTATGAAATTGCCGAAGTAACTTGTCCGACAAAATATTTTGAAGAGGCATCATCGATTAACTTAAGTCGAAGTATGAAATACGGAATAGGGGTATTGGCTGTTTCTGTGTCGTATTTTTTTAATAAAATCGGTTTAGGGCGTAATAAAATTTTTCAATAAATACTATTATTTCTTGTGAGTTATAAAATTAGGATTGTTGCTCGGATTAAATTTTTCCTTGTATTTTATATATTCTTGTTATTGTTTGCATCTCCCGTTTATTCACAAGAAAAAACAGATAGTGTTGTAATTTCGAAAATAATAATTTTAGGAAATAATAAAACGAAAAAAAATGTTATTCTTCGAGAATTAACCTTTAAAACCGGAGATCGTATTTTGCGAAGGAACTTACCGAAACTTATAGAAGACAGCAAACGGAATTTGTTGAAAACACCTTTGTTTAATTTTGTCGATACAGAAATACAATATATTGATTCACAGTATGTTATAGTTTTATTAACTGTAACCGAACGTTGGTATTTTTGGCCGCAGGCAGCAATTTATTATGCTGACAGAAATTTTACTAATTGGCTGAATAACAAAGACTGGTCAAGAACGGATTTTGGTTTGGGTTTAATAAAATATAATTTCAGAGGTCGAAATGAGAAATTGAGTTTTTATTCGATTTTCGGATATGACGAGGAATTGATTTTGAACTATGAGCATATTTATTTTGATAAAAAACGGCAGCATTCGGGTGCTGTGTTTTTAAAACAATTAAAACGTAAAGAAACCGGCTGTATGATTGAAAACGACCGAGTAAAGTTTATTAAACTCAGCGGTCAGTATGCGTTAAAAGCTTATAATGCCGTTTTTAAATATCAATTCAGAAAAAAGATATATATTTCACATTCGCTGTATCTCGGTTTTGAACATCGTACAATATCCGACAGTTTGTTTGTCTGCAATTCTAATTATACGCCAAATCCGAATGCTCCTATAAATTATTTCTTTTTAAAATACATTTTCTTAAATGATAAAAGAGATTCTCGAATATTCCCTTTAAAAGGTTATCAAATAAAATTAACGGCGGTAAAAAACGGTCTTTATATTTTTCCGGAATCTGAAATCAATTCATTTAAAATAAAAGGTGAATTTTCAAAATATTCTCAATTAAATTCCGGATTTTATATCGAAAATCATTTAACATTCCAAAAAACTTTAGGACAAAAGAACCCGTTTTTTTTGAATACGGCACTCGGATATTCTTCAAACATAAGAGCTTATGAGTATTATGTCGTGAACGGAGACGATTTTATATTATTGAAAAACACTTTGAATTATGAATTGCTTCCGAAAAAAATTATATATCTTAATTTTATTCCCCTGAAAAAATTTAACACACTGTTTATTAAGATTTATGCTGATATTTTTGCCGATGCTGCTTACGTGAAAAATGACGATGCGTTGTATGTTCAAAATAATACATTGGCAAATACTCTTTTATACAGTTGCGGAGCAGGAATTAACATTGTAACGTATTACGATTGGTTAATACGAATTGAATATTCCGTAAACAGACAAAAAAATTCCGGATTTTTTCTGCATTTTGAAGCACCGTTTTAAAATTTATGTTTTCGGACTGATTAATGCTCGTAAAGTTTCTGCTTTGTCAAAAATCATAAATGTTTTTGCAATTAAATCAGTTTTTTCGTTCAGAAATTTATCGTTACATTTCAATTCTTTTAATTCCGTTAATAAGAAATCCGCAGTTAAAATCAATTTTTCGGAATAGTTAATTTTTTTGTCGATATTTTCTTCTGTTTGAATCAAATCAATCAATGTTGTTAATTCTTCTGCTTTTTGTTTTATTAAAAATAATTCGGATTGACTATCTGAAACTTTTGATAAGTCATTAATAAACAGATTTATATCGAGTTTGTAAACCGTAATTCTGCCGATAATTTCTTTTATTGTTTGGTCCGTTCTCATTTTTGGTTTATGAAAAGTTTATTTGTATGTTCAATAAAATTTAAAATTTCTTCTTTTCCGGCTTTGTTTACGGCAGAACTGACAAAAAAGGTCGGCAATTCTTCCCAGGTTTTCAATAATTCTTTTTTGTAAAGATTGACGTTTTCTTTAATTTGTTTCTTAGAAAGTTTGTCAAGTTTTGTAAAAATTATTGCAAACGGAACTTCGTTCTCTCCGAGATGTTGCATAAATTCCAAGTCATTGTTTTGCGGTTTATGGCGCGAATCAATTAAAACAAATAAATTCATTAAATTTTCACGAGTAAGGATGTAATCTTTTATAAATCCCTTCCAAATATTGCGTTCTTGTTTTGAAATTTTAGCGTAACCGTAGCCGGGCAAATCAACTAAATACCATTCGTTGTTTATTAAAAAGTGATTAATGAGACGTGTTTTCCCCGGTTTTCCGGAAATTTTTGCAAGTTGTTTTCTGCCTGTAAGCATATTTATTAAAGAAGATTTTCCTACATTGGAACGACCGATAAATGCATATTCCGGTTTAGTCGGCTTCGGACACTTTTTTATATCGGTGTTGCTTATAATAAATTCGGAAGTTTTTATTTTCATTTTAATTGTAATGTGTAAATATCAATATTTAATCCTTAAGAAATTCGGTTATCCCGAGAATTCCTTCGAGTGCTCCGGTTTGAATTTCAATACCTTTAATATAGGACGGAATATGAAAATCACGCGGATTAATTCGAATTAATGTTGTTTTAAATTCAGAAGCTAATTTTTCTGATTTGATTCTTACCGTAGGGACAGCTCTTCCTGCACCTGTTTCAATAATTACCGGTTTTATATTTTTTCTTTTTAAATTCAGAAGATAATTATGAAATCTTTCACTTTGCTCTTCGGAACGATTTGACAGCCAATTCCAATCGCCGAACATTAAAATATTCGGTCTGGCAATTGCTCCGCATTTAGGGCAAATCGGCAGTGGTTCTTGTGCTTCAAATTTTTCATTATTTATTTTAATTTGCAAGTTTTCGTCTTCATAAATATCTGAATTACAGGGAATAATACATTGAAAATGATTTATCGAACCGTGAACTTCTTCAATTAGATTTCTGTCAAAACCTGCTTTTTGGAATTGTCCGTCAACATTCGAAGTGAAAACAAAATATCCGTGTTCTTTTTGATTTCCGAGGTTTAAAAGTATTTGAAATCCTTGATGCGGAGCGGTATTTTTATACAGATTATAACGATGACCGTAGAATGCCCATGCAAGTTTAGGATTGTTTGAAAACCAATGCGGATTTGCCATTTCCGAAAAAGAAATTCCGAGATGTGAAATTGCGGGATATTCATTCCAAAAGCCTTTATTTCCTCTGAAATCAGGTAAACCGGAATCAACTCCCATCCCGGCACCCGAGGTATAAATTAATGCTTTTGCATTTTTAACAACTTTTGCTGCTTTTTTATAAACATCTTCCATTATAGCAGTTCCTGAATTCCGATTTTCAATGATATTTACTTTTTGTGTTTTTTCATATCATCTTTATAAAGTGTTATCTGCTTTTCGTTATAAATACTCATTGACGGTTTTCCGTATTTCTTTTTTACGGTACCCGAAACACAAATCTTTTTGTTTATCAGATATTCTTTCGGGCTGTAACTGAAATTTACGATATTTCTTTTCCAAATTGTACACCAAAATAATTGTTCCGGAAAGTCTTGGTCGAAATTAAGAAAATAATTACCGCTTTTTGTTTCGTGAACTTCAACAACAGTTCCGCAAACTTTTGCTTTATTATCATAATAAGAGCGAGCCATTACAGTATTTATTGCTTCTTTCGGAAGTTTATTACGGTTTATCGGTTTTCTGTTATTTTTTCTGTTTTTTGTTTGCCAATGATGAATATCAGTAGTTTTTTCAAATTTATCCTGAATACTGTCCGGTAAAGATGCGAAAAAATTAATTCCGGTTATTTTCTCTACCGAATCAATCGGAACGGCAAAACTTATTACAGGATAGTCACTTCCTTCATTAGGAACAAGAAACGCAATTCCTTCCGGTATATTACCTTCTAAATCAACTGCGACCTTATAAAATTCTTTCGGTATGCTGACTTTGTGAATACTTCTTTTAACTTTCGGTAAGTTATCTGTTAAAATTCCGCCTGTAACAACATATAAATCGTGTTTATTTTCTGCAACGTATTCTCGTAAGAAACTTTCGACACGTGCCCAAATCCCTCTGTTAAAATCGGGCAATTGGGGAGACATATTTGAATAAAAATACGATTCGCTCATTGCTTCTTTGTTCCAACGGAAATCTGCCGAAGGTGCCAAATGTCCTCTGTCATAGCCGAAACCGTCATAAGTATAACTGCTGTCAGAATTAAGATGTTTCAGAAAAAAATCTTTTTCTTCTGTAGAACCGGTTTTTACTAACGGATCCGGTCGAAAATCATTGGTTCTGCTGAACCCTTTTCCTGTAATTTCTTTACTGATTATGTGAGCAACCCAATTTGCTTGTTCATATTTTTCGTTATACGAAAGAATTATTGCAGGATGTTCAACAATTTCAACATCTCCGGAATATTTCGGCAAGCCGTATTTTTTTAATTTATTGTGTAAAATTGTAAGTCTTATATTTTTTGCTAAAGAATCTAATGAATCTTTTTTTGCATCAAGTT
>JAJRUH010000142.1 GCA_024277895.1 Bacteroidota bacterium | reverse complement strand
TTCTAATTGCGGATAATCTGCCAGTTTAAAAACTGATATATTTGAAATGGTATAGTCTGCTTTGCCGGAAATAACATCACTGAAAAAATTATTTCCGGTATTATAATAATAATTGCTGATATTATTTTGGAGCAGGGCATGTTCATAAGAAGAACCTTTTGAAGTAACGCCTTTTAGATTTTTGAGGTCGTTTATCGAAGTTATTTTAGTATCTTTTCTGCCGATAACAACTTTTGCATTAGGCATAAAATCTAAGACATCAACTTTTTTTAATCGCCAGTCTAACGGGTCAATAAGGTCACAGGCAACGTCAAAATGATTAAACCATTCGGGAGTATATGAACTGTCTTTAATAATTTTACCGTTTTTATTCTCCCAATATTTTGAGAATTTAGGTGTTATTACGTATTCGGCTTTTAATCCTAAGTATTTCGCAAAACTTTCGGCAAGAAGTGTGTTAAATTGTTTTTTGCCTTTGGGATGCCATACTAAATCTCTGTCTCTCAGTGCAATGATTATTTTACCTGAATTTTTAATCTCGTCAAAATCTCGTGTTTCTGCATTTATTCCGGCATTTGAATAGGAATTTATAATTTCAAGATATGTAGAATAGTCAATTCCGTATTGGCTTCGGAACAGTTCGTCTAATTTTCCGTTTCCTTTTATCGTTTTGAAGAAGTTTTCTATTTCATTTTTAATTCCTGAATGCCCTTTCTTTATTGCCCAACCAACTTCTTTTGGTTTGTTTACGGGAAAAGCAAGTTTAAGGTTTTGATTGTCTTTCAAGTAGGAAAGTGCTAAGAACGAGACTGTTATAAGTCCGTCAACTTTGTGTTTATTTAATAATCTTAATGATTCATTTTCAGATTTTGTTTTAACTATAGTAATGCCTCCGCCTATTTTATCATTAATTTTATTAATATTGGTTTCGTAAGTAGAATTTTCTAGTATGGCGATTTTGAGTCCTTTTAAATCTTGATAGTTTTTAACTTTTTTTGAATGTTTTCTGTCAATAATTAATAAATCGCTGATTTTAATGATACCTGCAAAGTCAAAGAATTTTTTACGCCAATCAAGAACGTAAATTGTCCCGCAAATTACGTCGGATTTTTTTAATGCATCGGGTGTATATGAGATATTGGGGTTTGATTTATAGTCCTCAGGAATTTTTCCGTTTTCTGAAAAAACTTCTTCCCAATCAATTGTAACAGGATTAAATTTTACATCTAAGAATTTCGCAAATTCTTCGGCTATTTTATAATTCACTGTATTTTTCCAACTGTTAGTCAGTGCAATATCAATTTTACCTTCTTTTTTTATTTTGCTTAAAGTTTGTGCATTAATAAAAAGCGGAAAAAATAATATTATTAAAAATGCAACTTTTTTCATATGATTTGAAAATAAATTATTCAATGAAATAAAAAAGTATCAATAATTTGATACTTTTTTATTCTTCATTATTTGTCTTCAGAATTTTGTCTATATGTTCTTCTGTTTTCAGCAATTTATTTTTGCAAGCACTTATCAAGAATGAAACTCTTTTAACTTTATCAGATAATTTATCAATATCAACTTCATTGTTTTCAACTTCATACAGAATTTCTTCTATTTCTCGAATTGCTTCATTATAAGAGAAGTTTTTTTTCGCCATAATTAATCCGTATCTTCGTCGAAAGGTATCATATTAATTTCTAATCCGGTATCAAGCATATAATCTTCAATATCTTCTTCCATATCAATATCATCTTCGTCATAATGCCAATTAACGGTTACTTCACCTCCGTCATCTTCATATTCTTTCAATATATTTAACAAATCAAGAATGCTTCTTGAGGTACTTGTATTGAAATAGGTTAGTTTGATTTCAAAGGTAATCGGCTTTTTTATTTCTGATGTATATTCTTCCAGCCATTGAACCAAGGGGTCATAAAATTCAATAGTATCTTCCAAAAATGATTCTCCGGAAAGAATACAAATTCCTGTTTCAAAATTAAAGTCTACGGACGGAACAAAAAAATTGGTATGTGAACCTTCAATACTTATATTTTCCATTTATTTATTATTTTTATTTATTTATCAACTTTTACTGCTAATGAGAAATATGAACTGTCTTCATCAATAGGATTTATTTCAATATCAAGGGGATTCCCTGAAGTTAAGGCAACTGCAATTAATCCGATATTAGGGCTGTCTCTTTCGACTGTATTATCTTTTCGCACCTCTCTTTTAATTTTTCTTAATTCTTCATGATCTAAATTATTAATATTTTTACTGTTTTCCATTACCGGTATAAGATCTTTATTTTTAATCGGATTACCGGTAACTAAAATAAAGTTTTTAACGGTTTCTTTTAAAATAATTGTTCCGGTTCCGACTTCTTTACCGTTTTTAAGTTTAATTTTCTCGGAAGAGTATTTTGAAATGTTTTCTGCCAGTTCAAAAAATATTTTAAAAATTTTCTTTGTAGCTGCTTCGGATAATTCATTAATGACATAAATATAATCTGCTAAAAATGTAATAATTTTACCGTCAACAGGACCTTTGTAGGATATTCTGATTTCTTCGGAAAACAGACTTTGTCCTAAACTCATTTTTTTATTTATTGTATTCATTTTAATTTTTATTAATTTTTACTGCAACTATATAAAAAGCTTCTTTATCATTAAGTTCTATGAAAGAATAATCTAAAGGATTTCTGGAAACTAATGTAGCTTGTACTAATCCTATATTTCCCGTACCGCGTTCTCCGGGCGGCAATTTCCTTAACTCTCGTTTATATGCTCTTAATCCTTCTCTGTCGAATGAATTTATTTTACTGCATTTATCTCTCAGGATAGCTTCGTGTTTTTCGTCAATAGGGTTTCCCAGTATAAAATAATAATAATCTTTAAAATCCTGAATGATAAAAGTACCTACTCCGGCATGCTCTCCTTTTTTTGTCATTTCTTTTTCAAGCGAATAGTATGAAACATTTTGTGCTAATTCAATAAATACTTTAAATATTGTTTTATTAAGTTTTAAGTTTTTTGAAATTGAATTTTCAATATTTTTACCGAATATTGAAAGGACTTCTGTGTCGAAAGGTCCTGTAAATGACATCAATACATTCTTTCCCGTTACTCTGGTAAATAAACTTTGACTTTCCATTTTCGCTTGTTTATTATTATTAAGAAACAAATTTAAAAAAAAACTTTAAAACTTGCATACATTCTGCATTAAATTATAATTTTTAAAATATAATTAAACAGAATCGTAATTGATTTTATGCCGAAACAATAAGTTTCATAAATTTGCATCTTTTATACAGAAAAAATAATGCCGAAATCTATAAACTATATCAATCTTAAGTCAAATCGTACAAAATTTATTGTTCAAGGTTTTTTTTTGGCAACAGCTGTTGCTGTGGCTGATACTTCTACGGTACTGCCTTTAATCGTTGATTATTTCGGCGGCGGTAAAGTATTGGTCGGAGTGTTGTCATCATTAATGAAAGGAGGAGCTGTTATTATGCAGCTTTGGACAGCTTTTAAAGCACAAGAACGTTCTTTGGTTTTGAGTTCGTTAAAAAAAGTATTTATTTTTCGATTTCTGTCTTGGTTTTTTGTCGGATTATCTATTTTGTTTTTTGCTGATTTTTCTAATTATTTTATTCTTATTTTAATCAGTATTTTCTTATTCTTATTTTCTTTTTCTGCGGGTATCGGAATTATTTATTATCAGGAAATTTTGGGAAAATCTTTTACCAAAGAGTATCGCGGAAAAGCTATTTCATACAAGCAAATTGCAGCGGGAATTGCCGGTATATTAAGCGGCGGAATTTCAGGATTTATTCTTGAATATTTTTCGAAACCGAATAGTTTTGCCTTTTTATTTTTATTCAGCGGATTGATAATGGCACTTGGATTTTGGGCTTTTTGGACTTTTAAAGAAGACCCGAAAAAAGAAACCGTAAAAAAAGAAAATCATTTCGGAATTTTTTTGAAAAATGCAGTTAAATTATTCAATTCTGATAAAGCTCTTAAATTGCAGGTATTCAGCAGGTTGGTATCTTATGCTTTATTTTTGGTATTACCCTTTATAATTTTGCATGCAAAAGATAAATTCGGTATTTCGGGAAAATCAGTCGGATTAATTATTTCTGTTCAAATGGCGGGTGCTGTTTTGAGTAATTTTATTTGGGGATATCTTTCGGGAAAGAATAAAAATAAAAATGTTGTTTTAATTTCATTTGTAATTGCTGTTTTTGCGGTTGTTTTAACATTATTTGCAACGTATTTTTGGTATCTTTACATTGTTTATTTTTTAATAGGAGCAGCAATTGACGGTTTTCGCTTGGCTTTCAGTAACTTGATTTTAATAATTGCCCCACCCGATAAACGCCCGATGTATATTGCCGTTCAAAATAATTTATCTTCACTGGGAATGTTTTTTCCGATACTCGGAGGAATTATTTATAAGACTTTTAATTTTGAAATTCTGATACTTTTTACTTTGGTTTTGTTACTTATCGGTTTTGTACTCAGCTTATTTTTACGAAAACAATAATATTCTCAATGTGAAAAACTTTGACCCTATAACACTATTTATTGATAAAATCGGCATTGATACATTATTCGTTAAAGAATATATTCTCGGAGAAAAGTATGCTGCCGTTATTTTAAAAAACGGAAATATAGGCTTGGCTGCAAATATTCTGAATGTCGATAAGTTCGAGTTTGAATCTGTAGAATTATTTGATACAGAGAATTATACACACAGATTATTTCTGCTTGCCTATTTTAATGCTGTTTTGAATAATTTGCCGAATAAATTATTTGAAGGGGATATTTTTGATATTATTGATTTTCCTGATTATAAAAATATTGTAATGGTAGGTTATTCCGTTCCGATGTATCAGAAATTAATAAAACGAAATTGTTTGCCTTTTGTTTTTGATAAAAATTCAGAAGAAAAATTAATTATTGAACAAAGATTAATTTCGGAATATTTAAAAAATGCTGATTCTGTTATCTTAACGGGAACTTCGATTATTAATAATACATTTAATGAAATTATTGAAGCAGTTAATGAAAAATGTGATGTATTTTTAATCGGTCCTTCTGCAACTTTATCCGAAATTTTATTAAATATCAAAAATATTAAAGGGATATTCGGAACAAGATTTGAAAACGATGATAAAAATATTATTCGTTTGATTAAGCATAATGAAGGAACAAATTACTTGAAAAAATACGGTAAAAAACTTGCTCTTTTGAAGAAATAAATGGAAGTATATAAAAAACAGATAAAAGATATTTGGCTGAAAGCCGCCGTTGTCGGCAGTTTATGGGGAAGCATTGAAATAATTGTCGGCAGTTTTTTTCATAATATAAAAATGCCTATGTCCGGAACTATTTTAGCTGTTTTAGGTATCAGTCTTTTAGTTGCTTTCGGTCAAATTTGGAAAGATAAAGGTTTGTTTTGGCGAGCGGGTTTAATTGCTGCCGTAATGAAATCGGTTTCTCCGAGTGCCGTGTTGATAGGACCTATGACCGGTATTTTCTTGGAAGCTCTTTTGTTTGAATTTGCCGTTACTGTTTTCGGCAGAAATGTTTTCGCATATATTTTGGGCGGAATTTCGGCATTGTACAGCGTGATAATTCATAAACTTGCTACTTTATTGATAATCTATGGTTTAGATTTAATTAAGATTACGGAAAATTTTTATTTTTTCCTGATAAAACAGCTGAAAGCAGAAGAATTATCTTTTGCCGAAGCTCTTGCTTTCTTAAGTTTGTTTTATGTGATTTTGGGAATAATTGCCGCCGTTATCGGTTTAATAACCGGAAAAAAAGCTTTAAAAATGAAATCGGGGCATAGAATTGAAAATGAAATTGAGTTTGATACTGAAAAAGATAAAGTCCGCCCCGACGGAAATAATCGCTCTTTATTAATGTTGATTGTACATATTTTACTGATTATTATTATTTTAACGCTTACTAATTTATTCTCTCTGTTTGTTGCGTTTGTAATAACTGTTTCTTATGTTGTTTTTGTGTTGATAAAATATAAGAGAGCTTTGCGATATTTTAAAAAGCCAGGTTTTTGGATACAGATTGCTTTGTTTATCTTGATTTCTTCCTTGTTTTATGACGGTTTAAACCGAATTACTTATTTTTCTCCGGAAGGTATTGATGCAGGTTTGAAAATGGGTTTGAGAGCGGTACTAATTGTATTGGGTTTTTCTGCCGTAAGTTCAGAATTAAGAAACCCGCTGATAAGAGTTTTGCTTTACAGAAAAGGATTTTGGCAGTTTTATACTGCATTGAGTTCGGCATTTTCGGTTTTGCCTTATTTGATGAAACATTCTTCTCGTCCTAAAACTATATTGAAAAATCCCGGAAAAACATTGATAAAAAATATTCTTGATGCGGAATATATTTTCGAACAGTTTAAAAAAATGCAATATCCCGTTAAGATTTTTGTAATTTCCGGAGAAAAACATTCCGGAAAAACTACTTTTGCGGAAAATTTAATATCAAAATTAAAAGCAGAAGGGTATAAAACAGCCGGTTTTACCGCACCGGGAAAATTTGAAAATAATTTACGTTCCGAATTTAATATCCGCGATATAAAAACAGGAAAAGAAAAATTGCTTTGCAGTGACAGAGTTACAGAAACTCAAAAATCAACAGGGCGTTTTTATTTTAACGAAGATGGTTTGGATTTCGGGAAAGAGTTATTGAAACCGGAAAACATTAAAGATGCCGATTTTGTTTTTATCGATGAATTGGGACCTTTTGAATTGAAAGGCAAAGGTTGGTCAAGTTCCGTTGAGAATTTATTGAAATATCCCGAATATAAAATTGTTTGTCTTGTAAGAAAAAATTTGGTTTATGATATTCTTCGCCGTTTCGGAATAACTGATGCCGTAATTTTTGATATTGCGGATGATACTGTTGATGATTTTATAAATATTTTAAAAAACCGCAAATAGAGACAGCTTGCGGCTGTCTCGTTATATGCGGTTGTTTATAAAAATCAGAGACACCCGCAAGGTGTCCGCGGTATAAAATTATAATCTTTCAACGTCTTTGTCGCCTCTTCCGGAAAGGTTAATTATAACGGTTTCATTTTTATTTTTAAATAATTTTGCCGCAAGAGCAACAGCGTGAGAAGATTCAATAGCCGGAATTATACCTTCTTTTTCGGAAATTAATTTAAAAGCATCAATTGCTTCTTTGTCGGTTATACCGTGATATTCAACTCGTTTTATTTCATTTAAAAAGGCGTGTTCGGGACCTATTCCCGGATAATCCAAACCTGCCGCAATTGAGAAAGAACCTGCGGGGTTTCCTTCATCATCAGCCAAACAAAGAGAATCGGCACCTTGAAAAATCATACGTTTTCCGAGGTTTAAAGTAGCAGCTGTTCGTTTTGTATCAAGCCCTTCGCCGGCACCTTCGGCGGCATATATTTTTACGTTTTCGTCCGGAATAAATTCTTTAAAAAGACCAATGGCATTTGAACCTCCGCCTATACAGGCAACAATGCTGTCCGGTAATTTGCCTTCTGCTTCCAAGAATTGTTTTCGGGCTTCTTTTCCTATAATGCTTTGAAAATGAGCCACCATAGTAGGATAGGGGTGCGGACCTACGGCAGAGCCGAGTAGATAATATGCATCAGGATGTTCGATATAATGTCCTAAAGCGGCATCAACGGCATCTTTCAGGGTTCCTTGTCCGGCATCGACGCTTACAACTTCTGCACCGAGAAGTTCCATTCGGTTTACGTTTAGTTTTTGTCGTATTACGTCTTCGGCACCCATAAAAACTTTGCATTTTATTCCGAAAAGTGCTGCTGCGGTAGCTGTGGCGACTCCGTGTTGTCCGGCACCGGTTTCTGCAAGTATTTGTTTTGCTCCCAGCCGTTTTGCCAAAAGAATTTGCCCTATGGTGTTATTTATTTTATGCGCACCCGTATGGTTTAAATCTTCTCTTTTTAAGTAAATTTTGCTTCCGATGTGTTCCGAAAGTCGTTTTGCATAGTAAAGAGGCGACGGTCTTCCTACATAAGTTTTCAGAAGATGAATAAATTCTTTTTCAAAATCTTCGGTGAATGCCGTTTTGTAAAAAAAATCAGCCAAGTCTTTTAATTTTCCTTCCAATACCGGAGGAACGAATGCTCCGCCGAATTCTCCGAAATATCCTTGTTTGTTTTCTGTATTTTGTTGTGTTTGCGTTGTCATTTTGTTTTGTTTATCTGTTTGTAAATAAATATGTTAAGTTAGGTTGAAAAAATATTTCTTGTGCTGTTGTAAGAACTGTTTTGCCAACGATTTTCGATAATATTTAACCAAATTAAAATGTATTTTTCCATCTGTTTGAATTTTGTAATTAGTTATAAAATTGTTATAAAAAGCCACTAATACACGAATAAATAATTATCGTTGTTTTGTGTTTTTTGTATGTCGTTTTTGTCGTAACGGAAATTTTAAAATTTTGATAAATAAAAAAGCCGCAGGAGAAAATCCTGCGGCTTTGAATGAGATTAATGTATAACAAAACTATCGCAAAGAGATTTCTCCTTGAGTTAAAATTTTGTTATGCCACCAATTATTTCGTAAAAAATTCATTTTTTTATTTTTCTTGAATACAAAGAAAAGTTAATTTTATTTAACAGAAAAATATTTTTTAGAATTTCACAGAAAAACCGATTCCGAGAATTTCTTTAAACTGAACGCGTTTTCCTGTCCCTCCGCCTTCTAAAGGAACCATAATGTCGTCATCATAAAGCAATTGCGTGCTGATATTTGCCGTAATGTATTTATTTATTTTCATTCCGATAAGCACTTCCCAGTCAACGTCAATATTTTGCGGATTATGCAAATAGTTTGAAAATAAGCCGAGTTTTGTATTCAAATTTACGTTTTTCATAATGTCTTTTGCATATACTGCTTTTAAATAACCACCGAATTCGCTTCTTATGTTTTTACCCGGGTCAACTCCGTATGCTCCGGCATCGGCAAGCTCTTGGTTATTAACAAAAGTTGTTTTAGATGTGAGGGGAGCAATGAAAACAGACAAAACTTTTGAAGGTCTGTAATCAATCCCTGCGGCAAAAAGCAAATATCCCGGAGCCATAAATCCTGAAATTGCAACTGAATCGTCAGGATATGCATAACCGTTTGTAAATTGTGTTTTAAAATTCATTAAAGCTGCATAATAAAGTTTATCTGCTGCTTTTAATCCGAGTTTTGACGAGAAATCAAATTTATCATCTGTTTTTTGAGTATCTTTATTATCTCCCGTGCCCAAAATTTGTAAACCGTAACCTAAATCAAGCCTGTTGCCCCAAGTTAAATTATCTTTTTTGTAATTTGCAAACAATCCGGCTAATCCGTTCACGGAAATATTATTTATTCCTCCGGAAGCCCAGTTTGTAAAGCTGCTTTGTCCGAATGTGAATGCAAACATTCCGCCTTTTTTCCAACCGTTAATTGTATCGGTATTAACCTTTTTAAGGTCATTTTCTTTTTCTGTTACTTGTGCCGATAAAAATTGAGCGGCGAAAATTGTAAATATTGTTATTAAAATAATTTTTCTCATTTTAAATAATTTTTTTGTTAATTAATTTTGATGAAGATGGATGTCCATTTGCGGATAAGGTATGTTAAGTTCTTCAGAATTGAATGTTTTATATATTGCTTCGTTCATATCAAAAAATACACCCCAATAGTTTTCGCTTTTTACCCAAACTCTTACGGCAAAATTTACCGAACTGTCTCCGAGTTCGCTGACTGCAACAAAGGGTTCGGGGTCTTTCAAAATACGATTGTCCGCTTCTATAAGTTTAAATATTACCGATTTTGCTTTATCAATATCATCACCGTATCCTATTCCGAAAGTCCAATCAACTCTTCGTGTAGGTTCGGTTGAATAATTAATCATTGAACCCGTAGAAAGTCCGCCGTTAGGAATAATAACAGTTTTATTGTCTAAAGTTTTTAAAATTGTATTAAAAAGCTGAATTTCCGATACTGTTCCTATATATCCTTGAGCTTCAATAAAATCACCTACTTTAAAAGGTTTAAAAATTAATATCATAACACCTCCGGCAAAATTTTGTAATGTACCGGATAATGCCATACCTACCGCAAGACCGGCTGCACCGAGAACGGCAATAAATGAAGTCATTTCAATGCCGACCATTCCCATTACACTGATAACCAGCATTAATTTGAGCAGAATATTTGTTAAACTTTTAACGAAAGATGCCAAAGACGGGTCTGTTTTCTTCTTTGTCATTAATTTTGAAATACCTTTGGTTATTATTTTAACTATCCAAAGCCCGATAACAAGAACAATAATTGCTCCGATTAATTTCGGTCCGTATTCAATTCCGAGATTAATAATTTTGTCGATATATTTGTCCATTTTTACAGTTTTAATTTATGAAAAAAACTTTGACAAAGTTAGTAAAACTTCATCAAAGTTTAATTATTATTTTTTCAACAGATCGCGTATTTCCGTTAATAATTCTTCTTCTTTTGAAGGAGCGGGAGGTGTTGCAGGTTTCTCTTCCTCTTTCTTCTTCATTTTATTATATCCTTTTACAACCATAAAAATTGCAAATGCAACTATGATAAAAGTTATTATTGTATTTATAAATGCTCCCCACATTATTGCAATTTCTTTAATTTCCGGAGTAATAATATTTCCTGAAGCATCGGTAATTGCTTTTACGGGTTCTTGTATAATTATGGCTTGCTGAAAAACGCTAAATATATTGTAATACAGTGCTTTATACTTGTATTTTTGTGATAAAGTGCAATGTTTTTGAATGAAACATCTTGAACCCCTTGTACATATTTTGATAAAACTACCAAATTTTTGCTGTTCAACTGCACATATGAGCTTTTTAGTAAGCCCTAAATAATTTTATGTGTTTAATTTCCGCAAAGAAACACCTAAATATTAAAACTGAGAATAAAACAGGTTAGCAAAAGGTTAACAATTGTAATTTACTTTGCATCAATATGAACCGTAGCAAATATATTTTGTTCTTTATATAATGCTTTTTCAATAGTTTCGGCAATATTATGAGCTTCTTTAACCGTCATATTTTCAGGGAGATATATATGGAATGTTATTTCTTTATGATTGCCGTAATTATGAGAATGAATATGATGAAGTTCTACGTCAAATCCGGCAATTTTATTTGCAATTAATTTTAGTTTTTGTTTAAAATCTTCGCTGCAAGCTTCTCCTAATACGGCACTTGAGGTTTCTTTAATAATGGAATAAGCAGTATAAAGTATAAAAAATGAAACAATAATTCCGAGAATTCCGTCTATTAACGGAAAATACGGGTTAATAAATATTCCGATAAGAATAAGAACAGAAGTAATTGCATCGGAACGATGGTGCCATCCGTCGGCTTTGAGGGAGATAAAACCGGTTTTTCTTGCCGTGTAAAATGCGTATTGAGCAGATAGTTCTTTGATTAGAATTGAAATAATTAAAACAACAATTGATAAAGTACCGAAAACGGCTTTCTTATGATTTAATAAAGATTTAACGGATTCAACAAAAAAACTATATGCCACAATTGCCAAAAATGCGCCGATTAATGTAGAAGTAATTAATTCGGCACGTCCGTGACCGAAAGGATGTTTGTTATCCGGCGGTTTTGATGATATTTTTGTTCCGATAATAATCGCTGCCGAGCTTATTGAGTCACTTAACGAATGCCAAGCATCACTTATCAATGCAACAGAACCAGAAACAATTCCTGCCCAATATTTGATTCCGAACAGAACAATGTTTGCAAATATAGAAAGCCATCCTTCGGAATATGCTAATTTGTTTTTATCCATTTATTGTCGGGAGTTCAGGTTTAGTGAAATTTTATCAAATTCTTTTACAAATTTACAAATATTTCTTTAAAAAGACAGTATTCAATTTAATGAATTACTGTCTTTTTAAATTAGTTTATTAAATTTTACATATTTAGCAATGCCTTACCTTCGGGAGTAATCATCTCGGGTGTCCATTGGGGTTCCCAAGTTAATTCTACCTCAACTTCATATTCAGGCAAAAAAGCTTTCGTAACAGTTTCTACGTGTTGCATAATTGTGTCGCCTACAGGGCAACCTCTTGCAGATAGGGTCATTAAAATATAAATTTTTTTATCTTCTTCAAAATGCTTAATTGCATAAATTAATCCTAAGTCAACAATATTTACTTCTACTTCCGGGTCGGGAATAGTTCTTAGTTTTTCGAGTATCTGTTTTTCTGTAATTGATAAATTTTCTAACATAATATTTTAATTTAAAGGTTCTGATTTATCTTTATGAAATAATATTTTAAAAGTATTGAATGTGTATAATGAGGCGGTAATAAAAAACGCAAATGCACTTATTTTGATAAGAATACTTTCTTTGAGCAATACACCTGCCAAAATAATTATCATTGCCGTAATAAAAGAATAGTAATGCCAATCTGCAATTTTTGCTGAATATATGTGTGCCGGCATCGGAATTTTAAACTTTCCTACTTTATCTTGATATAGTTTCAGCCAAACAATAAAAGGAAGAGTTTTATACATTTGCCCTAAAATAAGGGATGTTAAAAATCCCAAAATCAGACTTATTCCGTATGCTGTATGAATGCTCCCGTTAATTTTTGAAAAAATGTTAAGGTTAAGAACTAATAAAACTCCGAAAATCAAAGTCAGAAATAATAGAACGAAAGCAAAAACAGAAAGTTTCATTCCTATGTCAAGTTTTTTTCTCAATCGTTTTTTATAGGCATCAAAATTATATTTTATAAAAAATAAAATTCCTGTTAAAAGAATTAATCCGGCTGTTATTTTAAACAAAATATTTGTATCGAAATATAAAGTTAAGATTAAAATAATAAGTCCTCCGTTAGTTAGGTAATATGCTGATTTTAAGTATGTTCTATTGAGTTTGTGTGCGATAAAAAACATAGGCATCAGTGTGCTTGCAACTCCGATTACCAGCATTATAAACCAACCGATAATTCCGAAATGAACGTGAATTTTTAACAATTCTAAATTAGATTTAGGAACAAAATGAAAAACAAGGTTCATTGTTATAAAAATTCCTAATAATACAGTTAATAAAAGCCATCCGGCAGAAGTAACTATAAAAGTATTTTCGAGTGTTTTTTGTTTTGTTTTTAAAGCACTGAATAACACATTAATAACAAATAAAATTACGGAAATAAAGATTAAAGTTCCTCCGATTTGCAAGTATATTGTTTGGCTAATGTAGTTATTCCAAAAAGTATAACTTAATAAAACAGTTCCCGTAACCAAAGTGTAAAAACTGATATGTGCCAAAGTTTCACTAAATAATTTAACTTCCATAACTACCGGTATCAATTGGTACAGGGCTCCGAAAATTATAACAGTTATCCAGCCGAGAACTAAAATGTGTGTAAGTCCTAAAATTTTCGGACCTATAAATGTGTTTGCCAAATCATCAGATGCAAAAAACAGCAGAACGGATGCAATAATAAAGAATATTGCACCTGCAGCATAATGCGGTAAAACAACATTTGGTGACGGGGCATTTTTTGTACTTAATCCTGCTTGCATAGTTTAATTTTTATAGATTATAAATTTCATATTATCTTTATCAACTTCTTTATTGACGTATTTCCAACCTCTTGTTTTTAATTCCGGAAGAAGATACTGCGGCAGTCTTTTATGGTGAACATAAAGTACTTCATCATCCGATATTTTTTCAATTTCTTCTAAAATTGTTACCATAGGCATAGGCATTTCCAAATCTCTTACATCTATTTCGTGCATTTTGCCTGCATATTTTTTTTCTGCTTCTTCAAAAGTAAATTCTGAATTTTTTTCGTTTTCGGTTTGTTCAGGTTCTTTATTATTTTCGTTTTTTGAAAGATAAGTATAAACCGTATTTTCGTCCGGGCGTTCTACTTCGTATTCGTATCCTTGACTTTTTAATTTATTAAGTATAGGTACAGGCTCAAAAGTATTTATTATCAATAATGTTTCATTCTCACTCATTGTTTTTAATGTTTCCATAATAGCGTGGTAGGGGTCAGTGCCCGTTTCCAAAATGGGGCGAACATCTAATTTTACGATTTTATCTTTTTTCATTTTATTATAATTATTAAAATTTTCCTCAATTCTATTTTCTTCTGTAAACTCAACTTTAAAACCGATTTCTTTTAGTTTTATTAAAATATCATTTATCGTAGTTCCTCCGATTTTTGCCGCATCTTTGATACTTACTCTTGGTGCAAAAAGTTTTCGTAAAAAAGGATTTTCAAGTTTCTTGAAATTCTTGTTTACAGATGCAATAACATTAATTGCATTTTTATTCTCTTTAATTATTTCAGAAATCTTTGTCGTTTTACTTACAATCATTCTTATTTAGATTAAATAAATATAAAGATGCAAATATATGTTTTATTTTTAAATTGTCAATACCAAGAAATAGGGATTTTTTTTTATTTTTGCATTATATGCTTAGCGTTTATTTAAATATTACAAAAAAACAATTATTTCTTTGTATAAAAGAGAGAGATAATTATCATATAAGCTAATCTTTCCCGAAAAAATATTTTCATAAAAAAATGTAAAAAATTTATTGAAATTAAAAAACTGAAATTATGACATTACCATATGCAGAACCGTACAGAATTAAAATGACAGAACAAATTTACCGAAGTACGCAAGAAGAACGTGAACAATGGATAAAAGAAGCAAAATACAATTTATTTAAACTCAAAAGTTCGCAAGTTTATATTGATTTACTTACAGATTCCGGAACCGGTGCAATGTCTGACAAACAATGGTCGGCTATGATGCTCGGAGATGAAAGTTATGCCGGTGCATCTTCCTATTATAAAATGAAAGAAGCAATAAAAAGTATCTTCGATTTTGATTATTTTTTGCCGACTCATCAAGGCAGAGCAGCAGAAAATGTATTATTTTCAGCAATGATAAAAGAAGGCGATATTATTCCCGGAAATTCTCATTTCGATACCACGAAAGGGCATATAGAATTCCGAAAAGCAAAAGCAATTGACTGCACAATTAACGAAGCTTTTGACACAACACTAAACCATCCTTTTAAAGGAAATGTAGATTTGAATAAACTGGAAAATGTTTTAAAATCCAACCCTAAAGAAAAAATTCCGTTAATTATTGTTACAATTACAAATAATTCTTCCGGCGGGCAACCGGTTTCTATACAAAATATGAAAGAAGTAAAACAACTTGCCGATAAATACGGTATTCCTGTTTTTTATGATTCAGCTCGATTTGCGGAAAATGCTTATTTCATAAAAATTCGTGAAAAAGGATATGAAAATAAAACTATAAAAGAAATTGTGAAAGAAATGTATCAATACGCCGACGGAATGACAATGAGCAGCAAAAAAGATGCAATTGTTAATATGGGCGGTTTTATCGGAATGAACAGTGAATACCTTTTTAGAAAAGCATCTACATTTAATATAATGTTTGAAGGATTTATTACATACGGAGGAATGTCCGGCAGGGATATGAACGCTCTTGCACAGGGATTGGATGAGAATACGGAATTTGAAGTTTTGGAAGCCAGGATTAAACAAGTAGAATATCTCGGTAATAAGTTAATTGAAGCCGGTATTCCGATTCAGCATCCGATAGGCGGTCATGCTGTTTTTATTGATGCAAAGTTATTTTTACCGCAAATTAATAAAGAAGAATTCATTGCACAAACCGTTGCCGTTGAATTATATATTGTCGGCGGGATAAGAGGAGTGGAGATAGGAACTGTTTTAGCAGACAGAGACCCTGTAACGAGAGAAAATCGTTATCCGAATTTGGAATTTGTCAGGTTAGCAATTCCGCGCAGAACATACACAAACAGCCATATGGATTATGTTGCTGCGGTTTGTAAAAAAATATTTGATACACGACACGAAGCAAAACACGGTTTGAAAATAACATACGAAGCTCCTATAATGAGACATTTTACTGCCGAATTTGAGAAAATTAAGTAATTTATTTGTCAATTTGTTTGAATTTCAATTGACGTGCCGGATTTAAAATTCGGTATGTTCTTAATTTTGTCGGTAATACCTTAAAGCCGCAAGTCATCGTATCAATGTGCCGGCAAACAACCTGTATGACTTAAACCTTTTTTACTTAAGTTGAAATAGTGATACGATGACTATCATACTTTATATATCAGACTTGCGGATTTAAGGTATTACCGGAATATTTTTTGTATTCATAAAAGGATTTTGTTTATTTGTATAAACTTAAATTAATATTAAAAAATTAGAGATGCAACTTTTTTAAATGTATTAATGTCTTTATCCGAACGGTAATATCTTTGATTAAAAAAGAATGAAAACTCGAATAACTTTTTATATAATTTTTTTGTTGTTAAGTCTGTCTCTCTCTGCATATTCTTTACCGGATAAAATAGAAAGTGCAGGTCTTAAACCTATGGCACTTACACTTGATTCAATTGTTACAACGGATGTTACAACTTGCTACGGAGGAAATGACGGAACAATAACTGTTTATGTTTCAGACGGAACAGCTCCTTATGAATATTCTGTTGACGGAGGACTTACATATCAAGGGTCAAATGTTTTTAACGGTTTAACTTCGGGTGCATATTCTGTATTTGTGAAAGATTTTTTTAATGTAATTGTTTCTGATGTTGCATATATTGACGAACCTCCGGAAATTTTAATAAGTAATGAAACGCATACGGATGTTACCGGATGTTACGGAAATACAAACGGAAGTATTACAATTACGGCTTCGGGAGGAACGGGAGCATTGGAATATTCTGTTGATAACGGAATCAATTATTATGCTAACGGAGGAAATTTTGTCGGTCTTGCAGCCGGAACATATAACGTAATGGTGAGAGATTCTCATAGTTGTACTAAAGCCGGTTCGGAAATTACTGTCGGACAGCCTCTTGAATTAGTTATTACAGCTGAAAATAAAACAGATGTAACAGGTTGTAACGGTGATGATAACGGAATAATAGAAATTATAACAACAGGCGGTACTCCGACTATATACTATTCCATTGACGGCGGAACAACATATGGAACCGGGCATTATTTTCCTTCATTGACCCCGGGTAATTATTCCGTGAGGGTCAGGGATGCTAACGGATGTACGACTGCAGGAAGTAATTTAACAATAACGGAACCGCCTGCAGTAACCATAAATTCGCAAACGGCATCCGACGTAAATACTTGTTTCGGAGACCATACGGGAAGTATTACAATAAATGCATCCGGAGGAACGGGTACTTTATATTATTCGATTGACGGAGCAACAAATTATTATGATAACGGCGGAAATTTCAATAATTTATATGCCGGAAGTTATATTGTTGTTGTTAAAGATGATAATCTGTGTACTATCTACGGAGATACTTTAACTGTAGGGCAGCCGCCGCAGATTGTAATTGATACGGAAACTAAAACAGATGTGCAAACTTGCTTCGGAGATTCAACGGGACAAATTACAATAACGGCACACGGCGGAATTCCTCCTTTGGAATATTCAGTTAATTCCGGAACAACTTTTCAGGCAAGTAATATTTTCAATAACCTGCCTTCAAATTCATACAGTACTGTCGTAAGAGACGTTAACGGATGTGTTATTCCCGGTCAGGATCACTTAATAGAACAACCTAATTTATTGTTAATTACTGATGTTGTAACAACTAATGTTTCAACTTGCTACGGAGGAAATGACGGAACAATTCATATAGTTACAAACGGCGGAGGTACTCCGGCTTATAATTTTTCCGTTGACGGCGGAACAAATTATCAGGCAAGTAATGACTTTTCGAATTTATTTGCCGGAATCTATGATGTGATTGTCAGAGATTCTCATAGTTGTACGGATACATTTAAAACGCGAACAGTCGAAATAGGTGAACCTGCGCAATTAGTGATAAATTCTGAGGTTGAATCTGAACCTAAGTGTTACGGAGATTCTACAGGAACAATTACCGTTAATGCAAACGGAGGAACAGGACAAATAACTTATTCTTCGGATAACGGAACTACTTTTTTTGTAAATAATATTCTTTCGGGTTTATCTGCGGGACCTACATATAATATAGTTGTGAAAGATGCTCATGGATGTATCACAACAGGCGGAATGCATATTTTGGGACAACCTGCCGAATTAGTTATTGATTCTGTTGTCGGGGTAAATGTAAATGATTGTTACGGAGGGTCGAACGGAGAAATTACAATCTATGCACACGGCGGTACTCCCGGTTTAATCTATTCCGATGACGGGGAAGTTTCCTATCAAGCGTCAAATATTTTTTCCGGATTATCTGCAGGAAATTATCAAACAGTTGTAAAAGATGCAAACGGTTGTAAAAAAGCAGGTGATTTAGTGCATATTACACAACCGGATATTCTTCAGGTTTCATATCAGTCTAAATTAGATATTCACGGATGTCACGGAGATTTAATCGGAGAAATTCATATTGACTATCTCGGAGGAACCGACCCCGTAGAGTATTCTATTGACGGAGGAACAACATATTTTTCCAATAACGGTGATTTTACAGGACTTGCTGCAGGTAATTATAATATTGTAATAAGAGATGCAAATAATTGTACGGCAACAGGCGACCCTGTTACAATTATCGAACCCGATGTTTTAATCCCTTCATTGGTTGCAAAACAAGATGTAAAATGTTACGGTGATGCAACCGGTTATATTAATTTAACGTCAACAGGCGGACAGACACCTGTTTATTTTTCGATAAATAACGGAACAACATACAGTTCAGGTTCATTTTTTAACGGATTAACGGCAGGTTCTTATCAAACTTATGTGAAAGATTTTTATAATTGTGAGAAACCGGGACCTTTGGTAGTTATTAACGAACCTGATACTCTCTCAATTGATTCTGTTACAGCTCAAAATATAGACGGTTGCTACGGAGATAACGACGGACAGATTACCATACATGCTTCCGGCGGAGTTGTGAATTATATGTATTCAATAAATCAGGGAGATTCTTATTATGATAACGGCGGTATATTCTCAAATTTATCTCCGGGGAATTACTATATTACAATATTTGATGCAAATCTTTGTCCGGCATCCTATCTTGATAATACAATGAATTGGGATACTGTTAAAATTACACAGCCTTCACGTGTTCAAATTACAAATATTGAAACAACCGATATTTTGTGTTACGGAAATGATGACGGAATAATTACGATAACAGCAAACGGAGGTACCGGTACGCTTCATTATTCTATTGATAACGGAATAACTTTTCCTGATATTACAGGAACTTTTAATAATTTATCTGCCGGTGATTATTTTGTAAAAGTTCGTGATGATAATAATTGTACGAGCAGTTCTTATCCGAAATCAATTTATGAACCTGATTCATTAATAATAACAAGTGTTATTGCTGAAGATGAACAATGTGTAGGCTCGGATGACGGAACAATTACAATCAATACTTCCGGCGGTACATATCCTTTTGAGTTTTCTGTTGACGGAATTAATTGGCAATCTGATAAGACAATAGGGAATCTTTCTCCCGGAACATATACTCCTTATGTGAGGGATGCAAACCTTTGCTCGGTTGTAGGTAGTCCTGTAACAATCGGTTCTCCTCAGGATGCTTCTTTATTTGATGTGAGTGACAGTATCGGCTGCAGCCCTTTAACTGTTCAATTTACCAGAACAACGCCCGGGTCAACTTATTTGTGGGATTTCGGTGACGGTGAAACTGTAACACAAAATGAGCCGAGTCATACGTTTATTAATACAACTTTAAATCCGATTAATTTTACGGTAACAGCTTATTCTGTTTCTCCGAATAATTGCTTGGATACGGCAGAAAGAATAATTACCGTTTATCCTCGTCCTCAATTAAGTTTTACTGCAAATCCTTTAACGGCATATTTTCCTCAATCAGAAATTACGATTACTAATAACAGTCCGGGCGGATATACAAATTATAATTGGGATTTCGGCGACGGCGGAACTTCTTCCGATGAAAATCCTGGTTCTCATACTTATGATGATTGCGGAAGTTATAATATTGAATTGTCGGCAAATAATATATGGTGTTCGGATACGGTTCAACAAACTGTTACGGTAACGGCAATGCAACCGGAAGCAATATTCAGTATTGATACGACTCAATCTTGTGTTCCGGTAACAATTAATTTTGAAAACCAATCAATGTATATTGATACATTTGAGTGGGATATGGGAGACGGAACAATAATTTATGATAACAATTTTTCATATACTTATAATATACCGGGTGAATATAATGTTACACTTAACACAACCGGATACTGCAATACTTTTGATTCAAAAGATACAACTATTTATGTATTTCAAAGTCCGACTGTAAATTTTGAGGTTATGCCCGATACGGTAATGCTTCCGAATCAACCGATACATTGTAATAATTTGAGTTCTGACGATGCCGATTTGTTTTATTGGAAATTCGGAGACGGCGGCAACTCAGAAGAAGAAAATCCGATTTATTATTATACTGCTCCGGGGACGTACGATATTACCTTAACCGTAACTTCTGTCAATAAATGTGTAGATTCACTTACCTTAACATCCCAAGTAATAGTTTTGCCTGAAGGGAAAATTGTTTTTCCGAGTGCATTTTCTCCGAACGGAAACGGAATTAATGATATTTTCGGTCCTGCTGAATATTAATCCGTAAAATCGTTTGAAATGTATATCTATAATCGTTGGGGTGAGAAAATGTTTTACACCAATGATATTACAAAAGGATGGAACGGTTATTTTAGAGGTGTTCGAGCGATGCAGGATGTTTATGTTTGGCGTGCCGACGGTTTCTTTTTAAACGGTACACCTTTTGAATTAGCCGGCAGCGTTACTCTTCTCAGATAATTATTTAGAATTTTCAGCAGTAAGCAGATATATTTTTGTGTTTTATAACATATTTATATAGTTTTGAATAAATTTTAAAATATCAAAATGGACAGAAGAAAACTTATTAAAACATTAGGACTATCTGCTGCCGTAATCGGTACGGGATTAATAGGTGCTTGTACTCAAACAGCTAAAAACAAAGAAGCCGAAGAGTTAAAAGCATTAAAAGACAGTTTAAAAAATGCCGAAAATAAACCTTTAAGCGAACGGGATAAGAAAATTGTCAATCGTAATAAAATGACGATTAAAGATCCTGAAAATCCGACAAAAGCCGAATTAAAACACACTCCGGAAATAAAAATCGGAAAAAAAGATAATTCGGGCTATACGGAAATAAAAATTATCATCGGTACGGGAATTATTCATCCGTCAACTCCCGAACATTGGATTGATTATATTAAATTATATGCTGATAATCAGTTAGTCGGAAATGTTGAATTTGAGCCCGGAAAAGCATTGGGTTATGCCGGGTTTAAAATAAAAACCGAAAATGTTAAAATTCTCAAAGCAGAATGCGGCTGTAATATACACGGAATTTGGTCTTCTGAAATGAATTTAGCTTAATTTTTGTTCTTATTAAGTCGGTGTCTAAATAATGTGATATTTTGGTTATTTTTTTCTATCTTTATGGCATGGAAAAAATAGATTTACGAAGAGCAAGTAAAGAAGAAAAAGAAGCAATAAGAATTCGTGCTATCAACATGCATAAAAGGTGTTTAAAACAAAATGAAATTGCTTTTTTACTTGGAGTTCATAAGAATTCAGTTTATCAATGGATTAAGTTGTTTAAAAGACTTGGTAAGAAGGGGTTACAAGAAGTAAAGGCTATGGTTTAAATATTCTGTGATTTAATAAACATTGCATAATTAACTTCAATATTTTGATATTTCAGATAGCCTGTCGGGTCAAGAGCACTATTAATCATTTCCTTGATAATATCAACTCCCTTATAT
>JAJRUH010000141.1 GCA_024277895.1 Bacteroidota bacterium | reverse complement strand
CTATACCCGTAACATTAGTAACATTAGAACTTGCATTTGCAATAGTTCCGGAAGGAACCGGAATTTCCGTCCAAGTTCCTGTTCCCATTACAGGAATATTTGCTTGCAATGTTGTATAATCTTCACAAATTTCATACGTTTTCGGTAAAGCAACAACCGATGTAGTCGGTATTCTCACTTTTACAATAACCTGATCGGAAGTCGAACAAGTTTTACCATTATGAGTGGCAGAAACATTCCAGGAATAAATATGATCACCGTTTTGCATTCCGGTTACCAAAGAATTATATGCCGTAGGGGTAACAATTACAGAAGGTCCCGGGTTTATTACCGGAGACCAAAAACCTGACATAGGAGCATTTACTTGAGTAGCACCGAGAGTATATGTTGCACCGGGTCCTTCAACTCCGCAAACAAAACCGTCTGAACCGGCTTCTGCAACAACAGAGTTATTAAATACAGTCATTGTATCGGTTAGTTCACATTGTTTAGTTACACCCGCAACATAATCGGTAAAATCATGAACGGAATGCCAAATAAAAGATACTTCATTTTGTTGAGGTATTCCGGTAACGGAAGTATTCGTCAGACTGGTATTCTCAAAAGTAACAACACCGGAAGGCCAAGCTGACCAATGTCCTGAATAATAACCTTCCTGCCAAAGCGTATTCGGCGGAGCAGGATCTTCAAAATACCAATGACCCGTAACATTATTTGCATTTAATGAAGTAGAATCATCACAAATTGTTTGATTAATATCGGCATTGGGTGTAGGAGGCAATAAATTCCATACAACAATATTATCCGAATTACTGCATATTCCGTTTGTTAAAGTCCAAGTAAAGGTATTTCTTCCTGTTGATAAACCTCTTACAATATCATTTGCAAGAGTTGAAGTATTCGTTCCCGAAGAAACAAAAGTTCCCGAACCTCCGAACCAAATTCCTGTTGAACCGACGGGAACATTTGCAGAAAGCTGAGCCGTATCCGCACACATATATTTATCTGCACCGGCATCAGCAACTATTCCGCTGTAAGTTACATTTAAAGTATCCGTTAAAGTACAAATTAAAGGACTTCCTGCAGTATAACCTCCGTAAGGTCCGTCATATTGATTTGTAACTGTCCATAAAAAAGTATTTAAACCTGAAGTTAAATCTTGTGCTAAAGCATCACAAGCAAAGAAAGTACAAGAATTACCGACAATATGAGCTCCTCCGGTTAAAACAGTCCAAGAAGCATCGGTATATCTTGCAGGAACATTTGCCGAAAGCACCGTATGATCAACACAAACTTCCTGGTCGGGTCCGGCATTTGCATTTGAAGGTCTGCCGCTGTATATATATACATCATCAGACATTAAGCAGTTATCATCATGATTTGTAATAGTCCAACGATAAATATTTGTATAGGCAGCCATATTTCGGACCGTAGTATTATGAACTGACGGATTATCAAAATTTCCGTTACCGAAAATAGTAGTCCATTCGCCGGTAGTATATGCTATGTAGGGCGGTGAAGAAAATAATGTATCCGGATCTGTTCCGTTCAAAGTATAATAATTCGGACAAACCGCATCATTTGTTCCGGCTTGTACATCTTCATATAAACCAAGACTTGTAATTTCAACTGTATCGGTTAATTCACAGGTAATCGGATTACCTTGAGAATCGGTAAAATTATTTCGTTTATGCCATACAAATTGAGTCATTCCGTCTTGAATCGGCTCAACATGCGTGTTAAAAGGCATATTTCTGTCATTATCCGGAATTACGGCTCCTGTTTCAGGATCGTAGAAAGTTCCGACATCGGGTAATTGTTCCCACCAATGTTCCTGAGTACAAGATGCTTCATCTAATGCATCAAGATTAACGACACCGGCACAAACTGTTGTATCAATACCTGCATCCGGAGGTTCGGGTAAACCGTTCAGTACCCTGACTTGATCCGTAGATTCACAGGTACCTCTTCTGATAACCCATTCAAAAACATTTACGGCATTTACTCCGGAATACCAATCAGGTGTCCAAGGAGTACAATTATAGTCAAGATTTGAAACAGACGAATTTGCTAATGAAACATCAGTGATTGTTGCACCTCCGGCTATTACTCTCCAAAAACCGATTTCACGAGTTGCATCATAATTACTTCCATGTAAATTCGGCAAGAATGTACTACAAAGAATAGTATCTTTTCCTGCATCAGCAGGGGTCGGAATACTGTTAATCACAGTAATTGTATCCGAATCAATACAAATTCCGTTAGAAATTGTCCAAATAAAATTATTTGCTCCGGGATCTAAATTACTGACTGTTGTATTCCATGATAAGGGGCTGTCAACATTTGCACCTCCCGACTGAACAGTCCAAAAACCGTTAGCTGCAGTGGCAGGATTAGCAATATCTTGAGTGGCAGGATTATTTGCCGTAATCAAAGGAGACGGATCGGTACAAGAAATTAAAGGATCGGTTGTAGCAATAACAGCATCTACAGACATATTATTCACAGTAACAATATCATCAGACGAGCATATATCGTGAGAGACAGTCCATTGCAAGACATTTATCCCTCTTTGAAGATTTGTAACAAGAGTAGTATTAGAATTCGGATTAATGATGTTACCGCTTCCTGTAGTAAAAGTCCAGACACCTGTTTCCCCTGATTCAAGAGGAGTTCCGGCAAGGCTGTAATC
This sequence comes from Bacteroidota bacterium, assembly GCA_024277895.1. Taxonomy (GTDB): domain Bacteria; phylum Bacteroidota; class Bacteroidia; order Bacteroidales; family JAADGE01; genus JAADGE01. The sequence continues at coordinate 5,165 of JAJRUH010000141.1, read as the reverse complement.
ATTCACACAAATAGTTGCATCGGGTCCGGCATCTACCGTAGGCGGATAGAAATAATTTATGGTAAGGTCAGCCGTAGATTCAGGGCAAGTTCCGTTTGTAATATGCCATGTAAAAAGGTTTGCACCTTCTTGTAAATTGGTAACACCTGTTGTAGCATTATTAGCATTTGAAATAAGGACACCTGCCGTAGCCGTAGTCCAGTAACCGCTTTCATTAGGGTCAGTTGCATCCGAAGGAGTTGCAGATATTGTATAAGTTCCGTCGCAAGAAGTACTTGGATTTGGAGTTGTTATGGTCGCAGTTGTAGGAATATTATTTTGAACATCGACACTTGCCTGTGCTGAACATCCGTTAACAGTAACGGTCCAAACATAAGTATTTACAACATCCTGATTAGAACCTGTAACTGTTGTGGTAGGAGTATTGGCATTTGCAAAAGCACCGCCGCCGGCACCAACTGTCCAAACACCTGTTCCGCCGAGAAAGGCAGGATCATTTCCCTGAACAACAAAAGGTTCCGAACAAATTTCAGCAGGAGCACCTGCCGTTGCATAAACTTCTATAACATCCACATTCATAATTGCATAATCTGAGCAAGTTTCTTTCGTTACCGTCCATCGAAATTGATTGGTATTAAAGTTCAAACCGGAAACGGCAGTAGTTCGATTGTTCGGATTTGCAATTACCGGAACCGGAGAAGGTAATCCTTCAACAGTCCATAAACCTGACTCTCCGGGATTAAGAGCATTATCTGCCTGAAGTGTTACATTACTTCCGCAAACATTATTTATATCAGTAACAGAAGATACTACTGTATTATTAATTATTACGACATCATCCCATACTACATAACTTCCGTCAGAATTTGATAAAGTCCAGCGAAATGTATTACTGTTATTAGGAGCAAGTCCACTGTTTAATCCTGTTACCAAAGTATTATATAAAGTAGGATCAGCAAAACTTCCCGTACCGGAAATAATCGTCCAAGTTCCTGTATATCCGGCAGGCGGTTGATTTCCGTTTAAAGTGTATTGATTATTCACACAAGTTGTATCATCAACTCCGGCATTAGCCGTAACACCCGAAGTTATTACCAAATTCCAGGTTTGATTAACCGGCGCCGCTATTCCGTCAGATACGGATATTGTTATAAGATTATTTAAAGCTGCTCCGCTCGGAGGTGTACCGGATAAAGTAGCCGTTCCGTTTCCGTTATCAACAAGATTCAACCAAGCAGGAATGGAAACAGCCGAAATAACCAAAGGATCTCCGTCGGCATCAGTTGTTGTAATATTATATGTATAAGGAACTGTTTCTGCTCCTGTTGTTACGGGTGAAGAAGTAAAAACCGGGTCGTCATTTACGGGATTTATGTTAATATTAAATACGGTAGCGGGTATTGAACCGCCTGCACCGTCAGATACTTGAAAAGTAAAACTATCGGTATTATTTTCGTCGCCGTTATTAGAATATGTAATCGCATTTGCATCAATTTGAGCTTGAGTAAAAGTTCCGTTTGCGGGAACCGGAGTTCCGCTTACATATAAAGTTCCGTGCACAGGAAGAATTGTTACGGTATAAACAATTTCCGCAGTTGTGTTATCTACATCGGTAACTTGCAATAAAGCATTAGAAATAATTTGATTAATATCACCTTCATTAACAGTTAATACATTATTATTTACCAAAACGGGAGCATCGTTAACAGCATTAATCGTAATCGTAAATGTTTGTGTCGGACTTGTATCGTCTCCTCCGTTTGCAGTTCCGCCGTCATCGGTAAGATAGATACTTACATTTGCTACTCCGAAAGCATTTGCGGCAGGAGTGTATGTTAAATCTCCGGATGAAGGATCAACCGAAGGTTGAACGGTAAACAAAGCGGCATTATCATTCGACAAATGAAAAGTTAAAGTTTGAACGACTTCAACATCTCCGTCATCAATATTTGTAGCCCAGGCATTTACGGTTTGAGCACCGGCATCTTCGGTTATAACTTGATCTGCACCTTTGGTAAAAGACGGCTCACTGTTTACAGCCGTTACATTAATTGTAATTGTATAACTTAATGTACTGAAATCTGTTCCGTCATAAACTCTGAAATCAAAATTTGTATAAGGAGTTCCGTTTTCGTCCGGATTAGGGCTATATCTTAGATGATTTGCATTAATTTCAGCTATACTGACAATATTTCCCGCGGCAAGAGGCGATTCTCCTCCGTTCATGGTTCCGTCACCGTCAGTATCAACCCACAGCGTACCGAGAGCGGGAACAGTCGTAATCTCTAATTGATTAAAAGCATCTCCTTCTATATCAGAATAACCGAAATCTCCGGAAGCGAATGTATAAAATAAATTTTCAGGACAAGTTACGGTATTATCTGCCCCTGTCGGCGGATCGTTAACAGCTGTAATAGTTATGGTAAAATTAATTGAAGGACTTGTATCATCGCCGCCGTTTGCAGTTCCGCCGTCATCGGTAAGCCAAATAGTAACATTAGCCACACCGTTGGCATTTGCAGCAGTAGTAAAAGTTAAATCACCTGTGGACGGATCAACAGCAGGTTGAACTGAAAATAAAGCATTATTATCATTGGTTAAATTAAATGTTAAAGTTTGTCCGCCTTCGTCAGGAGCTCCTGCATCAATTGCCGTTGCCCAATTACTGAATGTATAAGCTCCTACATCTTCATTTTGGGTAATATTTCCTCCGGCAGTAAAAGAAGGTTCACTGTTAACCGGAGTTACGTCAATTGTCATCGTATAAGTTGCCGTACTGTAGTCTGTTCCGTCATTAACTCTAAACTGAAAAGAAGTATATCCCAAACCGTTTTCATCCGGAAGGGGCATATATTTCAGATGTCCGGCATTAATTTCAAAGGTACTTACAACATCGGAAGAATTAAGTGCAACTTCCGCACCGTTAACGGTTCCGTCACCGTCACTGTCAATCCAAAGAGTTCCGAGACCCGGAGCCGTAGTAACTTCAATATGATCAAATGCATCACCTTCAACATCGGCATAACCGAAATGCCCTGTTGCAAATGTTATATTTGAATTTTCATAAAGAGTAACCGTATTATCTGCACCTGTGGGAGGATCATTAACAGCAGTTACAGTTATAGTAAAATTAATTGAAGGGCTTGTATCATCACCTCCGTTTGCAGTTCCGCCGTCATCTGTTAAATACACAGTAACTGTTGCCGTGCCGTTTTGATTTGCGGCAGGAGTATATGTTAAATCTCCTGTTGCTGCATCAACATCAGGTTGTACCGAAAAAAGTCCGTTATTATTATTTGAAACATGAAAAGTTAAAGTTTGTCCGCTTTCATCTGCAGGTCCTTCGCTAATAGCCGTTGCCCAATTATTTACGGTTTGGGCTCCCGCATCTTCCGCAACAGACGGAGGATTTCCTCCGGAAGTAAATGAAGGCTCATCGTTTACGGGAGTTACATCAATAGTCATTCTGTATGTACTAAAACTGTCACCGTCTTTACCGTCATTAACAAGGAAACGAAACTGGTCGTATCCGGCACCGTTTCCATCAGGATTCGGTCTGAACTTTAAACGCGGAATATCAGCTGTATTAATTTTCTGATTAAGATAAACATCTTCTCCGGCATCAATTACATTATCACCATTGATATCGTAATATAATGTGCCGACAGATTCCAACTGTGTAATTTGAATGTGATCCATAGGATCACCGTCAGCATCATTATATCCGAAATCTCCGGCAAGAAAGACATAATCATTGTCTTCTAAAGTTGTTACTGTTTGATTACTTGCTGTAGGCCGTGTCTGGGCATTAAGAAATAAACCTAAACTAACGAACAAAATCAGGGTTAAAAACTTTTTCATGTTTTTATATTTAAATTTTTTAAGTTTTTTATTTTATTCTGCCGGACTTAACAGAATAAAATTTATAAAAAATAACATTAAAATACAACATAATAAACTCTGCCCCAACAAGTTATAAGTATAACTCATTAAAACAGACATATTTATAATATAACTATTCAACAACGAGACTTAAAAGAAAGAAAAATAGTTGCACAGCTTATAAAATATTTTAAAAATTATTAAAACAAAAAGCATTCCTTTAATTCAAACCTTTTGCAATAAAAATAATTCCGAAATATATATCTTTTTTTACATTTGTAAAAACTTTTTTAATGAAAGCCCTTGAAAATTCCGTAATAAGACTCAGAGGATTAGAGCCTGAAGATATAAATTTTTTATATCAAACAGAAAATAATGTCGAATTATGGGAAATAAGTACCGGTTTACAGCCTTTTTCAAAGTACATATTGCAGAAATATATTGAAAACTCACATCTTGATATTTTTACGACAAAACAAGTTCGTTTGATAATAGAAACAGTAAAAGAAAAAAAAATTGCAGGACTTATAGAATTGTTTGATTATGAGCCGATTCACCTGCGTGCGGGCATAGGTATTTATATTGTTAAAAACGAACAAAGAAAAAATTATGCCGAGCAGGCAATACACCTTATTATTATGTATTGTAAAAATATTCTGAGATTAAACCAAATTTATTGCAATATAAGTTTTGATAATACGGCAAGTATTAAATTATTTGAAAAAATCGGATTTAAGCATACAGGAACAAAAAAACAATGGCTGAATACCGGCGAAGGTTTTAAAGATGTTTTATTTTATCAGTTATTATTTAGTTGAAAGTTAAAAGTTTATAGCACTATCCTAAAAACTGTGTAAAGTTGATTTCCCTCTTTCCTTCATTTTACGTAAAATGAAGGAAAGAGGGAAAATTATTATATTTATCAACTAAAACACAGAATTATGACAAAAGAAGAATTATTAAACAGTAATTTTTTAAAGCAATTTAAAGATTCTAATGATTTCGGGAACTTCATGGATGAGCTCTATAAACGAGGCGTAGAATCAATGCTTGAAGGAGAAATTGAAGATCATTCAGGCTATCCCAAACATGCTCAAAACATCCAAGCAAACAATACCCGTAACGGATACGGAAAAAAGAAAATTAAAACTGAAAACGGGGAATTTGACATCAAGGTTCCCGGAGATCGTAAATCTGATTTTCAGCCTCAGATAGTTCCCAAACGCAGTCGTCTTTCCGAGGGGATAGAATCTTTGATTATATCATTATATGCCAAAGGAATG